>JAOUMU010000135.1 GCA_029881335.1 Nitrospinota bacterium | reverse complement strand
CCGGCAGGCCCATCAGCGAAATCCGGGGAATCTTCATATTGGCGTTATTGGTGTTAAAGCCGGTCGGGCCCGTGCCATTCACCTCCACGCATATCGGGATCGGAAGATAACCCCAGAACATTTCGGTCAGGTCCGTCCCCGGCAAAAGAGCATGGTCAAGCGCGGCCAGGCCGGCGTTACGGGCGGCCCAGGTCGTTGTGTCCGCGTTGTCCACGGGCATAAAGGGGATATCCTGGTGGGCGCCCATACCGGCTTTCCGGAAATCCCGGGACATAAAGTCCATCCCTATCCTGGAGTTCTGCTCCATTCCCCTGACGTCAGCCACCAGATCGTAAGCGATCCTGTTGCTACGGAACATCTGCACCATGGAGAGCATCAACACCGAGGCCATCGACATGGCGATCAAAAGCTCAATCATTGTAAACCCGGCCACCGTGGCGGCGGGGCGACGGGCGGCCATCACCTGCCCTCCTTGATAAGTATTGTACGAACTTCGCATGTTTTTGTTTTCCCTTTGTAATTCCAGGTTAGCTTGGCTACCGCCGAATCAACACCGGTGTATGGATCATCGTTGGAAAGCTGAATGGTCAGTACACCGCTGGAAAGCTTCATATCCAGCATAGCCATGTAAATAGCGTCGTAATCGGCCGCCGCCGTGGACCCGGACGTAGGCCTCTCCCCATTGTCCGATGGGTTGGCATCGGTTATGTTGGCCGTCACGGTGAAAGGCTGTGTGTAGTTGTTGTTGATGTAGTTGGTGATGTTCTCCGAATTGGTCTGCATTCTGTCCAGCGCGTCATGAACCACGTTGAATGCGGTTCCGAGGTTACGCGTCAGCAACTGACCATTCAAGGATGCGGTCTGCATGGCGGTGACACCGAGGATGCCTACCGACAGAACCACCACCGACACCAGGATCTCCAGCAGGGTGAAGCCTGGCCGTTGATTTAAAATCCGGGGGAATCTTCCGGGCAGGGAGACCGGCGTGGGCGCATCTTGGCAAAGCCCCTCGCTTTCCCGCCCGGTTGTTTTAAAATTTCTCATCTTAAACCTCGCTCCAGGACAAACCTGTGGCGGGGAATGGGGATGACTTAAATATAGGGGAAAGAAGAAAGAATAGTTAGGACAAATGTCCAGCTAATGCCAAAATTATTTACAACCCATGTATACAACAAGTTACAGCCGCATCGGCATCACTATACACAAAAGGCCAGGGTCCGCTGGGGATTTAGCCAGCACAGGGCTCAGTTGGTTCTGCATTTTCAGCACCACATTCTCGTGGCCGATTATGTTCAATATATCAAGAAGGTAATACGCGTTCAGTCCCACCACAAACTCCTTGCCGCTATATTCTATAGCCATTTCATCCCGGGCCTCGCCGATCTCTCCTCCCTCGCTTAGAAGCTCCACTTTCCCCTCGGAAAAAGTGAACCGGATCATGTGGGACTTCTCATCGGCCAGGGTGACCACCCGCCGCAGTCCGTGAACGAACTCGGACACCGGTAACGTGGCCTCTCCTGTGAATTCTTTCGGGATCACCTGATCGTAATTGGGATACGCCCCCTCAATCAGCCGGATGGCCAGTACCTGGGAGCCTTTTTCGAAGATTATATGGTTGTCGTGACGGTGGAATTTGAATGTCTCATCCTCCCCCTCGGCAAGCATCTTGGACAGTTCGGCGATCGCCTTCCTGGCTATTATCGACTTCTCAGTATCAGAAACATTGAATGCCCCTTCCCTCTCGATAAAAGCCAACCTGTGCCCGTCGGTGGCCACCATCCGCACTTTCGTGGGGCTCACTTCCAGAAGAGCGCCATTGAGCGTCATCCGCGTCTCGTCCTGACTGACGGCGAATTGGGTTTTGCGGATCATCTCGGAGAGCATCTCACCATCCAGAGGAGCCAATGAGCCAGAATCGTAACCGGGAAACTCCGGGAAGTCGGTAGCGTCTATAGTGGCCAGATTGAACTTGGACTTGCCGCAGATCACCCGGCACCGCGAGTCGTCATCCAGTTTGACAACCACTTCCCCCTCCGGCAGCTCGCGCACGATGTCGTACAGCTTCTTCGCCAGAACTGTGGTCCTGCCTTTGGAGGCGACCTTGGCCTGATAGCGGCCCTTGAGCCCAATGTCTAGATTGGTGGCGAAAATGGAGACGCCCCCCTCCTCCGCCTCGATCAGCACGTTGGAAAGAATCGGCATCGGCCCCTTGGAAGAAGCCACGCCCTGGGCGCGCTGGAGCGCCCTCTGGAATTCGCCCCGATCGATCGTAAATTCCATCTCGACCCCCCACTAAATGGTCACCTGGTTAATATCTATATGTCAGTGGCTTTAAAAAGCCATCTTTATCTTTATCAATACTGCTGAACAGTGTCTTCTAAGTTTATCAATTTCATAATGGAGTGTCAATTCTGATAATTATCTTCACAGATGGCCTGAAAGCCTCTTTTTTCACGAAGTTAGCCATGGCGGATACGGGGCCGGGCATGCCCTGTAATCCTCAATCCCACCCGCTACATTTTCTCATAGACCTGTAACTGCCCATTGGCGCCTTCCCAATCCAGGGTCAGGAGGTTTCCGGAAACACTCCACGCCGTGTTTCGTGTGATCCCCACTGCGCCAGCGCACATCCCTTCCCCTTGGGTCACCGTGACGGTCATCATGGTGGATGTGTATACCAGGGTCCCAGACCATGCGCATTCAAAAGTCGGCGAGTCAATGGTTGATCTCAAAGTTGTCCGGGTCAATTCCAGAATCAGAGAGTTATATCCACTTTCGGCCGGGGCTCTGCCGTTTTCAGTCAACATCTTCCATGATCCCACGAAATCGGAACCATTGGCCGTGGAGCCGGATGAACCGCCACTGCTTCCCCCACAACCGGCCAGGGAAACGCCGGCCACAAGGATGATCGCAAAAACCGTTTGCCTTGTCATGACACCCTCCCTTTTCCAAACGCCCATTCTCCAGGATTGGGCCTTGTTAAAATTCTCCACTATATCATATGCGAGGCTGCAGAATATGGCATTGTACGAATCGGGATATATTGGAATCTTAACTTCACAAGAGAAAGGAAGTGGTGCGGATATCGCCTCGGCATGCCTCACGCCATCAACCCGCCGCAGAGGTTCGACATCCGGGAGGATGTTCAGGGGGATCTGGCGCCCGGCCTTGCCATCCAGGTCAAGCAGGCGTTTTAGTCAGGCTCCTTCACAGCCGACGCAGGTAATACTTCATCGTGTCACCTTCTATCCCGTCCCCTTCCAGCTTCGCCGTGGTGCACCGTGAGACCCACGAGTGTATATCCGGGTAGCTTCAGGGATGGCTGGAGGTGAGAAGCAGCACCTGGCCTGGCGCCATCTTCCTCAGGGCGGCGGCGCTTTGCAGCACAGGCATCCCCATGCCACAGGGCCCCAGCTCCAGGATCCGGTCTGGCTTCAGATCAGGTTCGGGGGACTTTTCAATCTCCCTGCGTATATCCTCAATGTCGCTCAACGGCGGCCTGTCCCATGCCTTCATAATATCGCTCTTCCAATGTAGGACACCTTCGTCCAGTGTTCATGATATCAGCATCAGGCGAAAGGGGAAAGGCTCAGCGGGATATGTGGAGTCTCCGGGAGAAAAGGGGAGATGGATTGCCACAGTGGAGACCACCTCAAGATCAGGTGGAATGGCGGGGCCGACGAGACTCGAACTCGCGACCTCCGGCGTGACAGGCCGGCGTTCTAACCAACTGAACTACGACCCCGCAAGCAGAAAAGTCTAATAGGCGCCACAAATTTTGTCAATTTAAATGTTTTATCCTCCGCCGGCGGGGAACGGCCATTAGGCGCGATTGAGCGGCGATACTCGTTGCCCAGACCCGGGCATTCAAGTAAGATAAACGCATTGTTTTTAAAGTTCCCGCAAATGGCGGTTTATTAATCTTGGAGGAATGATGGATTTTAATAGCGCAATTCCACGAACCATGGCAGGGCGCGTCGGCTCGCAGGCTATCGCCGAGGAAAACCGGCGGTTCATGATCCGTGTTTACAATTGGATGACGGCCGGACTGGGCCTCACTGGGCTTGTGGCCTGGATCGTCGCCCGAGACCCCGTTATGATGCAGCTCATTTTCGGCAACAAGATCCTGCTTATCGGCCTTGTCATAGCCGAGCTTGGCCTTGTCTTTTGGCTGGCCGCCCGCGTCATGCAAATGTCTGTGATGACGGCCATGAGTGTGTTCATGGGTTATTCGGCCCTTAATGGATTCACCTTATCAGCCATTTTCGTCGTCTACTCCACCGCCACCATTTCCTCAGCGTTCCTGGTGACGGCGGGGACCTTCGCCACCATGAGCTTCATCGGCTACACCACCAAAAGAGACCTGACCAACCTGGGCGGATTTCTGATGATGGGGCTGGTCGGGATCATCATCGCGTCGCTGGTCAACTTCTGGTTCCAGAGCCCGATGATTTCTTGGTTAGTGACATATGTCGGGCTGTTTATCTTCATCGGGCTCACCGCCTATGACACCCAGAAGATAAAGGAAATGAATATCATCGGCAACGAAGGGACCGACGAGGACACCAAGGAAGCCATCCGCGGCGCCTTGTCCCTTTATCTTGATTTCATCAACATGTTCCTTTTCATCCTCCAGATCATGGGGGGCAACAGGGACTGATCCACATTAAGGGCGGTGTGTCATCACTTGGAGTTTGGCTATGCGGCTCCCAGGCTGTGACCAGCCGCCTGAGTTTTCAGTGACTGGGCATAAAATAAACCGATGACAGGCCGTTTTCCGCGGCCCGTCATCGGTTGTCCGTTTATCAAGATATCAGAAGATTCACCCAGCGATATAAGCCGATAAGAATCGCCGGGCGTTTCATGAATTACTGATTCTCGACAGCTTTCACATCCTCGGCAGCCTTCTCCAGGGCTTCTTCAGTCTGCGCTTGCGCACCCTCGGTGGCCTGCTCGGCTTGTTCCATAGCTTCCTCGGCTTCCGGGGTCATATGGCCTTCCTGAGCCATCTGCTCCTTTGCGGATTCCATTGTCTTGTTCGCCTGGCCGAAAGCCTCTTTTGTTTTTTCCGCCGCCTCTTTGGTGGCTTCCGCAGCTTTTTGGGCCGCCTCTTTGGTGGCTTTTTCAGCTTCCTGGTTGTTGGTGCAGGAGGCCACAAAGACCGCAACTGCAAACAAAGCGGACATGGCAACTAATTTGAACGCGATCTTTTTCATTTCATTCCTATATATACAAACATTGTTGTTCTTGGTTCCAAGGCTTTTTTCTCTCGCCTCGCCGTGTTGAAAGCAAGGGAAAGGATTCATGCCATAGTGGAAAGGATTTTCTCATATTCCCAAAGCTTGTCAAGAATAATATTTTGACTATCTAGTTTAATATTATAGATGTATTTTTATTGTGATACATAACGGGGCCAAAGAAAAGGCGGACCGGAATTTCCCGGCCCGCCCTTTATTACTTGGCGCCATCGGACGCTCATATCCATTACATCGTGTAGCCACTCTCCCCATGCTGGGAAAGATCCAGGCCCATAATCTCATCCTCGCGCTCCACTCGCAGGCCCATCACCGCGTCTATAACCTTTAGCAGGGCGTAGGTGACCACCAGGGTATAGGATACTGTCACCACGACGCTGATCAACTGCTTGAGCAACAGCCCCGGGTTCCCGTAGAGAAGCCCATCGGCGCCGCCGGAGTTGACCGCCACAGTGGCGAACAGCCCCGTGGCCACGGCGCCCCAGGCGCCTCCCATACCATGGATCCCGAAGGCGTCCAGCGTATCGTCATATCCCAGCTTCCCCTTGGCCATCACCGCCGCATAGCAGAGCACTCCAGCCACTCCGCCAATGACCATCGCCGGCAACGGCGTGACGAATCCTGCCGCAGGCGTGATCGCCACCAGCCCCGCCACCAGACCGGAAGCGACGCCCAGCGCGGTGGGTTTGCCTCGGTGCAGCCACTCCGCCGTCACCCATCCCATTATGGACGCCCCAGTGGCGACCTGTGTGGCCACGAATGATGTGGCCGCCAGAGAGCCCGCGGCCAGCGCCGAACCGGCGTTGAACCCGAACCAGCCGAACCATAGCAACGCCGCTCCCAGCAATGTCATGGTCAGGTTGTGCGGCGGCATTGGCTCCGCAGGGTAGCCATAGCGCTTGCCCAGCACCAGGGCGCACACCAGCGCAGCCACTCCCGCGGAGATGTGCACCACCAGCCCTCCGGCGAAATCCAGCGCGCCCAGACTCATGATCCAGCCGCCACCCCACACCCAATGAGCGATTGGGTCATACACCAGCGTGGTCCAAAGGACGATAAAAACCACAAAGGAGGAAAACTTCATCCTCTCCGCCACCGCACCGGAGATTAGCGCCACGGTTATGATGGAGAACATCATCTGGAACACCATGAACAGAGTCGCCGGTATTGTCCCCTGGGCCTCTCCTCCCACGCCAGCCAATCCTAACATGGACAACCCGCCTATCACCGAGCCTATATCCGGCCCAAAGGCCAGCGTATAACCGAACAGTGTCCACTGGATGGTGATCACACCCAGGGCGATGAAGCTGTACATGGCGGTGCTCAGCACATTTTTGCGCCGCACCATCCCGCCATAGAAAAGCGCCAACCCCGGTGTCATCAGCATCACCATTGCCGTGGAAACCAGCATCCACGCGGTGTCCCCCGTGTCTACGGCAACCGCGGCCTCCTGGGCGTGGGCCGGATCGGCTGCCAATGCAACAAGCCAGGCCGACGCTATCGCAAACGCTCCTGGTCTCATAGTGATCTTGCTCATATAGCCTCCTTTCCACGTTCGCCGGTGCGGATTCGAATTGTCTCCTCCACCGCCATTACAAATATTTTTCCATCGCCAATGGAGCCTGTGTGGGCGCCTTTCAATATCGCCTCCACCGTCTGCTCCACTTTCTCTTCCGGCGCCACCACCTCGATCTTTACCTTAGGCAAAAAATCGACGCTGTACTCCGCGCCGCGATACAGTTCCGTGTGCCCTTTCTGGCGGCCGTACCCCTTCACTTCGGTCACGGTCATGCCTCGCACTTCAATCTCGTTCAGCCGCTCCTGTACCTCGGAGAGCTTGTACGGTTTTATAATCGCCTCTATCTTTTTCATCAGCGTTCTCCTCGCGTCCAGTTAAAAATTCACGTCCAGGTTGAACTCCAGCGTGTTCGAGTTCATCTTCTCCCCGCCGATATCGTTGTCGGCGTAGATGTTGTACCCGAACAGCAGCCCCACGTTATCCGACGCGGCGTAGGCGAATCCGACGCTGGTGGCCCCAAAGGCGCTCTTGCCGCCCATGTAATCCAACGCCAGCCACCATTTGT
>JAOUMU010000134.1 GCA_029881335.1 Nitrospinota bacterium | reverse complement strand
GAGCGATGGGCGCAGGGACGGAATCGCTTGAATCTTGAGGGCTGGCGTAAGACAATTGGAATATGTTCTATATTGTAGCGCTCGGTATCTGGATGGCCATTCACCTCTACGTAGGCCACCGGATAATCACTCCCATGGGCCTGGACCTTTTGCCTAAGCTTGCGGCGTGGTTTCTGGTTCTATCCTCGTATGTCATGGTTCCCCTGATCTTTTCCCTGCGGCTGGGGAGCCCCAAGCCGTTTTGGTATGTTCCCCTCTTCTGGATTACATTTGTCATGTTCGGCTATGTCACCACCATCTTTCCTCTGTTGATGACAAAGGATGTAGTCATGTGGTCGTGGACGAAGATGGGCACTTATTCCACGCTGAACTCCCAGCAGGGGAGCGTGGGGGCGCCTGATGAGAAGCATAGACAGAGGCAAGCTAACCACCATATGAACATGGGAATAATGGCCATTACCCTGGCTCTGGTACTGATGGGGATTTACAAGGCTGGTGTGGCGCCCCAGGTGAAGATTGTGGAGACGCCGGTGGAGGGGCTGGACAAGAGACTCGATGGATTGAGGATCGCCCTTATCAGCGATATCCATATCAGCCCCACCGTGCATGGCGACACGGTGGGGGATATAGTGCGCCGGGTCAACGAGCTGGCGCCGGATATTGTGGCCCACACCGGAGATCTGGCGGACGCCACAGTGGAGGAAATGGGCAAGGACGCCGAGCCGCTGGCGGGGCTTAAAGCAAAATATGGTGTCTTCTTCGTCACTGGAAATCATGAATATTACTGGGATCTGAAGGGCTGGCTGAAGGTTGTGGAAAATACCGGCGCCGTGGCGCTGAACAACGAGCATAGGCTGGTGGAGTTTAACGGCGCCCGGCTGCTGGTGGCGGGGATCACCGATTACAGCGCGGGAGCGAGCGCGCCGGGCCACAAGTCGGACCCGGTAAAGGCCTTGGCTGGCGCTCCTGAAAGGAATTTCACCCTCATGCTGGCCCATCAGCCCCGTTCTGTGGTGGCCGTGGCCGCCACAGGCCAGGTGGACCTCCAGCTCTCCGGCCATACCCACGGCGGGCAATATTTCCCATGGAACATAATCGTCCGCTTTGTCCATCCTGTGGCGCCGGGCCTGAGCAGATACGAGGGGATGTGGGTCTACTTGACCAGGGGCTCGGTATATTGGGGCCCGCCACTGAGACTGGGTTCACCAAAGGAAATCACGCTGATAGTGCTAAAGCGCGCCGAAAAAATGGTGTCGGCGGAGGGATCATGATCATCGTCATCTCCAACAAGCGGATTGACCAGGAAAAAGAAGACGACCGGTTTTTCGCCGAGGAGATGAACGGCCAGATCGGCGAGCGGATAAACGTGGCCACGGCGGAATACATGCCCCGCAGGGGAAAAGCCGCCGATCGCTGGGCCGGAGCGAGGATGAAGGAGTTCGCCCGGTCGATTCTCTTCTCCGAGCATGAGTGGCGGCTGGCCCCGGTGGTGAATGGAGGGGAAGCGGAATATTTCCAGGACATCAACGAGCGAATGAAGGAGGGAGGGCTGGGGGGCAAGTGGCTGTTCATGATCCATGGAGCGGGCCAGCCCACCGTGGGAGCCCTGGAGCAGGCTGCCAGGGTGGAGTCGCTCCACGGGGTGAACGTCATCCTGTTCATGTGGCCATCATGGTCCAGAGTGCTTTCCCTGACAGTGCTGGTCAAAATGGCCCCAATGCTGATCCGGCGGGCCGGTGTGACGTGGCCAAAGGCGGCCCTGGCGCTGGGATATGGACTGTATGAAGAAAAGATGAAACAGTATCAGCAAGCCAGGGAGAAGGCCAGGACATGCCGGACGGCTCTGGATGTGGCGTTTAGGATGGTGGAGGAGCATTTCACCACCAAGGTCGGCGCGGTGGAGGGCTTCTCCATGAACTTGATGGCCCACAGCCTTGGCGCCCTGGTGGTAGAGAGCATGGCGCGCGATCCGGCGCTGAGGGGACCGGGCAAAATGTTCGGCAACGTGATCCTAAATGCGGCGGACGTGGATAGCGAGGGGCATGCCCAGTGGGCTTCGGCGTTGAATATCGGCCAACGGCTATATGTGATACAGAACAGATATGACGCTGCGTTGCAGGCCTCCCGTACTCTGGCGGGAAACCCCAGGAGGTTGGGCGCCAGGCTGAAAGGGGAGCTGGCGGAGAACGTGACCGCGTATATAGACCTGAGCCCAGGCAGAGGCTCGGTGGCGCGCCACACCTTTTTCCTGATGGAAGAGGAGAAGAACCGGGAAATAAAGAGCTTGTATACCTCCCTGTTTCACGGGGAGTCGATGTTCGAAGCGGTGAGGGAGGCCGCCCTGCCGGGTGGATTTAGGTTGCTGGAGGGAAACCATTTCGTCATGAGCGCTCCGGAAGAAGAGAAGGTGGCCGAAATAGATAAGGCTCCCAAGGCCCCGCTTTAGAACCAGGCGCCGGATTTTTGGATCACTCCTCCGCGATCACCGATCCCAGAACAAGAGCTGAGCCGATAGTGGAAGCGGAACGTTTACTTTCCCTCTCTGGCGTATTGTGCTGATTTTCCTCAACGTTTAACCCATAGGGTATTGAGTTCCACGCTTTCTCGTGGAACATGTATACACCGATCTTAAAGAAAAACTCCAGGAATCCTATCTCCAGGGCGACATGGATTTCGCCGGTGGCGAAATATGCGATGACAACGGTGGTGAATGTTGCTACCAGACGCCATGAGAACGCCTTGGCAAAAGATCTGTTGAAGGACGATTTGATTTTAATGGACATATACTTACTTTTATCGATTCAGGTTATTATCGGTTATTATTTGGATCATGGAAACAGGAGTAATATAACAACTCCGACCGGATTAGTCAAGTATATTCAATCAAAAGGCAAGGGCTGTGTAATGCGCATAAATACAATGCGATAAGGTTGGCTTTGGTTTGTGTGAGATCTGTTGCCGACTTATATTTGACTGGAGAATCAGCTTTATCGCCGAGGTTGATGAAGATTCGGCTCACATGAAGCGGCACGCTTTGATTGCCATTGGGCGGAGGGCCAAATATTATGGAAGGCGCGGCGGCTCCGGGGCGGGCCTATGACGAATCGACAATCAGTTTGCGGGAGTATGGTTATGCCGGAAAACAAGGGTAGCTCGGACAGTGGTGAGGAAAAGTTCTATCGGGAATACCTTCGCCTGGTAGGGGAGAAGGGGGAGGAGGCCGTGGAAGAGACTCTGGCGGCAATGAGAAAGATGTACGGAGACGTTCCTTTGGTGGCGCGGGTGCTTTCCGAGGAGAAGGACTACTTCCTCTCATCGATCATCAAAAACAGGGGGATCCTGCACAGGGAAAACGGTCCGCTGGATGAGAAGACAATGGAACTGGTGGTGATAAGCGCCGCTACGGCTTTGCGATGCGATCATTGCCTGGAAGTGCATATCAGGCAGGCGGTGAAAGTGGGCGCCACAAAAGAGGAGATCCTGCAAACGATCCTGGCGGCCTGCGCCATTATGGAAAATTCCGGCCGGGCCACGGCGTTCAGAAAATATCGGCAGATATTCAATGGAAGGGAAAAACAGATGGACGAAGGAGGCGAACCGGGCCAGTGAAGATATTACTGCTTGAGTATCTTTGCGCCGGGGGCGAGGCGGACATTTCCTCACCCCTAGCCGACGAGGGAGTGGCGATGCTTCGGGCCGCAATGCGCGATTTCGCCAAAGTGGCGCGGCCTTTTACCATTGCGGAGGAAAGGTTTCTGCCCAGGCTGGAGGGGGTAGGGGAGGTAAGGACGATGTGCAAGGCCCCCGTCGACGCTTTCGCTGACGCTCTGGAGGAGTGCGATGCGGCATTGATCATCGCCCCGGAGACTGGAGGGTCCCTCTCCAGGTATACATCCATGGCCGAATTCCGTGGCATCCTCAACCTCGGATGCCGGGCGGAGGCGATGGAATGCGCCGGGAACAAGCTTCTGTTCGCCCGGCGGATGGAGGAACTGGGAATACCTCATCCCCGTACGTTCCACGCCACCTGCTATTTCGATTCCTCGGCGCTGCCCATCGGACGCTGGGTGGCTAAACCTGTGGATGGCGCCGGATGCTGTGGAGCGAGGATTCACGAAAAAAGCTCTAGGATGACGATGCCTCAGGATGGGAGCGTGATAGCCCAGGAGTACGTGGAAGGTGATCCGATGAGCGCCTGCGTTGTGGCGGGGGATGATGGCCCGATGGTGGTCTCGGTGAATCGTCAGTTCATCCGTGAGTCGGAAGGTGGGCTAGAATACTTGGGAGGCGAAGTGACAAACATGGCGCCGGATGATTCGCTGGAGGAGATCGCCAGGGCGCTGTGGGATGGGATACCGGGGCTCGCGGGATTTTGGGGGATCGACTACATCATGGCGCCGGCCGGGCCTGTGGTGATAGAGGTGAATCCGCGGCTTACAACCAGCTATTGCGCCCTGGGTGCGGCCACTGGCGCGAATCCTGCGCTTATGATCCTGGATGCGATGGAGGGGAGGAAGGTTGAGCCAGTGAAAATCCGAAAAAATGTCAGCTTTGACAAAAAAGGGAACCTTAGGTATTGAGGACGCTGGGGCTGGATATAGGCGGAGCCAACGTGAAAGCGGCTTTGGCGATATACTCCGCAAAAGGGGCCAGGGTCGCCCGACAATGGAGTGTGCCTTTGGAGCTTTTCCGCGACAGGGATGGGTTGGCCGCGTTGCTGGGGGATTTGCTCCCAAAGGCGGGGCCGGATGCGGTGGCCCTGACTATGACAGGGGAACTATGCGACTGCTTCAAGAGCAGGAGCGGGGGGGCTCGATGGATCATGAGGCAGACGGCGGCCGCGATGCCGGACCTGGATTTGAGGATCTTTAATCACGAGGGGGAGATGGTTTCCATAAACCGGGCCATGCGGAGCCCCATGTCCGTGGCCTCGGCCAACTGGGCAGTTACTTTGCGGTGGGTGGCGGCTCATGGGCTGGAGAACGGGATGGTGGTGGATATCGGAACCACCACCACAGACATTTTGCCTGTGAAAAACGGGAGGCCCTCCACCAGGGGAAAGGATGATTTCACCCGGGCAAGGGAGGGGGAACTGTTCTACGCCGGGTATATGCGGACCCATGCGTCTGTCGCGGCGCCCAGGATCGTGGTCCGTGGAAAAGAAATGGACACCTGCCCAGAGTACTTCGCCATAGTGGGGGACGCGCACCTGTTGTTGGGTGACATAGTCGCCAAAGAATATACATGCCCCACTCCGGATGGAGGCCCCAGGACCAGATTAGGCGCGGCGCGCAGGCTCTGTCGAATGGTATTGGGTGACCTGGATGAGATGGGCATGGAGGAGGCTGTGAATATAGCCCGGCAAGTGACCGGAGCCCAGGCTGCGCGGTTGGTGGAGGCTGCGGCTGGTGTGGCGGAGAGAGAGGGATTTGGCAAGGAAGCGGATCTGTTGCTAGTCGGGTCCGGCGCGTCTTTCTACAGCGCCACCTTGGGCCAGAGGTTGGGGATGCGGATGGTGGACAGGCTGGGCGGGTTGGATGCGTCAAAGATCAATCCGGCTATCTGCGCAGCCATGTTGCGGCTGGAATGAGCGTTGGTTCTTTTTCCATTTGTCAGGTTATGACAGGGAGTGTTTTTATGTGTTACCCTGCGTATAGGAAGTCGCAGGCTCCCAAGGGCTGTCAGGCTCTTCAAACCTGGTGACTGCTTCCATTTTACGAAAATATAAAGGGCGTCGTACTTTATGAAATAACTATTTGGCCATAAATCATGGAGACAAATATGAGAAGAAATATTTTAGGATTTGCGTCTGCCACTTTTACTGTTGCGCTGCTGCTTCCCGGTTTCGCTCTGGCTGCTGGAGACTCGGCCAGTGGTGAGCGGCTGTTTACGGAAAAGAAATGCCACCTTTGCCACAACCTCACAGAAAAAAGAAAAGTCGGCCCAGGACTGAAAGGGGACACCAAGAGGCACAGCGAGGAGTGGCTGACCAAGTGGCTGTCCGATCCCCAAAAAACCTGGGAGGAAAACGACACCGAAACTCAGCAACTGAAGCAATGGGCCGCTGGCCGGGATAGCGACCGCAAGACCAGAATGAAGATCAAGAAATTGACAGAGCAGGAGATCGCCGACCTGATCGCCTTCCTGAAAAAGAACGACGAAGAGTGAATGCTATCTTCGAGGTGGAGCAGGTGATAAACGATTCATTAAGAGTGGCAGAAGGGCTGACCGGCGGAATCCTCGTTTTGGGTAATGTGGTATTTTCAGCCGCGCCTTGCGCTGAATTATTCAGCCACTCATAACGGGATTCATCCAGGATATCATCAGCCATGGGCGGCGAATCCGGGAACAATTGGCTTGTATACCTGCTACGGCTCCGGGACGGGAGCCTTTATTGCGGCGCCACCAACGATCTGGAGAGGCGAGTCGATCAGCACAACCGGGGCATTGCTTCCCGATACACCCGTGGCAGGGGGCCGGTGTTCCTGGTGGCGAAAAGCCGCGATATGCCGAAAGGCGCGGCGCTGTCGCTGGAAGCTCAGGTAAAAAAGGCGAAAAAAGAGATGAAAGCGGAGATGATAGAACTCTCGTGGAATAATCGCATCTGAGGCTTTTGTCCTGAGATACCCGTCGCCCCATTTGGCGTTTTATTCGGCAGCCCTATAGGTTGTGAACACATTTTATCCCGGCCCCCTGTGGAGGACAAAATGCGCGCCACGGATCAATCCCCAGCCAGGTTCATCATTCATTAATTGATCAACCTTTCCAACTTGTGTGCCACTAACGAGGCCGGTTTTCAGGTGAACCCGGACTTTAAGGATATGTCAGTTGCCACTTCTGGAATCGCAATTGGTGGATACGTGGCCCAATAAGTCGATCTGAAAAATGATTATGGCCGCTATCTGCCGATGGAAGGTGAGAAGATCAAAGGATGAAATAAAGGTGAAGAGGAAATTACACTTGAGGCGATAAGAACCATGGATGCGCTTTTCAATATTCAAGATCTTGACTCGGGGCTGGAAGCCTGGCATGGCAAAATCAAAAACAAAGTCCCGAACCAACAGACAGAATGGCTATATCAGCCCGTCAAGCGTAGGTGAAAGCCTTAAAACCGGCAATCTATATGGCAAAGGCGAAGCCGACTTACCAAGGGAGGTCGATATTTTGCGGGAAATGTTCGAAGCTTTCGGGCTGAGCCATCCGGAGAAATATGAACCTGGGTCGCTATTCAAGGATCAGGGGCAAAGCCCTTCGGGGGGGGGCACTGCTAATTTGGATTAGGAATCGATCGCCAGAGGGGGCCAGGGGTGAGAGGGCTTCGGTTTGGGTTACGACTCAAAGCTTCTCCATAAAAGTCAATCCTGAGGGAAGATTTTCTT
>JAOUMU010000133.1 GCA_029881335.1 Nitrospinota bacterium | reverse complement strand
TTGGAAGGGGATTATATTTGACATAACCAACGCGCATGGCCCACGTATGGACGCCTGCGCTATACTGATCCCATGGAAAACAAATTCATACTAGTCTCCCCCTTCTCGCCAAGGGGGGATCAGCCGGAGGCGATCCGCCAACTAACACAAGGACTGGAGGCGGGGCTGGCGCACCAGGTATTGCTGGGGGTCACCGGGTCCGGAAAGACCTTCACCATGGCAAACGTCATAGAGCGGATTCAGCGACCTGCTTTGATCATCGCCCACAACAAGACCCTGGCGGCGCAGCTTTACTCCGAATTCAAGGCGTTCTTCCCGGAGAATGCGGTGGAGTATTTCGTCAGCTACTACGACTACTACCAGCCGGAGGCCTATCTGCCAGCCACGGGAACATATATTGAGAAGGACTCTTCTATAAACGAAGAGATCGACAAGATGCGCCACAGCGCCACTCGTTCGCTGTTCGAACGCCGCGACGTCATCATCGTGGCATCTGTCTCCTGCATATACGGGCTCGGCTCGCCAGAGGCGTATTTCGACATGAAGGTACGGGTGGAGACCGGCCAGGAGCTGGAGCGGGACGCTCTTTTGGAAGCGCTGGTGGGGATACGCTATGATCGCAACAATGTCGATTTTTCCAGGGGGACCTTCCGGGTGAACGGCGATGTGGTGGAGGTGCTCCCCATATACGAAACCGACTCGGCGATCAGGATCGAGTTTTTCGGCGATGAGGTGGACTCTATCACCCGCGTGGATCCGCTCACCGGGCGCAAGCTGGAGAAACTGGACGCGGTGAACATCTACCCCGGCTCCCACTATGTCACGCCGCCTGAGCTGATGGAAAAGGCGCTGGTGGAGATCCATAGCGAGATGGAGACTGCTCATGAGAACTTTCTGGATCAGGAGAAATATGTGGAGGCCCAGCGTATCCGGGAGCGAACCTTGTCGGACATTGAGATGATAAAGGCGATCGGCTATTGCAACGGGATAGAGAATTATTCAAGGGTCATCACTGGCCGCGCTCCCGGCTCGGCTCCCCCCACCTTGATGGAGTACTTCCCCCAGGACGCATTGATAATCATTGATGAAAGCCACCAGACCGTGCCGCAGATAGGCGCTATGCTCAAGGGGGACCGCAGCCGCAAAGGCGCCCTGATCGGCCACGGGTTCCGCCTCCCCTCGGCTTTTGATAACCGGCCTCTGTCTTTTGAGGAGTTTGAACGTCACGCGAACCAGGTGATATACGTCTCCGCCACTCCCGCCAATTATGAGTTGCGACAGGCGGGCGGAGTGGTGGTGGAACAGGTGGCGCGCCCTACGGGGCTGGTGGACCCTCCGGTGGAGGTGCGGCCGGCGGCAAACCAGGTGGACGATCTATTGGAGGAGATCAGAAAAAGGACCCAGATGGGGCACCGGGCGCTGGTGAGCGCCATGACCAAGCGCCAAGCCGAGGACCTGACCGACTATATGCAGGGGCTTTTTGTCCGGGCTCGGTATCTGCACTCGGACATAGTCACTTTGCAGCGGATGGCAATAATCAACGAGCTTCGGGAAGGCGCTTTCGACGTGCTGATCGGCATAAACCTTTTGCGCGAGGGGCTGGATATCCCGGAGGTGGGGCTGGTGGCCATCCTGAACGCGGACATGGAAGGATTCCTGCGCAGCGAAACCTCGCTGATCCAGACATCGGGCCGAGCCGCGCGAAACTCGGAGGGTCTGGTGATCTTTTACGCCGACAAGATAACCGGCTCCATGCAAAGGGCCCTGGATGAGATGAACCGTCGGCGCAAACTGCAGATCGAATATAACACGCTCCATGGAATCACCCCCACCAGCGTTAGCAAGGGGATTTCCAACGCGTTGGCCTTCGCCCTGGGAAAAGAGGGAATCGAGGAAATTGACGAGTTTTCCTCCCTGGCCGCGGACCGGATCGACCAGTTGATCGGCGAATACGAAACCAGGATGAAAAAAGCTGCTGGGGATCTTGATTTCGAATCGGCGGCCGATTGGCGCGACAAAATAAAGAAGCTTCGGCGGCTGAAGATGATATAATGACAAGTCTTTTTCAGGCGGTGGCTCATCCAAAAGAGGCTGTTATGTCCGCTGAAATATTACCGTAATTCCAGGTCTATGGGGGAGATGGGGTCGAAAACAAGCTACACTTTTGCTTTGGCTTTTCTATTCGCATTTTATAGTGCCTTCCTGGCCGCTCAGGGCGCCGTATCCGTCCCGCCAGCGCAAATCCTCGACAGCGCCGACGCCATTTCCCTGGCCCCTCACATGGAATGGCTGGAGGATAAAGGAGGTGATTGGACCATCGAGTCGGTGACCGCGCCCCCCCAATCATCCAGCTTCCAGCCGGTGGGACCCAAATTTTACAGCCACTTTCTTTTAGAATCAGCGATCTGGTACCGGCTGATCATCCAGAACACCACCGGATCCGAGCAACGGCTGGTATTGCAGAACGAGGTCTCCTGGCTGGACGTGGTGGAGCTGTATGAGCAAGGCCCCGATAATGGATACCATGTGCGGCGGGCGGGCGACTCCATACCTTTCAGAGAGAGGGGCTTTGCTCACCCCACCGCTGTATTCCACATCACGCTGGCGCCGGGAGAAACGCAAACTCTTCACTTTAAGGTGATGGCCGTGGACGGGTTCCTGTCTCCGTTTACAATGTGGGAAGACAGTGAGTTCGAAGAGCACGACCGCTCCAGAACCCTTTATTTCGGGACGATCCTGGGGATTATCATGGTCATGTTTCTTTTTAACGTGATCCTCATGTTCTTCCTACGCGACAAAAGCTACCTGCAATACAACATATATCTTTTCATCCTGGGCGCATGGTTCCTCACGTACAATGGATTTTCCTTCCAATACATCTGGCCCGATTCCCCCTGGCTGCAGAACAGGATGATGGTTTCGCTGGATTATGCCATGCAGTTGTGCGCGGTGTTATTCGCCAGGGCGTTTTTAGACACCCGCCACACCCTCCCTGCGCTGGACAAAGTTTTCCGGGGCGCCATCTGGTTCTACGCGGTCTTGATAATCGCGGACACTATCACCCCCTTCCATTACTTCACGGGATTCATCTGCCTGATCGCCCTACAGCTATATGGCCCTTTGCTGACGATCTCCGGGCTGGTGGCTCTGCGCGCCGGCATCCGGTCGGCCCGTTTTTTCTTGATGGCATGGATATCCACCACCATAGGTATATCGGTGACGGCGCTTATCGTGGTCGGTTCACTTCCATACAGTTTCTGGATGTTCAGGGCGGGGGAGATCGGCGTGATAATAGACATCGTGCTTCTGGCCCTGGCGCTGGCGGACAGGATAAACATCATGCGCGAGGAAAAAGAGGAGGCTCAACAGACTTCCAGGAGATTGCTGGAAAGATCCAGGGAGGAACTGGCCATCCAGGTGAAAGAGCGGACGGCGGAGCTGAAAGAAGCCCGTGACAGAGCTCAAGGGGCCACCAAGCTCAAGGACAGGTTCGTGAACCTGGTCTCCCATGACCTTCGCAGCCCTCTGGGCTCCATGAGGGGGCTGGTGGGGGCGATAAACCTGGACGATGATTCTCCTGCGGCGGAAGATAAGAACAGAGACTATCTGAATCGAGTGGCGCATTCGCTGGACGGGCTGCTGAAAATGACAGAGCAGCTTTTGAACCTGAGTCGAATAAAGACCGGTAAGATCACACCTATTAAAAGGATGTTCAACGCCAGACAAAGAGTGGGAGCATTGCTTGAGCTGATGGAGCCAATGGCCACGCAAAAAGGGATTGAACTGGTCAATAACCTGCCGGAGGATATGGCGCTGCTGGCCGACCTGGACCTATACCAGGAGGTGATCCGCAACCTTGTCTCCAACTCGATAAAATTCTGCCGACCCGGAGACGTGGTGACAGTGCATCCCTTCCCAGGTATGCCAAACGCCCTGGCCGTGCGCGATACGGGGCCGGGAATTGCTGAAAACCAGATCAACAATTTGTTCAGCCATGCGAATCCTGAATCCAGGGTGGGAAGCGCCGGTGAAAAGGGAACTGGGCTGGGGCTTTCGTTCAGCAAAGAGATAATGCTTGCCCATCGCGGAGATCTTTTGGTGAGGCCCGTGGAGGGGGGAGGCGTGGAATTTTACGCCACGCTGCCGACCAACCGGGCTATCATCCTTATTGTGGACGACCAGGAGGTCCACCGCAAGATGATGAAGGAGGTTATCGACAGAGATTTTTCCGCCGATGTCCTGGAGGCGGAAGACGGCATAGATGCCCTGGAGATACTGAAGCTGGCGAAACCGGATGTGGCGTTTGTGGACGTTTTCATGCCCGGCATAAGCGGCCTGGAGCTTTTGAAGATAATGAAAAACACATCCGCCCTCTCCACCATTCCCGTGGTGATAACCGCCACCGTGTCCAACTACAATGGCCATTTTTTCGCCATGCGCTCGCAAGTCCTGCATATGGGAGCGGTCGATTTGATCGAAAAGCCCCTGGTGGCGGAGGAATTCACGGCAGCTCTGAAAAAACGGCTGGGATGATTCGTGTTTAAGCTAGAAATAGGCGTTAACATGCATGAATGGATTACAACCAAATATCAGTTTGTTTCCAAGGTGCGCATGAAATCTGAGTGGTTATCAATTTGCCTTGCCGTGGTTATTTTCGCCACGCCCATTCCCTCCCTCGCGGCGGGCGCCTCCGGTTCTGTTCCCAGCGTGGTTCTGGCCGGGGAGCAGGGGAAATATGATCTGGGATACTCCATGAGTGTCCTGGAGGACAAAAATCGCGAATGGTCCATTGAAGATGTCCGGTCGAAAAAGATCGGCGCCATGTTCGCGCCTCTGAAAAAGCAGGTCCCCAGTTTCGGATTCAGCTCCAGCGCATATTGGTATCGGGTGGAGGTTTACAACTCCTACAGACGTGTCTTCGATGGAATACTGGAAGAGGAGATCGCCTGGATAGACTCGATCGATATATACATAGCCAAGCCAAACGGACGCTACGTAATCATGCGCTCCGGGGAGTTGCTCATTGGGGAGTCGCGCTCTGCGGCTGAGGCCAGGGAGAAGCACAGGTCACACCTTTTCGACATTTCCTTCTACCCCGAGGAGGTGAAAACGTTGTACATCAGGGTGGAGACGAAGGACACGTTCGTGACCCCGTTCACCATATGGAGCGTGAAAGCCTTCGCCGCGGCGGACGCATGGCGCGCTTATTATTTCGGGGCCCTTTTCGGGGCCATCGCGATCATGTTCCTGTACAACCTGGTCCTGTATGCGTTCACCCGCGATGACAACTATCTTTATTACGTCACATACCTATTCACCGGATTCCTTTTCGCCTTCTCCTACAACGGCTTTTCCCGGATGTTACTGTGGCCGGGCTCCCCATGGTTCGCGGACACCATTGTCAATGTCCTCAGCTTCGCTTTCCAGATGATGGCCACATTGTTCACCCGGAAGTTTCTGGATACACAGACGACGATGCCCCGGGCGGATAAGCTGTTGCGGGGGATGGTGTGGATGTATCTGACCATGATCCTTATCCGCGGCGTGGGAGTGGCGGCGCACGAGATGAACTACCTGGCGGTGCTGACGCTGCAGATGTACATGCCAGTGTTGGCGGTGATAGGATTCATCTCCTTCAGAAGTGGCAACCGAGCGGCCAGGTTTTTCCTGATGGCATGGCTCACCTCCACCGCTGGCATGGTAGTGGGGGCCTCCACCGTGATGGGGCTGATAAGCTACAGCTTTTGGGCAATGCACGCAGGGGAAATGGGTGTGATGCTGGACATGGCGCTGCTGGCGGTGGCGCTGGCGGACCGGATAAACATCCTGAACAGAGAGAAGCATGAGGCCGAACAACTGGCCAGACGGACCATGGAACAGGCCAGAGACACGCTGGAGATGAAGGTGGCCGAACGAACGGTGGCGCTGAAACGGGCCAAGGAGAAAGCGGAAGAGGCCACCCGGCTAAAGGACAATTTCATGAGTCTGATCTCCCACGATCTGCGCAGCCCGGTGGGGGCCATCTCCGGTCTGCTGAGCCGAGTCATCAGCCTGCCGGTCACGGAAGAGGATAAAAAAAAGGACTTTACACAAAGGGCGCAAAACTCCGCCGAGCGAATGCTGCGCATGCTCGACCATCTGTTGAACATATCCAGGCTGAAGACCGGCAGGCTGGTACCGATAAAGGCCATCTTTGACCCAAAAATCCTTGCCGAAGAGCTAAGAGAGGATCTGCTTATTCTCGCCACCCAGAAGGGAGTGGCCATCATAAACGATATCCCCCAGGGGGTGAGCCTGCTGGCGGACAGGAACCTGGTGAACGAGGCGCTGCAGAACCTGCTCACCAATGCCATCAAATTCTGTCGGCGGGGCGGAGTGGTGACAATTTTCCTGAGCCAGGCCGATCCGGTGATCATAGGTGTCCGGGACACTGGAATGGGGATCAACTACCCAATAGAGGATCTGTTCCGACCTGACGTAAAAACGTCCACCCCCGGCACCGCTGGCGAGCGGGGAGTGGGGCTGGGGCTGCCGTATTGCCGGGATATCATGGAGGCCCACAACGGCAGGATAGAAGCGACAACCACACCTGGCGTCGGAAGTGAGTTTTTGCTTACGTTCCCCAGACGAGGGCGCGTCATAATGCTGGTGGACGACCAGGAAGCCCACCGGAGCATGATGAAAGAGGCGATCCTTACTGTGGGTGAAACGGATTTCGTGGAGGCCAGCAACGGGCTGGAAGCGATGGAAATCCTGGAGATGGGAGCGCCGGACCTGATCGTGACCGATGTAGTGATGCCGGAGATGGGGGGAGTGGAGCTTCTGATAAAGATCCGGGAGAAACCCCAGATGGGAAACGTGCCCGTGATAATGGCCACAGCCCATTCCAGCTCGGAAGAAAAAGAGCGTGGCATGCGCGAGCAGGCGGCTTCCCTGGGTGTGGCGCATTTTATAACAAAGCCGATCCAGGGCCAGGAGTTTGCCCAGATGGTCAAATCCCTGGGCGTGCTGGACCAAAAAAGAAACAAGGCTTAAAATCCAGCTCACATCCTAAACGAGACATGGATCGTAAAGTCCGGCGCCGTCTGGTTCATATTTTCAGAGAGCGCCATGGCCAGCGTCCCGCCCTGGACTATCTTCTTGAATCCGATGGTGGAGTCAAGCCATGGCTTGGAAAAGAAGTCCCCATGATCCCCGGACATAGGGGAGGATGTGGTGGTGAGTTGCGCCAGGAAGGCCCAGCCACTCCACAGGGTCCATTCAAATCCCAAAAATCCACTATATATTGGCAAAAGCTCTGTTTCACCATCCAGTCCTTTCAGCCCGCCGGGAACATAGGCCCCCAGCATCAGGTACACCCCCAGCCCTGTATATTCCCCCGTAGTCAGGATCCTGGCTCCATATTCCCAAAAGCCCGATCCCACGCCGACGCCGGTTTTCCCCGTAGGGGGCTGCGCGAAGGCCTGCCAGGAGCCAAGG
>JAOUMU010000132.1 GCA_029881335.1 Nitrospinota bacterium | reverse complement strand
GATCGCCAAATGGGCGCACGATCTGGGCGCGAAGGTGTTCAACATCTTCTTTCTGGTGTGCACCGGCCGCGGAGAGAAGATGGCCGACATTACCCCGGAGGAATATGAAAAGATCCTCAAGTGGGCTGCCGATAATCGAGACACCTACCCCGGCATGATGATCCGCCCCAAGTGCGCGCCTCATTTCAAGCGGATCCTGCACCAGGAGAATCCCGAGAGCAACCTGCTGAAGACATACATAGCAGCCTGCCGCGCCGGGACACAATACTGCCGCATCGATCCTCGGGGCAAGGTGACCCCATGCCCCTATATGGAAAACGCCGTGGGCGACCTGACCACCTCCACCTTCCAGGATATCTGGAACAATTCCCCCGCTCTGGCCCGGTATCGTCAGCCGGAGTATGAGGGGAAATGCGGCGACTGCCAATACCGTCTGCTCTGCGGCGGGTGCCGCGCCAGGGCCATGGCCACCACGGGCAACGACATGGGAGAGGACCAGTGGTGCGTCTATGTGCCGGAGGGAAAAGAGGAGCCGATAGAAAATATCGACACCCAGTCAAAATTCGGAACTTCTGAGGAATCCGGAGTCAAGTGGAGCGCGGAGGCGCTGGCGAAGCTGGAAAATATCCCTTTTTTCGCCAGGTCCATCGTGAAGCTGGGTGTGGAGAAATACGCCACCACCAATGGGGTAGACACCATCACACCGGAGACCATGAGCGCAGCCGCTCCATCACCCCAGGCGATGTTCGGCATGATGACACCCAAGGAGAGGACAGAGGTCGCACCGGCTAATCCCCCAGAACCTGCCATTGAGCGCGCAAATCCCGCGCCCGGCGGACCGGGCGCCATAAATGACAAATCGGGAGAAGCCATCCTCTGGGACGAAGACGCCCGCGCCAGGGTGGAGAACGCGCCAGACTTCGTGCGCCCTGGCATATTGAAGCTGATGCAGCGCCGCGCCAGAGCCAGGGGAATGGAAAGGATCACTTCGGAGTTTTTGACCGAAATCAGGGACGAGTCCATGATGCTGGTCACCCGCCGCATGAAGGGTATGGGATTCGAAGGGCTGGACATGACCGCATGGGACAAGGCCAAGGAGAAGTTCTCAAAGAGCGGACACAAAATAAACGTCATCGACTCCATAAAATCGTTTCTGGAGGAACGCCCGGAGAAGAACAGCGCCATCATGGAAAAGTTCGGTTCCTTCTTCGCCGATGATGTGGGGGACGCCCTGGGCTGGACAGAGGAGGCGCGGGCCCGCCTGGAGAAGGCGCCCTCCTTCGCGCGTGGTTTCGCCAAAAAGCAGGTGGAGAAATACGCCCGCGAAAATGGCTATAAATACGTGACGGATCAGGCGTTGTCCGAAGCTATGGAAAAATCACCTTTTGGGACAATGGGCGGGGGCTCATTCGGCAAATAAAGTTGATTTCGCGGAGCGCGTCATTATGTCTGGCGCCGTGAGATTGTAGTTTAATACCGAGGGGCTGTTGGGATTGAGAATTCATTGATTTGAATATCAGAGGCGTATCCACAGGTGTGAGCTTACAAGATTCCCGATCAATCCGCCAGTGGGGCCGGAATGACAATTATCTAGGTCCATCATTCGCTGCCGTTCCAGAATCGATCCTACATCTCCCCTCCCCTCTGGTGACCCTTGTCAGCTTCTACTCCCCCCGGCCCGCCTCCTCCAGGGTATCGATCATCTGGTGGTGGATATGCCCGTTAGAAGCCACCACGGCGGGCTTGTATACGGAAAAGGACGCGCCCAGATCGCTGGAAACCGTGCCTCCAGCTTCCGTCACGATCAACGCGCCAGCTGCCATGTCCCATGGTTTGAGGTGGAACTCCCAGAACCCCTCCAGACGGCCGCAGGCCACATAGCACAGGTCCAGGGCCGCCGCCCCTGGCCGCCGGATAGCCTGGGCTCTCATGGCGAACGCGGAGAACTGGCGCAGGTTGTTCAGCGCCTCCGTCCTGATAGTATAAGGAAATCCTGTGGCCAGCAGGCTGTCGCCAAGTTGGGCCGTAGTGGAAGCATGGATCTGCTTGCCATTGAGCCAGGCGCCGCCGCCCAGAAAGGCATGGAACATCTCGTCGCGGACAGGATCGTATACCGCACCAACCACCACTTCCCCATCCGCCTCCAGCGCCACCGATGAACAGTACACGGGGAATCCGTGGGCATAATTCACTGTCCCGTCCAGCGGATCTATGATCCAGCGCCTATTCCCGCTGGCGGCCGCGTATTCCCCCTTTTCCTCGGCCAGGGCGCCATGGTCCGGAAAAACTTCTTTTATGGCGCTGATGATCGCCTCCTCACACTTTATGTCCACCTCAGTCACCAGGTCGCTACGGGTATTCTTGCTGGTGACGTTAATATTCTTGCCGGCATAGTCGCGCTGTATCCCTCCTGCCAGCCTGGCGGCATGGATGGCTGTCTTCAGCGCCAGGTCCATCTCCTTCATATCTTCCTTTCGATCCATCCCCCCCCCACAACGTATTCCCCATGATAGACCACCACCACCTGGCCAGGTGTGATGGAAAGCTGTGGTTCGGTGAACTCCACAGTGAACTGACCATCGCTTTTGATGGTGACGGCGGCCCGGCTGTCCTGGCTTCTTGATCTGATTTTGGCTGTCAACTCCAGATCCGCCAATTCCTCCGGAGGGACAAACCAGTTGGCGCCGGAGGCCAGGAGCGCGCTGGAATAGAGATCCTCCCTGCTCCCCACCACCAGGCGGTTGGCCACGGGATCCACCCGCAAGACATAAGTCGGCTTCGGCGAAGCGATGCCCAATCCTCGGCGCTGACCCACAGTGTAGTCAATGTAGCCTGTATGCTGGCCCACCACCTCCCCGGACAAATCCAGGATATCCCCCTTGCCGATCTTTCGGGCCCCAGGAAGGCCCCGGATGAAGGATTTGTAATCGTTGTCTGGCACGAAGCAGATTTCCTGGCTCTCCTGTTTTTCCGCCACAGGCAGGCCCATCTCCCTGGCCAATTCCCGGGTCCGCCCCTTGGTGAATCCGGCCAAGGGAAAGTCAATGGCATCCAGCCGCTTTGGGGGGATGGAGAAGAGGTAGTAGCTCTGATCCTTCTCCCTATCCGCCGCTCGAGTGACGGCAAAGCGCCCGTGTAGCTGGCCGACCCCTGCGTAGTGGCCGGTGGCTACTCGCTGGGCGCCGTATGCGGCCCCGTGACGGAACAGGTAATCAAACTTCAGCGCGTGGTTACACGGAACGCAAGGGTTGGGGGTTTTCCCGGCGTAATACTCGCCGGTGAAATAGTCCACCACTTCTCTTTTGAACGCCTCCTGGACGTTGATGGTGTAATGGGGGATTCCCAGGGAATCGCAGACGCGCCTGGCGTCCTCGGCGTCGTCCGTGGAGCAACACCCTCCATGTCTGGGGTCCTCTGCCGGGTCTTCCCATATTTTCATGGTCACGCCCACCACATCCTGCCCTTGGCTGACCAGGACGGCAGCGGCTACGGAGCTGTCCACACCTCCGCTCATGGCTGCGATGACGCGCCTGTTCGTCACTGGGAAATCGCTTTCAATGGTTCCGGACCGAATAGGCTCCGGTTGTTCTGCAAATGCTTTCTGGGAAGTTCACGCCGGATCGTTAACAAAAGCGTCCTTTGGGCGCGGCGAGCGCCTGCTACAAAGGGGGCTGATCAACTAAAGGCGTTGAGGGCCTCTTCCTCTGAGGAGTAAATGGGGATTTTAGAATCCAGCCGGGTGAAAACGAATAGCTCCTTCAGGTCCTCGGAGAGGTCGGTTATTTTCAACTGGCCGCTATCTTCAGAGATGATCTTGGCCGCCAGGATCAGCCGCCCTAGCCCGGAGCTATTAATAAAATTCACCTCCCGGAAGTTCAGCAACACTTTCGGGGCGCCTTTTTCGATCGCCTGATCAATCGCGTTCTTGAATACATCGTAGTCTTCGTTGGTCTTTATGCTTCCACGAAGGTCGATCACCGTTATTCTATCCCGGCTTCTAAGAGTGGCTTCCAAAGTAGCTCCCATAACTGATAGAGGTTATAAACACCTTCTGTTTTGCATATAAAATCAAGGGTTAATATATAAACAAAGGTTGCATTAGGCAAGACAATTTTTTTTATGCGTATAAACCAACTGGCAGGGAGTCGGTTCGGGCAAAGCCCTTGTCGCGCAATGAGGGCCACTTTGTGTGGCGGAAGACCTTTCGGGAGGAGAGTTTTAGGATTACAATGATGGTTCACAGAAAAGAGGTGGAAGAGGAGTTTTTGACTTATGCCCACACCCATTGGTCACGCACTGGCTGGACTGGCCGTTTGGTCGATGGCCCGCAAGCCTGCCTCGCTTAAAGAGGCTTTCACCAGGGAAAACGCTGGGTGGGCGGCGTTGTGCGTCCTGGCGGCGAACCTGCCGGACGCGGATTTCATCAATCTTACCGGCGGGGGTTTAACAGTCTCCGGCAGGTATCACCATGGCTTAACCCATTCCATCGGATTCGCGATTTTGGTAGGGGCGCTGGCCGGTGGCTGGGCGTGGATGCGGCGAGCCTCCCGGGAGCCGGGGCTACGTCCCATGGCGCCTGACCCCATCGCGGTGTTCCATCTCACTTCGCTCTGCATTCTGACGCATGTGTCCCTGGACGTTTTCTCCGTGGACACTTACGCGCCCAACGGCATTGGCCTGCCGCTATTGTGGCCGCTGGATGGCAGCAACTTCATCGTGCCGTGGATAGATGGAGTGGACCGGACTGATTATTTTACGGTGAAATCAGCCGTAATAATCGCCAAGGAGACTCTGTCTCTGGGCGCCCTCTTCCTGGTGGTGACGCTCTACGCCGCACGAAGGGCCGACATCAAGCGGGGCGCAAGCCCAGAGATGGCCAAGGAAACAGTCACCGAATCGTCTTCATGACCTCTTCGGCCGCATTCAGCGTCTTGTCTATATCCTCGGCGGAATGGGCCATCGACACGAAACAGGCCTCGAACTGGGAAGGCGCCATATAGATACCCCGCTCCATCATTCCGCTGAAGAACCTGGCGTACCTTTTGGTGTTGCAGGTCTTTGCGTCTAGGTAGTTTTTCACCCGCTCCTCGTCGGTGAAGAACATAGTGAACATGGAGCCAACTCTGTTAATCACCACAGGTACCCTGGCTCGCCACGCGATCTCCTTGAGGCCATTGGCCAGTTGCGCCGAGGTCTGGTTCAGGTTTTCGTATACATTTTCCCGCTTCAGCAGCTTCAGGGTGGCGATGCCTGCCGCCATGGCCAATGGATTGCCAGAAAGAGTGCCGGCCTGATACACGGGGCCAGCCGGGGCCACCTGGTTCATTATCTCCACCTGCCCTCCATAAGCGCCCACGGGGAGGCCACCGCCGATAATCTTGCCAAGGGTGGTCATGTCCGGTCTCACATCGAACAGTTCCTGGGCCCCGCCATAGGCCAGGCGGAATCCTGTCATTACTTCATCAAAAATCAGAACTGTCTGACTCTGCTCACAAAGGCTCTTTAGCCCCTCCAGATATTCCGGCTCCGGGGGAAGCACTCCCATGTTCCCCACCACAGGCTCCACGATGACACAGGCCACCTGATCGCCTTCCTTTTCCAGGACGCTTTCCATGGCTGAAAGGTCGTTGTAGGGAATCGATATGGTGAGGTTCGCCAGGGCCGCGGGGACGCCTGGGGAGTCCGGCAGGCCGAGAGTCTCCACTCCAGAACCGGCCTTCACCAGCAGCGAATCCCCATGGCCGTGGTAGCAGCCGTCCAGCTTTACCACTTTCACTTTTTCCGAATAACCGCGGGCGACCCGCAGAGCGCTCATGGTGGCCTCGGTGCCGGAGTTGACCATGCGGACCATGTGGATGGAATTGAATCCGTCCACTATCATCTCCGCCATCTCCACTTCCATTTCCGTGGGAGCGCCGAAGCTGGAGCCTTTTACGACCGCGTCGGAGATGGCCTTCACCACATCCGGATGCGCATGGCCGCATATCATAGGCCCCCAGGAGCCGACGTAGTCTATATATTCGTTTCCATCGACATCGTACAACTTGCTGCCGACAGCATGGTCAATAAAGATGGGATCCCCCCCCACCGCCTTGAAGGCCCGCACCGGGCTGTTCACGCCACCGGGGATGACTTTCCTGGCATTGGCGAAGAACTTTTTGGATTTGGTTATGCTCCGTTTATCTGACATATTTACCTACAATAATATCCAAATCTTTCTTGGTTTTTTTAGGGATCAATGATTTTTCGGTGATTATGCCGTATTGCAAGGCGGTGGCGCAGGGGCAATCCCGCTCCTTCTTTATCAGCGGCGCGGCGGTGGCAATCACAGCTTTGGACTTATCCACGTTGGAGGCCATGATCTGCATTACCGCTTCCACAGTGACATCCTCTTCATGCCAGCAGTCATAGTCGGTGGAGAGCGCCAGCGTGGCGTAGCATATCTCCGCCTCCCGGGCCAGCTTGGCTTCCTGCAGGTTGGTCATGCCGATGACATCGGCGCCCCAGGAGCGGTACAGGTGGGATTCGGCCCTGGTGGAGAAAAGCGGCCCTTCCATGTTCACGTATGTCCCCCTCATGTGGGATTTCCACCCGATCGCCTTTGTGGATTTGTATAGGATATTGGCCAGATAGTGGCACGTCGGGTCTGCGAACGCCACATGAGCCACGATTCCATTGCCGAAAAAAGTGTAGTCACGCCCGCCTCTGGTTCGATCTATAAACTGATCCACGACCACGGCGTGGCCGGGCTTGATCTTTTTCTTTAACGAGCCGACAGCAGAGACGGAGATGATCCTCTCCACCCCCAGCTTTTTCATGGCCCAGATGTTCGCCTTGAAAGGCAGCTCCGATGGAAGGATCCTGTGGCCACGGCCATGACGGGGAAGAAATACAAGCTCGACTCCGTCCAGGTCTCCAATCACAAAATCGTCTGAAGGTTTTCCGAAGGGGGTGGTCACCTTTTTGGATTTGATATTTGTCATCCCCTCCAGCTGATACAGCCCGCTTCCCCCGATTACACCGATAGCCACTAAAGTCCTTCTCCCTATATTGGATACAATTTTGGCGATCCGATAAATATCTCACATCACACACGGTGACGCAAGCCTTACGATTTACTTTATAATCAGCTGATATGGGAGACTTGGCAGATAAAAGCGCCATGATCAACATGAGTATTTGTGCTATATTGTAGGCAGCACACGCGGGGGATATTGTGACGAGCTTCTTTCTTAGTAACCAGCGGACCAAGATAGCAAGGGGGTATATATGCCTGAAAGACTGGGGATTACGGTAACCAAACATATCACGGCGGCCCAGAGGAAATTCCCGGAGGCCACTGGAACCTTCACCGGGATGATGAGTGAGCTGATCGTGGCGGGCAAAGTGATCCACAGGGCGGTGACCAAGGCCGGGCTGGTGGATGTCATAGGGAAGACCGGGTCCATGAATATCCAGGGAGAGGAAGTGGCCAAGCTGGATGACTTCGCCAATATCACCATAAT
>JAOUMU010000131.1 GCA_029881335.1 Nitrospinota bacterium | reverse complement strand
AGCACGTTTGTTATCGCAGCTGTCAACGTTGTCTTGCCATGGTCCACGTGGCCGATGGTGCCGATGTTGACGTGCGTTTTCGTCCTGTCGAATTTCTCCTTTGCCATGACGCTCCTCTTAAGGCCTCCCCAGTTTCTTAAAAATCATGATTATACTCTATATTACGCTACATTTTCGTTGGCTTTACCCGACGATTTTGCGATTATTTCGTCGGACACCGATCTTGGAGCCTCTTCGTAGTGGGAGAACTGCATGGTGTACGTTGCCCTCCCCTGCGACATCGACCGTAAATCGGTGGAATAGCCGAACATTTCAGAAAGCGGGGTCATGGCCTTGATGATCTTGGCCCCTGCCCGCTCGCTCATTTCCAATATCTTTCCGCGGCGTGAGCTCAGATTGCCCACCACGTCACCCATATACGCCTCCGGTGTGACAACTTCCACACTCATGATCGGCTCCATTATGGCGGGGCTGCATTTTTTTACTGCAGCCTTCAGGCCCATGGACCCGGCCACTTGGAACGCCATCTCGGAGGAATCCACTTCATGGTACGACCCGTCAAACAACCGGACGATAACGTCTACTATAGGGAAGCCGGCCAGCACGCCGGTCTGCAGCGCGCCTTCCACTCCCTTTTTCACCGATGAAATGTATTCCTTTGGAACCACGCCGCCGACGATCTTGTTTACAAACTCGAATCCCTTGCCCGGCTCGTTGGGCTCCACTTCCAGCCACACATGCCCGAACTGCCCTCGACCACCTGTCTGGCGGACGAATCGTCCTTCCGCTTCCGCCTTTTTTCGGATTGTCTCGCGATAGGCCACCATCGGCTTGGAAACGTGGGCGTCCACGTGGTACTCGCGCCGGAGCCTGTCAACTATGATCTCCAGATGAAGCTCGCCCATTCCGGCGATCAGCGTCTGGGCGGTTTCCGGGTCGGTCTTCACTCTGAAGGTCGGATCCTCCCGGGAGAGCTTGGCCAGCCCTTCGGAGAGCTTGTCGCGCTCAGCTTTTGTTTTTGGCTCAATGGCCACCTGGATAACAGGTTCTGGAAAATCCATCGACTCAAGGATTATGGGAGCGTTTTCCGCAGCCAGAGTGTCTCCGGTGATGGTGAGTTTCAGGCCGACGGCGGCGACAATATCACCGGTAAAGACTTCTGTCAGATCTTCACGCTTGTTTGCGTGCATTTTCACCAACCGACCTATACGTTCTTTCTTGTTTTTGACGGTGTTAAGCACCTGGTCGCCGCTGGTCAGGTGACCGGAATATACACGAAAAAACGCCAGTTGTCCCACGAAGGGATCAACTAATATTTTGAAAGCCAGGGCGGAGAAAGGCTCATCGTCCGAGGGTTTTCTTTCCAACTCCCCTTCGCCGTCGATATCGGTTCCCTTAATGGGGGGCACATCCACCGGCGAGGGAAGGTAGTTCACCACTGAATCCAGAAGGGCCTGCACTCCTTTGTTCTTGAATGCTGATCCGCACGTTACCGGAATCATCTTGATAGACAGGCATCCTTTGCGGATGGCCGTCATAAGCTTTTTCTCCTCGACCGGCTTCCCTTCCAGGAAGGCTTCCATAATTTCCTCGTCGATGTCGGAGAGGGCCTCGAGAAGTTTTTCGCGCCCCTTGTTGGCTTCGTCGACCATATTTTCCGGGATATCTCTGAGCTGGAAAGTGGAGCCGCGAATGTCGTCTGCCGTATAGAAGACGGCTTTCATCTTCACCAGGTCGATCAGGCCTTCGAACTTATCCTCGGCGCCAATCGGAAGCTGGATGGGAACAGCCTTGTGGCCAAGCATCTCCTCAATCTGTTTTACGACGGCGTAAAAGTCGGCCCCCGTCCTGTCCATTTTGTTCACGAAGGCGATCCGCGGTACGTGATACTTGTCCGCCTGGCGCCAGACAGTCTCCGACTGTGGCTCCACACCACCCACGGCGCAGAAGACGCCCACGGCGCCGTCCAGGACCCTGAGGGAGCGTTCCACTTCCACAGTAAAGTCGACGTGTCCAGGAGTGTCTATGATGTTAATCGTGTGCTTGTCCCATATGCAAGTGGTGGCCGCCGATGTGATGGTGATCCCACGCTCCTGCTCCTGCTCCATATAGTCCATCACGGCTGTGCCGTCGTGGACTTCACCTATTTTGTGGGTAATCCCTGTGTAAAACAGGACCCTTTCGGTGGTCGTGGTCTTTCCGGCGTCGATATGGGCGACAATGCCGATGTTTCTGACCTTGCCCAGCGCTACTTTTCGAGCCAAGTTCTCAACTCCAAAAAACTTCCATTACCATTTATAGTGAGCGAATGCCTTATTGGCCTCCGCCATTTTGTGCGTGTCCTCTTTTTTCTTCCACGCGACGCCGGTTTTGTTGTAGGCGTCGACTAATTCACCGGCCAGTTTGGAAGAGAATCCACGTTCACCCCGTTTGCGGGCGCTGAAAGTGATCCACCTCATTGCCAGGGCCAGTCTCCTTTCGGTGGGGACTTCCACCGGTATCTGATATGTGGAGCCGCCCACCCGCCGGGGCTTTACCTCCAGAAATGGTTTAATGTTTTCTATCGCCTGGTTGAAGACAACCAACGGGTCGGCGCCGGTCTTTTTCCCTACCTTCTCCATTGCATCGCTGAACATTCCTTCAGCGATACTGCGCTTGCCCTCTTTCATAATGATATTGATGAAGCTGTTCACGGCGCGGTTGCCGTGAGCCACTCCTTTTCTCGCCGTTTTCGACGGCCTCAATCCTCGCCTTGGCATATCTAAGAAGCTACCTGAATTATGGTTGATGAATTATTCAAAAGAACCCTATTTCTTGGGTCTTTTCGCGCCGTATTTGGACCTGCTTTGCTTTCGCTTTTCCACTCCCAAGGTGTCCAACGCGCCACGGACGACATGGTATCTTACTCCCGGCAAATCCTTCACACGGCCACCGCGGATAAGAACCATGGCGTGCTCTTGCAGGTTGTGTCCCTCTCCCGGTATGTAAGTGGTCACCTCATATCCGTTGGTGAGCCGCACGCGGGCGACTTTTCGCAGGGCCGAGTTCGGCTTTTTTGGCGTAGAGGTGTAAACGCGCACACAAACGCCCCTGCGCTGTGGGCATACCGCCAAGGCTGGGCTTTTTGTTTTCCTGATGACAGCCTTTCGCCCCTTTCGCACAAGCTGATTTATGGTCGGCAAACTGATTCTCCTTTGTGGCGGCTCTCCGCCTGATTTTTGTCATATCAGCGGAAAGTTCCGCCTGACGATTTACCTGATAAAAGTTTAACAGTCTAAATTAGGAACTATTGGGTGTCAATTCTTTTTTTGGCTTTTATTTTTAAAGGCATTGGGCTTGTCACGCCGCGCAAAATCGCTAGGGGGTCCGTCTGTGATCCGCTGGGGGATGATCGCCTGTCTTGTAGTAGAACGCAACCACTTTTACTGAGTATAAAACCATGAACGACATGGCCAATCCGAGCCCGATTATTGTCATCCAGTTGGCCACATTCTGCCTATAGGACATATTGAATTCTATTGACTTGTATTTTCTGAACCTTTCGGCAACGTCACGCTGGTCGGCCCGGTAATGATCCCCTGGGCGGCAAGCGTTTTCATCCGGATAGGAGTAGCATGCTGGATTCTTCAGGTTCAGAAATCCGCTCCTTTCCTCCATTGCTAGGCCGGGATGCAGCTTTCCTCTGGGATATTTTTCGAGTGAATATCCGAAAAGAGGTTCAAAACAATTCATCGGCGAAGCATTATGAGACAGATAGTCATCACCATTTAGAACCGGTAACATTTTATTTGTATGCTCCGCCTTTTCTTTCAGAGTATGGTCCTCAATTGTTATAACCTGAGGCGCAGTCTTGCCCTCTCTTGACATTCGGAACGCCTCGTCAATTTTACCGTAATTATAGAACTGGTTTTCATAATGCGAATTATCGCGGGTCGCCACTTGTACCGCGCCAACGGCAAGGCAGGCTACTGCAACTGCTATAACAGAATTCCCGGATTTCAGGCAATAACGGTCGAATATTACCAGAGGCACAATTATGGCTGAAGGGATCAACAGGCAGATCCATTCTGTAAATCGGGAGTAAGATTTAACTATGGGTATACGTTTCATTAACGCTGTCCAGCTTGGATCCTGAAATGAAAATAATAATGAGCAAATAACCGACAGGACCGACGCAATGACCAGTATGTCAAGAAAGAAAGCTGTAGAAATCTTGTAGGACATTCCTTCCTTCACAAGAGTTCGGCAAAAACCATACAAACCCGGGACCAACAGCAGTAGCGGCGCCACGGTTACACTGAACTCGTAAGAATGGAAATCATGGAAGAACCATTTAGAGCCCATCCAGAACCTTGCGCCCACGATTAGTATTTCATCAGGCCAAAAATAGAGAGTCTGGGCAAGAAGCCAAACCAGGTGAGAAGCCGATCTTAATCCACCAGGAAAGTCGTAAATACTCCTTTCGAACTGGCTCATAAATGCCAGGGTGGCAGTCAACCTGGAGGCTCCAAGAATTAGGGCGAACAGACCAGCCAAGACAAACCTGCTCCAGAATTCTGAATTCCTTCCATTGCATATACCGGAAATACTTCCTACCATAGCCACCAGCGCCACCACGGGCAAACCTAGAGCAAGCATTCCTGAATTTATCATTAATGTAAATATAACCGCTGCCATCACAACGTCAAACATGAAACGCGAAATTCTGTCTTGGCCCGGTAATGGTCTTAGCAGAAAATAGCAGGCCAGGGGGGCAAGCTGGTATGCATGAAAGGGAACATGCCCGATTATCATCCTGTGGGTATAAAATCCGTTGAACATGAACAGCGCGGCGCCAAGATAGGACAACGGCCATCTGACCTTGAAAACAGAATTAAGCAATAGATAGAAGCCTGCGAATCCAGCGAAAGCAAAGATCATCACTGTGCAGTAAACAGCATCCAACGGATCCATGAAGATCATCAGGACCTGGGGAACAGAGTAGTACATCGACTGCGGATTACCAAAAGAAGGCACCCCACCACAGAATGATGGAGTAAACCATGGGATCCGCCACAGCCCGTTGTTTTGATACCAGTAGAATCCATCAAGAAAGCGCGGAAAGAAATACGTGTAGTCCAATCCCAAAAGACCGTGCTTGTTCGGGAAAAAACCACCATAGATTATATGGAAGAAATACAAGAAGGCGGTGGAGACCGCTATAAACAGTAACTTCTTCTTGGCGCCACCCGCCATCTTGATTTCATTCACGGCAATAATTCCCCGCAGCCTCCTCTGGTTTCCGCCGCTTCATTTTTGCCGTCCGATTCTGCGTTATGCCAGAACCTTGTCACATTCCGTGATGCACTTCTGGCATGCCGCCGCGGCCAGCCGACAAATATCGTGTTTCTTGGCGTGTTTCTTACATTCGACAAGGCAAGTTTCCCCCGCCTGCTTGCACAGAGACACTATCTGCTTGGTATAAGCCGCGTCCATGGCGGCGGCCCTGGAGGTGGCGTCGCAGATGTTTATCATCTCGTTGACCTCTCGAGCGCACTTGGCCAGGGTTGTGTCTCCCATGGCGAAAGTCTCCAGGCAATGCTTCTCGCAAGCCATGGCTAACTTTTGGCATTCCATAGCCGCGTCGATCAGAGCGGAATAATCGGGCCCCTGATGGTGGCCGGAGTGATCATGCATTGCCGCCTGGGCAGCCTCGCCGACGGTCATAGCCGCCACCATGGCTCCGGCGCCAATCAGTATTTCTCTTCTTTTCATCCATTTCTCCTAGTTTGTAATTTGCGTGATAAGTTAGCATGTCACATTCGCTATAGGGCTCGAATATTCTACTGTCAGGCTCTCGGCAAGTACAGGGAAAAGGGGCATTTATACCTCGCGATCTGTAACCAGGAATTTCCATCCGTGTTGATAACTGCGAAGATATTCTGCTAGCATATGCACATTATCTGATTGGGATTCCATTAAACATGGTATTACAATACATTCCAAAGTCTTTTCGTGTGGGTGTAGGATTGAGTATGAAAAAATCGGGTCTTCTTGGCGTTATGGTTGTGGCCATGGCCTTCGCTTCATCACTGTATTTCTTTTCACCGGAATACGCTTCTGGGCTGACCGGCTTCGGCGGAATTGACACTCACATGCATCTGTTTTCAGTATCCGGCAAGAGACGGGATATGACCCCAAACCGAGGCGCCTCAGGATCTTTCCAGCGACCCGGCGGCCAGAAAAGAGACCTTGGTGAAAGCAGGCGCCCGCCATCTCTGCTCCGGGGGCCCGACTCTCCGGTGGAGGAGGAATATAAAAACGCGGCGAGAACCCTTCTGAAGCTGATGGACAAGCGCAACGTAGCCAAGGCCATGGTGATGCCTCCACCCCAATACCCTGGCCAACCGGGAGTATATGATTACAAAACCCTGCTTCCCGCCATACAGGCCGGCGGGGGAAGGTTAATTCTCGTTGCCGGTGGTGGTTCGCTTAATCCCCTGATAATGGGGACCAAGGCGGACAAGGTGACACAGATGGATACCGACAATTTTAACATGGAAGCCATGCAAATAGTCAAAGCTGGCGCCGTGGCGTTTGGTGAGATGACAGCGCTTCACGTCTGCAAGAACGAGGGGCATCATTACATGGCGGCGCCGCCGGACCATCCCCACTTTCTTCAGCTGGCGGATATCGCCGCGAGCCACGGGATGCCCATAGACCTACATATGGAAGCGGTTCCCGAAGAGATGGCCACTCCCCAAAGGTTGCTGGAGGCATGCTCAAAAAATCCTCGCGTCCTCCCCCCCACAATTCCCGGGCTGGAGCGTCTTTTGAAACATAACAGAAATGCCATGATCGTATGGCAGCATATCGGGTGGGATAACACCGGCCAGATGACAACCCAACTTCTGAACCGTTTACTCTACGCCCATCCGAACCTGTTCCTGTCGATCCGTATCTTGAGTTGGCAGCAGACCCGGAGGGAGGGGCACTTTCGGAACGCAATCACAGATCCCCGGGGAAGGATAAGGCCGGAGTGGGCGGAACTATTTTCAGATCATCCGGGAAGGTTCATGGTGGGCGGCGATGGATTCGTGGGGGAAAATGGATTTAATAATGAATCATCAGAGTCCTTCAATGAATCGTGGCGCGCCATAAACAACCTGCTGGAGCCGGCCAGAAGCAAGGTCTCCTGGAAAACCGCCGAACATGTTTATAAGGTTCATAAATGATCAACTCCTCTATGGAGATCAGGATCATCCCAGCCTCAATCACATCACATCCACCGGGTCCACATCCACGGCAAGCCGCACCCTCCCGGCCGGTCCGGTGGTTATATTTTCCACCTCGCTCATGAATCGCCACAGGCTCCTGGCCATAAGCGCCGGGCTTTTCGCCTTGAACAGAATCTTCCATCGGTAGCGGTTCTTCACGCGAAACACCACAGCGTCCACCGGCCCCAGGCGTATGAGCCCTGGATTCTCCCGCTCCATCCGACGCAACATCGGCTCGGCGAGGGCCAGAAAGTCCTCACCACGTTTCACGGTTGCCGCCTCCACCCGGATCATCGCC
>JAOUMU010000001.1 GCA_029881335.1 Nitrospinota bacterium | reverse complement strand
GCGTGTTTGCCGGAGGAGCGTCCCATCATCTCCAGTATGTATATCCGCTTGTGGGTGTATGCGTCGTCGAAGAGTCCCCGGGCGATCTTGGCGCCTTCCTCCGCGCCGGTGAGGTACCCCACGGCGATATCCCCCTGGATGTCGTTGTCCACCGATATGTTGATAAACCCGGTCTTTATCTCCGGGGCCTGCCCGGCCAGCGCCCTGATCCCCATCATGGTGCCGTTGCCCCCCACCCCCACCAGGTGTGTGAATCCGTTCTCCCGCATGAATTGGACGGCCGCCGCCTGTTTCCCAGGCTGAATGAATTCCGGGTAGCGCTCGGAGCGGAACTCGGAGCCGGGGTGGTCTATGGCGCGATACATGGCGTGGATGGGGTGGGGCTGTTCGGAAGCCAGCTTCCATGCCTGGCGTCGGCTCATTAAGAGGCGGACCAGGCGCGTATGGTCCCGATGGTCGCCGGTGAGGGAGCGGAATCCCTCGAAAGCGGCCCACACCTCATAGCCGCGTTTGTCCCCTTCCTCGGTCAGCGACGTGGCCACAGCGGAGTATCCCGGCGCGTTGCCTCCATCGAACACTATCAAAGCTTTCATATGGCTCTCCCCCTAGCTTCAAAGATATCCGCCCCTGCGCAGATCCCTGGGAGTGGTCCAGGGCCGTTACCGAATCCCCAGGATCGACGCGCACCCCCATTTTACATCACTGGGGCACAAGTATACGCTGTGAATGATTTCCCAAAACTCTGCCAGAAATGTTAGCATAGTAGGTTTTAGATTATTGAAGTCATGGATATACGAAATTTTTCCATCATAGCCCACATCGACCATGGGAAATCGACCTTGGCCGATAGGCTGCTCCAGCTCACCGGCGCCGTCAGCGACCGGGATATGAAACAGCAGACCCTCGACTCCATGGATATCGAGCGGGAACGCGGGATCACTATCAAGGCGCAGACCGCCCGGCTCAACTACACGGCCAAGGATGGGAAAAAGTATGTGCTCAATCTTATAGACACCCCCGGCCATGTGGATTTCACCTACGAGGTCTCCCGGTCGCTGGCCGCCTGTGAGGGGGCGATATTGGTGGTGGACGCCACCCAGGGGATCGAGGCGCAGACCCTGGCCAACGTGAATTTGGCCCTGGAAAACGATCTGGTCATGATTCCGGTGATCAACAAGGTGGATCTCCCCGCCGCCGATGTGGAAGCGGTGACAAAGCAGATCGAAGAGGTGATCGGCCTTCCCGCCGAGGAGATAATCGCGGTCTCCGCCAAGAGCGGTCTGAATATGGAAGCCGTGCTGGAGGCTGTGGTGGAGCGGATCCCGCCGCCCCAAAGATTGTTGAATACTCCACCCAAGGCGCTGCTGCTCGACTCCTGGTACGACACCTACCAGGGAGTGGTGATTCTGGCCCGGATGGTGGAAGGTGAGTTGAAACCGAAGGACACTATCAGGTTCATGGCCACCGGCGCCCAATACGAGATCGACAAGACCGGGGTGTTCACTCCAAAGGCTGTCAACGTAAAAAACCTTCAGGCCGGCGAGGTGGGTTACATCACCGCAGCCATCAGGACAGTCGCCGACGCCAAGGTGGGGGATACCATCACTCTGGCCAAAGGTGGCGCCAAGGAGCCGTTGCCCGGTTTTGACGAGGCCAAGCCTATGGTGTTCTCCGGCATGTACCCGGTGGATAGCGACGACTACGAAAGGCTGCGCGACGCGTTGGCCAAGCTGAGGCTCAATGATTCATCCTTCGCGTATCAGCCGGAGACCTCCATGGCGCTGGGATTCGGGTTCCGCTGCGGCTTTTTGGGATTGCTGCATATGGGTATCATCCGGGAGCGGCTGGAGCGGGAATTCAACCTGGAGCTAATCTCCACGGCGCCTTCCGTGGCGTATCGGGTCACCATGAACAACGGCGATGTTATGATTGTGGACAATCCGTCCAAGCTGCCGGAGTCAAACCTTCGAAGCATGATCGAGGAGCCGTTCATGGAGTTGACGATCATCTGTCCGGACGAGTTCATTGGCGCGGTGATGGCGCTGTTGCGGGAGCGACGCGGGGAGCAGGTGAGCATGGAGTTCATATCGCCAAAGCGGGTCAAGTTCATCTTCCTGACTCCGCTCAACGAGGTGGTGATGGATTTTTTCGACAAACTCAAGAGCATGACCCGGGGCTACGCCAGCATGGATTACGAGCATCACGGCTATCGGTCTGCGAACCTTGTGAAGCTGGATCTTCTGGTGAATGGCGAGCCGCTGGATACCCTCTCCTGTATAGTGCACAAGGATAAGGCCCATCAGTTTGGCCGGGAACTGACGGAGAAGATGCGCAAGCTGATCCCCCGGCAGATGTTCGACGTGGCGGTGCAGGCTGCCATCGGCGGAAAAATCGTCAGCCGGGCCGACGTGAAGGCGATGCGCAAGAACGTGCTGGCCAAATGTTATGGCGGCGATATCACGCGAAAGCGCAAGCTCCTGGAGAAACAAAAGGAAGGCAAGAAACGGATGAAAAACGTGGGTAGAGTGGAAATTCCCCAGGAAGCGTTTTTAGCCATGCTAAAATCCGATAGCGTGTGATTGAGGAAGATGGAAAATAGAGACATGAAGGTCGCCGTGGCGGCAAAGGGCTCTGTGGCGATCAAGGAGACCCAGGAGGAAGAGCACGCCGCATCCGGAGTTGCGGAGCTGGCAAAGGCGGCGGCTATCGCCCTGGCGCTGGCCCTTTTCATCCGCACATTCATGTTCCAGCCCTTCAAGATCCCCTCGGAATCGATGGTTCAGACTCTTATGGTGGGGGATCACCTGCTGGTGAACAAGATGGTGTATCTTCTGTGGCCGCCGGAGCGCGGCGATATCATCGTATTCCGCCCTCCGCATGAGCCCGACAAGGATTTCGTGAAAAGGGTGATCGGTCTGCCTGGGGAGACCATATCCATGAGAGGCGACACCATATACATCAACGGCAAAGCCATAGAGGAGCCGTACGCAATATACGAAAGGCCGCATGGCCGTGGGAGCCTGCCTGGATTCGAGGCGATCAAGGTGCCGGAAGGGAAGCTGTTCATGATGGGGGATAACCGTAACAATAGCCAGGACTCAAGGGCATGGGGCGTTCTGGATATAGGCTCCATTCACGGCAAGGCGTTCATCATTCACTGGTCCTGGAACGGCAATGGGCTGGGAGTCCGCTTCGACAGGGTGGGAAAGCTTTTGTAGCTAACCGGCCACCGACGCCAGAAGGGTAAGGCGCGTTGTGAATATTGACAATGCATGGTGGAGCATTCACAAGAAGGCGGGAGTGGTGATATCCCCAGGGAACTCAAGATCCGGCAAACTGGCTCCAGAGGGGCTGTTTCAGCGTTGCCTCAGGCTTTACATTCCGGTTTTTTGGCGCGACAATACCCTGAGGCGATAAAGGACAATCATGGTCAGAACTCAATTCACTCCACAAGACATCGGCAAAATAAACCGCAGCGTCCTCTCCCGCTACGCAAAAGTGGCCGGGGGGGCATGGAGAAAGCTGTTTCGCTATCCAACTGGCAAAGATGGCATGGATGGGCTGGGCTATGATAAAGCCCTCACCAGCGCCCTGCCCGGCGATGTGGCCGCCACCTACTGCGGTGTCAGCCACCTGTTCGCCTCCGCTCCAGTGCCCCTCGGCGGCAAGATCCTGGATATAGGCTGCGGCGCCGGAGTGGATACCATCCTGGCCGCAAGGCTGGCCGGGCCGGAGGGCGCCTCTGCCGGAGTGGACATGACACCAGAGATGATAGCCCTCGCAGCCGCCAACGCAAGGAAATCCGGCGCCACCAACGTGAGCTTCTCTCGCGCCTCCGCGGAATCGCTCCCCTTCCCGGACCAGTGTTTCGACACCGTTATCTCCAATGGAGTGTTCAACCTGGTCCCGGACAAGCAAAAGGCGCTGGCCGAGGCGTGGCGCGTGCTCCGGCCTGGGGGGAGGCTTGCCATAGCCGATCAGATCCTGAGCGATGAATCCCCCCGCGATGTGGACACCATGACGGCCCACTGGGGCCGTTGACAAGGTGGCGCCATACCGGGAAAGGTTTTCCTGGCAATGATCAAGGCGGCGGGCTTTGTGGCCGGAGCCCAGGAGGATCAACCCGTTTATAACAGCTCCCCCATCACAAAAGGCGCCATGTTCACCGCCCTCAAGCCGCAACCGGACCAGGCGCCGGAGGAACTGACCGAAGAGGAGCTTGCCATGGCCGAAACCGGGGGATGCGCCCTGGTGGAGGAGAAACCAGGTCTGCCGGCAGGAGTCATGCGAAACATATACTTGCGGATTTCGGCATACTTCATTTTCCTCCTTGTCATTCTACTCGGAGCCTCCGGAAGACTGGACTGGGCCAACGCCTGGGTCTATATGGCATTCGTAATGGTATTGATGCTAGCGCATACACGCAGCCTTGTCAGGAGAGCCCCTGATCTGATCATTGAGCGGATGCAAGGCTTCGGCAAGGAGAAGATCAAGCCATGGGACAGGGTTCTGGTCCCACTGGTGGCGGGAGTGGGGCCGATTGCCACGCTCCTGGCTTCCGCCGTGGAGATGCGATATCACTGGCCGCCGCCGGTCCCGATGGGGCTCAGCGGCGCCGGGTTTTGTGTCTATCTTGTCAGCTTCGCTTTCGTCCACTGGGCCATGTTGGAGAACCGGTTCTTTTCCACCGTGGTGCGCATCCAGACTGATCGAGGACATAAGGTGGTGGATAGAGGGCCATACTCATACGTGCGGCACCCCGGCTACGCCGGGGCGATATTGTTCAACCTGGCAACACCGATGGCTCTCGGCTCATACTGGGCGCTTATCCCAGCGGTCATCACCGCTGCGCTATTGGTTGTCCGTACATCGCTGGAGGAGAGGACACTGGTGGATGAACTGGAGGAGTACAAGGAATACACAGAAAGGGTGAGGAGCCGACTGATCCCCGGGGTGTGGTGAGTATTGAGCCAGCGGAGAACCTTGCGGCAGCCTTTCGCAATTCACTCCTTCCTCCCCCCTATTGACTCATCCCATTTTCCCCCCGTACAATGATAGCCAACCCAGGTAAGATAATGGAAACCGTCTACGCAGAGACCACACCGGGGAGGATCAGAGTCCTTCCGGAGAAGGTGGCTAACCAGATCGCCGCCGGCGAAGTGGTGGAGCGGCCCGCCTCCATCATCAAGGAGCTGATCGAAAACTCGGTGGACGCCGGAGCCTCCCATATTCGCGTCTCCATCCGCAATGGGGGGAAATCCACCATCGGTGTGATAGACGACGGAGTCGGCATGAACCGGGACGACTCCCTCCTCTGCCTGGAGAGGCACGCCACCAGCAAGATCCGCGGTCATGAAGACCTGGCCGCTATCGCCACCATGGGCTTTCGCGGGGAGGCGATCCCTTCCATCGCCTCCGTGTGCCGCATGATCCTGGCCACCAGCCCGGCAGGAGCCGAGGCGGGAACGGAGATCGCTCTGGAAGGGGGGAAGCTGCAGCAGATTCGCGATTGCGCCCCGGTGTTGGGAACTTCCATCACAGTCAACTCCCTCTTCTATAACGTGCCGGCCCGCCGCAAATTTCTAAAAAGTGAAAGCGTGGAGGCTGGTCACTGCCACGAGTCGGTATTGCGCCAGGCGCTGGGGGCGCCCGCGGTGGGATTCACCTTCACCCGCGACGGCAAGCGGATATTCGATGTGCCCTCGGCGGCGTCGGGGGTGGATGGGCTGGCCGGGAGGATAAGCGCCCTGTTCGGGGAGAAGGCCATGGCGCCGCTGATTCGGGTGGATCACTCTTTTGACGGCATGAAAGTGACAGGTTTCATATCCCGCCCAGGTGGTGGAAGGGCCGCCCGGGACATGCAATATGTCTATGTGAACGGCCGATATATGCGCGACAAGATTATCATTTACGCCGTCAACGAGGCGTACCGTTCCCTGCTGCCCAGGGGGATTCATCCCTATCTCTTTTTGTATATTGAAGTTCCCCCGGAGGGTGTGGATGTGAACGTGAGCCCCACCAAATCGGAAGCCCGGTTCACAGATAACAGCGCCGTGATCAACCTGGTCCGGGGTGGTCTTTCGCTGGCCCTGGAGGAGAGATCCACAACCTCCGGGAATCCGTCTGTCCATTCGGCGGCTTTCTTCGCTCCTTCGGCGGGGCCATATGTTCCGCCGCGCCGCATGGATCTTCGGGAGACCGTGGCGCCATTGGCTCCATATCCGGGCGCTCCATACTCTGGCGCGGGCGCCGTGGACGGAGGCGTTCCTTTTGTTATTCCGGGCAGAGCGGAAGCGGGCCATTCCACCCCCGAGGATATAGCGAAGGAGGCCCGGCCATTGGAGGCTGGGCTGGATATCCCTGAGAACGCGCGGGTGGTGGGGCAGGTGTTCAGGACATTCATATTGCTGGAGGCTGGGGAGCGGCTATTCCTGGTGGATCAGCACACCGCCCACGAGAGGATCAACTATGAGGCCCTTTGCGTCAGGTATCGTGAGGGAAAGGTGGACAGTCAGGAGCTTCTATTTCCACTGCCATTGGAACTTACGGCGCCCCGGGCGGATCTTTTGCGCCGGATCATGGGATGGCTGGAGAAGCTGGGTTTCTCGCTGGAGGAGTTCGGCTCCAATGATTTCAACATCAGGGCCGTCCCCAGGCTCATCGCCGGAGCGGACCATGCGGCGGTGATTCTCGACGCGCTGGAGAAGGCGTCCGGGATGGAAGAGAGGTCTGGGTTCGACGAGATGCTGGAGCCGGTGATAAGCTCCATGGCGTGCCGGGCTTCGGTGATGGCGGGGGAGAGGCTGGATGTCAGGGAGATGGAATCACTGGTCCGGAGGCTGGACCAATGTCGTCTGCCATACACATGCCCTCATGGTCGGCCAGTGGCTCTGTCTATCTCCAGGGACGATCTCTACCGAGGTTTCTTGCGCAAGTAGGCGCGCGCGAATCCCGCGCCAATATCTTTCAAAGATAAAGTTGATATCTGACCTTAGTTAAGTGTAGAGTGTGGGGTTGGTTGATTATCGTCGGGGCGTAGCGCAGCCTGGTAGCGCATCTGCTTTGGGAGCAGAGGGCCGGAGGTTCGAATCCTCTCGCCCCGACCAACATTTCAATTGCCCGCTGCAGAAGGGTTCGCCATCAGGAGACCCAGGGATTAACCGATAAGATGCGCCAGGGAAAATATGAAATATTTCTTCCAGCTATTCTTCCGCTCCGTCATGGACGTGACCCCGCTGCTCGCCGTCATCTTCTTCTTCCAGTTCGTGGTCATCGGGGAGAGTTTTCCCAACACACCCAGGATGTTGGCGGGAATAGCCCTGGTCATTACCGGCCTCTTCCTCTTCATGCGCGGGCTGGAAATGGCGCTTTTCCCGCTGGGAGAGTCTCTGGCATACTCCTTCGCTAAAAAGGGGGATATAAAGCTGCTGCTGGCATTCGCGGTGGCCATAGGATATACGGCCACCATGGCGGAGCCGGCCCTTATTGTGGTGGCGGAAAAAGCGGAGAAGATAACCGGGGGGGGCTTGCAGGCGTTTACACTGCGAAACACCGTGGCCGGAGGAGTGGCGATAGGGATTGCTCTTGGCTGCATCCGGATAATCCTGGGTCATCCGATTCATTACTACTTCATAGGCGGATACGTGGTGGTGATGGCGTTGACCTCGATGGCGCCAACCAGGATAATCGGTCTTGCCTATGATATCGGGGGGGTGACCACATCAACGGTGACCGTGCCTCTGGTCACGGCCCTGGGTGTAGGGCTGGCGAGCTCCATCTCCGGCCGTAATCCTTTGATCGATGGATTCGGGTTGGTTGCCTTTGCGGCGATGACTCCCATGGTAACCGTCATGATTTACGGAATTGTGGTGATGTAATGGCTGAACATGGCGTGATTATAAAGGATATGCTGTCGGTGTTTCGGGATGTGGCGCCGGTGCTGTTGGTGGCGCTTTTTTTCCAGTTCGCCGTGCTGCGCGCCCGTCTGCCCAACGCCCGGCGGATAGCGGGTGGTTTCCTGGCTCTGGTGGCGGGGCTCTACCTTTTCATGATTGGCCTGGATATTGGAATATTCCCCATAGGGGAGGCGATGGCGGAAAAGTTCTCCCACCCGGATCACAAAGGATGGACCATTCTCTTCGCCTTTTGCATCGGCTATGCCACCACCATGGCGGAACCGGCGCTTTTGGCCGTGACACAGAAGGCGGAGGAGGTTTCATCCGGCGGACTGAAAAGCTTCCGGTTGCGCAACGCCGTGGCCCTGGGGGTGGCTGTAGGGCTATCGGTGGGGGTGCATCGCATATCCACCGGCGCCCCTTTGTGGGTTTATATCATGGCCGGGTACGCCGTGGCGTTGACTCTCACCTGGTTCGCGCCAAGGGAAATCGTTCCCCTGGCCTACGACTCTGGCGGAGTGACCACATCCACCATCACCGTGCCGCTGGTGGCCGCCCTGGGGCTTGGCTTGGCCGCCAACACTCCCGGCAGAGATCCGCTAGTGGATGGATTCGGGCTGATCGCGTTTGCCTCCGTGTTTCCCATGATCACGGTGCTAGGCTACGCCGTATCGATGAAAACAATAATCATGTATAGAAAGAGAGGAGATAGAAAATGAAATTCAACCTGGTATTCACTATCTGCCCGGCGGACAAAACCGAGGAGGTGGTGGACGCGGCGAAAGCTGCCGGCGCCACCGGCGCCACCATCATCCACGTGCGGGGCACTGGTAGCAATGAGGCGAAGACATTCTTTGGGCTAACCCTGGACAAGCCCCAGGAGGCGTTCATCACCCTGGTGGAAAAAAGGACATGCCAGAAGATTATGAAAGCCATATACGACGCGGGGGAGATGCGACACCCAGGCAACGGGATATCATTCTCGATGCCCATTGAGTCTGTGGTGGGGCTGGAGAGCCAGCTGACCACGCTGAAAAAGGAAGCCGAGGAGTATTTATAACCGTTCCTGAGCCTGATAGAATACAGGCTCAGGAAAGCAAGGGAGGAAGGTTTGGTTACAAGAGTAAAGGACATGATGATCACCGATGTGGTGACCATCGAAGGTTCCGCCACATTGATGGAGGCCCTGGAGCTGATGCTGGCGCGCAAGGTGAAATCCGCCGTGGCGCCCCCCAGGCACGATCACGATCCATACGCCATCGTCACCTTCACGGATATCGCCCGCAAGGTGCTGGCCGAGGATGAGCAGATATCCATGCTCAACGTCTTCGACGTGATGAGCCGCCCAGCATACTCCGCCGAGCCGGAATGGGATATCCGCTACGCCGCCGCGATGATGGTCAAACTGGGAGTCTCCAAGCTGATCGTCACGGAGGGGGGAAAGCTGGTGGGGATAGTGTCGCTGTCGGACCTGGTGCGCTCCGTCTCCGGATTCGCGAAGGGCGGATGACAACGCGGGTGATTCGCATTGAGGGTATGAGCTGCGGGCACTGCGTCAACTGGCTATCGCAGGCGCTAGCAAAGATCGATGGAGTGGAGACGGCGAAAGTGGACCTGGAGGGGCAACAGGCCCGGGTGAGCTTCGACGAGGTTCGCGTCACAAACGAGATGATGGCCGACGCGATCGAAAAAGCGGGCTACTCCGCAGTGGAGTTTATAGACGCCGTGTGAGGGGGAAGGCGCCTCATGTAATGGTCACCCACCTGAAACGATGGACTCTAGCTGGCTCGACAACGACTCCCAACGCAGAAGCAACTTTTCGTTCTCGTTTTTAAGAGCCGCCAGTTCACGAGCCAGTTCCACGGACGCAGACGGGTCCTTGTAAGTATCCGGATCGGCCAGCAATAACTCCACCTCGCCGCTACGGACTTCCACCGCCGCGATCCTCGCCTCCACGGTGGAGAGATCTTTTCTCAGCGTGCCGGCGTTTCCCCGCCGCTCGTTTCTTTGCCTGGCCGCTTCCTGGCGGGCTTCCTTTTTCGATTTCCTCTCCTTGGCAGGCGGCGGAGCGCTCCGCTGGATAACTGCATCGGGCATGGCGGCGGCGGTTCCCAGCTTCTGCTCCTTCGTGCGCTCGTAATACATCCAGTCACCCAGAAACTCGGTGAGCTGGCCATGCTCCACATGGATTATCTTGTTGGCCACGGCGTCTATGAAGGCGCGGTCGTGAGAGATGAGGACGATACATCCGCCATACCCCGCCAGGGCCTTTTCCAGGGCTTGGCGGCTTTTCAAGTCCAGGTGGTTTGTCGGCTCGTCCAGCAGCATAAGGTTGGTGGGATTAAGCGCGATCTTGGCCAGCGCCAGGCGGCTCTTCTCCCCGCCGGAGAGAACCTTCACCAGTTTTTCCACCTCGTCCTTGCGGAATAGAAAGGCGCCCAGGATCCCTCGGGCTCTGGGGATGGCGTCGAAAGGGATTCCGGAGATCAGTTCGTCCAGGACGGTGTTCTCCGGATTCAGCGCCTCGACCTGATGCTGGGCAAAATGGCGCATAGACACACTTTCGGAGATTTTCAACATGCCGCTTTTCGGCGACAAGAGGCCGGAGAGAAGCTTGATGAGGGTTGATTTACCCGCGCCGTTGGGCCCCACCAGGGCTATCCGGTCCCCTCTTCTGATGGAGAAATCCAGGTCGCGATACACCACGTTATCGCCATAGGCCACAGTGGCCTTTATAACCTCCACCGGAGTGTGGCCGATGCGCCCTGTCTCCACGAATTTAAATCCGATGCCCCGGGTCTGCTTCACGGTCTCGATTAGCTCGATCTTGCTGAGCGCCTTCTCCCGGCTTTTGACAAGTGTAGCTTTTGTATTCTTGGCCCGGAACCTTTCTATGAACCGTTCCTGATGGGCGATCTCTTTTTGCTGGCGATTGGCGGCGGACTGCAGATGCTCCCGCCTTATCTGTTTCTCCTCCACATATTTATCGTAGGGAAAGGGGTATAGGGTCAGCTTGCCAAACTCAATTTCGGCGATGGAGTCCACCATTCGATTCAGGAAAAACCTGTCATGGCTGATTATCAGCAGCGAGCCATCGTAGCTTGTGAGAAAACTCTCCAGCCAGATGGAGGATTCCAGATCAAGATGGTTGGTCGGTTCGTCGAGCAGCAGAAGCCCCGGATGGGACAGGAGCAGCCTGGCCAGGCTCATTCTCATCCGCCAGCCGCCGGAAAAGGCGCCTGTGGGGCGCTCGAACTGGTCCGGAGTAAATCCGAGCCCCGCCAGAATCGCGCGGGCCTGCCCCTCAATGGCATACCCGCCCGCATCGTGAAACCGTTCCTGGGCTTCGGCCAGATCGTGGGCCAGCCGCTCAACGGTTTTAATGTCCCTCCTGCTCTCCGCTTCATGCAGACGATCAGTTATGCTGGTCATCTCATCCTGCATGGCGACCAGATGATCCGCCCCGGCGATGACGTTTTCCAGCAAGGGGACATCATCCCCTCCGCCGGTTTCCTGGCGTAGGATGCCGATGCGCACACCAGGGGAGACAATCCGCCGCCCATCGTCCGCCGCCAGGTCACCTGCCAGGATATTTAGCAGGGTGGTTTTCCCCGCGCCATTGTCCCCCACCAGGCCCACACGGCGGCCAGGCCGGATATGCAGCGACAGATCAGAGAATACAGGGGTCCCGCCGTGCGCTTTGGATATATTTTCAAGTCGTATCATATCTCTATTTTATCTCAATGGAGGACTCAGGCCCATGGGGAATGATCGCCGTTACTCTTCCGCCATCTCCTTCATTGTTAGCAGGGCCGCGGCTTTCGGGTCCGCTGCGCCGAATATAGGGCGGCCCACCACCAGAAAGTCCGCCCCCAGCCTCAGAGCCTGGACGGGGGTCATGATCCTTTTTTGGTCATCGGCGCAGGCCCAAGCGGGGCGGATGCCGGGAGTCACCACCAGGAAATCGGCGCCATTGGCACTCTTTATGGCGGTCACTTCATGAGCGGAGGCCACCACACCGTCGAGCCCGGCGGCCTTCGCCTCGCGGGCCAGGTGCAGGGCCAGTTCCTCTGGAGTCCCGGTGATACCCATTTGGATCAAGTCCTCCGGCCCCATGCTGGTGAGTACGGTGACGGCGATGACGATGGGGGGAGGCAATCCGGCGGTCTTTGCTCCATTCCGGGCGGCGGCGGCGGCTTCAGCCATCATGGCGCGGCCTCCCAAGGCGTGGACGTTGATCATGTCCGCTCCGGTGGCCACTGCGTTTTTGCAGGCGGAAGCCACGGTGGCCGGGATATCGTGGAACTTTAAATCCAGGAACACCTTCAGCCCTTGCTGCTTGAGCAACGTCACCATGGACGGCCCGGTGGAGGAGAAGAGCCTGGCGCCCACCTTCACCCAGGCGAGGGCGCCATCCATCCGCCCTACCGCGGCCATCGCCTCTTCCTGGGAGTCCACGTCCAGGGCCGCGATTAATTTATCCTTCGGCTGGTTCATTCACATGCTCCTGGGGCGCCTCAGGCGGGGGTTTGAAAAAAATCCAGCCTACCAGCAGGCTCATCTCGAAGAAAAGGTATAAGGGAACAGCCAGCACCATCATATTGAACGGGTCCTGGGTGGGAGTGAGAACCGCTCCTGCAGTCACCGAGCCGATCAGCGCATATCCCCGGTGGCGGGCCAGCGCCCTGTAGTTGGTTATCCGGGTGGCCATCAGGAAGATGAGGACCAGGGGCAGCTCGAAAGCCACCCCAAAACCAATGATTATCATAAAGAAAAAGGAGATATACTCCTGCCCGGTCAACCAGGGCTGTAAGGTGTCTCCACCGAATCCAATGAGAAACGGGATCGCCACCGGCATCGCCACAAAGTAGCAGAAGGCGGCCCCGGCGGCGAAGGAGAGAGTGCCGAAGAGGACGAAAAGTTTTGTATACTTTCGCTCCACCTGCAAAAGGCCCGGTGCGATAAACTCCCAGACGTGGTATATGATTATCGGGGCCGAGATGATTACCGCGCTGTAAAACGATATCTTCAGGTAGATAAAGAAAGCTCCCGGAAGGGAGCTGAAAAACAGTTTCTCCTCCGGCGGCAGAGGGCGCCGCAGGAATATGAGCAGCTCCTCGGATACGGCGTACATGGGAATGAAGATGACCATGATAGTAATGGCGCTGTAAATGATTCTCCAGCGCAGTTCCTCCAGGTGCGCGGTGATTGGCAGGCGCTCCTCCGGGTCCACCTTGCGCAACACCCTCTTTCGAGCATGGGTGTTTCCGCTCTCCACCCCCGCGCTTATGGGGCCGGAGGGCTGCTCCCCGGTTTCTGTCTGGATTTCTTCGGTCATGGATTTTGATTATACTCCCGCATTGCCCGAAAGCAACGCCCTCTCAGCCGACAGCCTTTTGCCCTGCAAGACCCAGCAGCTCTCTCATGGCCATGGCGTTGCGCACGGCCTGGCCCCCAAAGTGATTATTAAAGAGGATCAAAGTGGTCCTTGTCTGCCTGGCTACCTTGTTTATCGGTGTGATGAACTGGCGCAGCTCCGGGTCGGAGTACTCATAGTTATGTCTTTGGGCGGCGGAGACACCGAACCATTTTTTATTACGCCCGTGGAAGCGGAAGTAGGCGATATCCGTGGTGGCCACCGGCATGAAAGGGGAGAGGGAGGGAAGGTCCGGCTCGTCCACCACGCAGTAACCGACGCCGATATTTTTTAAAAAATCGAACACCGACTGGGCGATCCATGCCTTGTTGCGGAATTCCACCACCAATCGCGTCGGCGCCAGACGCTCGGCCAACCAGGCTATATGCTCCTTCCCCGGTGTCCCCCGCCCGAACTTCATGGGGAACTGAGCCAGCACACAGGCCAGCCGCCCGCCGTCGATCATGGGGGCCAGCCCCTCCTTGAAAGTCGCCACGGCGGTCTCATCTCGGATATACCCGCCGGATTCGTCGCGGATCTTGTGGGTCAGCGATTGGTGGGCCTTGGCGATGAAGGTAAAGTCCGGCTCCACCCGGGAGAGCATCCCTTCAACGCCCTTTTGCGCAGGCATGGTGTAATAGGTATAATTGAGCTCCACCAGGTCGAACTTCAGCTCGTTGGCGTAATAGGAGAGCATGTCTGCGCGCTTGGTACCCTGGGGATAGACAGGCCCTATCCAGTCGTCGTAAGAAAAGCCGGAGGCGCCCACCCGGATGACGCGCTTTTCATCTTCCGGAGGTTGGCCCGATACCTCCTCTGGCGTATGATCGTATGACATCTAGGCGTTCGGCTGCTGGTAGGGGATAACCACGGAAGAACCCTCAAACTTCACCGCCACTTTCTCGAACCTCTGGCGGAACTGCTCCGGATCCAGGGTTGTGCAGGCCGCCAGTTTTTTCACCGAGTCCTCATTGTCAAAGTCCTCCTTCTTCAGACGGATCATATATTCAAGGGCCATTTCATAGGCTTCCGAATGGATGTCCATCATGCGCACCTTTGTGCGGCCCGTGGCCGGATCCATGATGGCGTAGAAGGGGATGGGGACAAAGGCGCCGTCCTGAATGGAGACCATGTCGCCCGAGCCGCCCATCAGCGCGTGCTTGGCCGCTGAGAAGCCGAGTTCCTTTACGTATTCCATTTCGAAGGGGGTAGGGTCTGCGCAGCGCAGTTCGTAGCCTATGTCCTTGTCCACAATCGTCATCTTGATCCCCAGCTTCTCCAGCTCCTGGCGCGCCCGGTTTTTTATTACCCTTCCAAAATCTATCTCGGAAAGGCGCGGATGCCCATGTTCGTCGTATTCCAGCTGGCCCATGGCGGCCAGTTGAGCGGCGTCCAGCTTTTCGGCCAGGCCCTCGGCCAGCACCGCCACGCCATAGTCACGCCCCACGGAGATCCTTTTGATGATGGCGCCAACCAGGGTATCCACCAGCCAGGATATATCCATCTTCTCCTCGAGGTGCTCCTCCGGGATGACGGTGAGGGTGGCGCCGGCGGGGCTGCCGATCCCCAGGGCCAGGTGGCCCGCCTTGCGCCCCATGGCGATTACAAAGTACCAGCGGCCGGTGCTTTTAGCGTCGTTCATCACACTCTTTACGATCTTTACGCCGAAACTGCGGGCCGAGGCGAAGCCGAAAGTGCGGATGCCGTGGGGGAGGTTGATATCGTTGTCTATGGTCTTTGGGACATGGATCACCTGGATCCGCCCTTCCGCCTGCTTGGCGATTTTGTGAGCCGAAAAGCAGGTGTCGTCTCCTCCTATAGTGATAAGGCAGTTTATGCCCAGCTTTTGCAATCCCTCCACCACAAGCTCCAGATCATCCTTTTTCTTGGTGGGATTTGCTCGGCTGGTGCGCAGGATGGAACCACCATCAAAATGGATGACGGAGACATCGTCAATTTGAAGATCTCTGACGTGGGATATGTCCCCTTTCATCAGGTGTGAAAAGCCATCGTATATGCCGATGATTTTGGCCCCATGGTTTCTAAGTTTAATGGTGGCCGCTCGTATTACGCCGTTGATGCCGGGCGCGGGGCCTCCGCCCACCAGAATGCCAGCCGTCAGATTGTTCATTTTCCATCCTTTAGTTAATTGGAACATTATACAGCCTCGGGGCGGTTCAGGCCATCAGGTGATGAGATCCTCCTGATTTGGTGGAATATGGGGCTTCTGTCCTGACAGACAAGCTAAGCCCCATAACGATATAATAATACCTTGGGAAAAGGATGGATATGACAGCGATTCTGTTATGGGCTCAGATGGCTGGACTGGCCTTGCTGCTGACGGCCATGGTCCGCGCCACCCTTGGCCGGATGTCAAGCCAGTTTTTCCGGGATGTGGTTTCGGGAGCCTGGGTGGTGTTGCTCGTGGCGTCGGCGGCCTGGGCGGCGTTCATGGCCAGGGTTATGGATATTGGGGGACTTTTAGATCTTGAGCCTGGATGGCTTTATCCTTTCTTCTTCTCCATGACCATATTTTTGGCCGCGGGTGGCGCTTTTATCTTCGCAGCTGGTGGCAAAAAAAGTCTGGTGGGCAGCATGGCGGCGGCCAGATGGCCCATCTCTCTTCTTGCCGGGGCGTGCGCGGTCATGATGGTAATGATCTGGGTCACCGTTGAGGTGTCATATCAGTTCAGCCTTCCCAGGTTCGCCATGATAAAAAGCATGGCCGCCGACACGATGATTCGCATACTTCCTCCGCGCCCGCTGGAGGAGGAAAACGCCGCCACTTATTATGACAAGGCCTGGGATATTGCTGGGGAGGGGCAAGCCGCAAATGACGGTGAGTTTGTGGAAATGTTGAAACTTCTGGACAAGGAGGACGATGAAGCCTGGGCGAAAGCGCGGGCGTATATAGGGGAGAGGAAGGATTATCTTGACCTGGTCAAAAAAGGCGCCGCAATGGCTGGATACTCATACGCAGACAATCCAGCCCTCGACCCAGGATGGCCCGGCTGGGAATCCGCAATGCCCAGGTACGTGGATAAAAAAGAGATGGCGGCGGCCCTGGCGCTGGAGGCGAGGCTTCTGGCGCGGGAGAAACTGATTATGGAGGCGGTTGATAATGTGGAATTGGTTTATAACCTTGGCGGTCATACTGCCGCCTCCCCTCCATCATTGGTCTCCACATTGCTTGGTGTGTGGATAACTGATATCGGAAGCGGCGCTGTGCAAAAGATTATTGAAGAGAATCCGTCTTTAATCTTCGCCAAGGGGGCTGCGCCTGTCAGGTATCAGGTCATCGATGGGAAGTATATTAAAACAGGATTGGCTGGGGAATTCGTCTGGAGACGGGCCAGCTTGGCCGAGATAGCTTTCGATCTGGAGTTTTTATATAACATCGTCAAGGAGAGCAGGGGTGAGCCTGTGAGAGACCCGGAGAGGATCTGGAGCCGTGATAATGGGCCAAACATCGCCGAAAGGCTGGCGCTGAAACTCTATGTGATTTTCGGTCTGGAGTATGACATTGATTTTGACGACATTTTTCACAGGAGAGTTTTGCGGCTTGCGGAAAAGTCCCCGCCTGAATTCCTGAAAGGGCTTGATAAGTTATTCGAAGGCATGTTTGGGCAATACGCCGATGATTTTACAGTTGAATTTAAAGGAATGTCTGGTAAAAAGCCATCCCTGTTAGGCGGGGCGCTTCAAGGTATGATGGATTATAAGGTTTATGTTAAAAGGAATTTCGTCACCGAAGCCCGATATTATCTGGCGAAGACGGCGCTGGCGGCCCAGATTTACCACGCCAGGGCCGAGCGATATCCGGCATCGTTGGATGATCTGGCGCCGGATTATATAACCTCAGTTCCCATCGATCCTTTCGACGGCAAGCCGTTGAAGATGGTTTCCGTTGAAGATGGGATATTAATCTACAGCGTAGGGCCGGATTACACAGATAACGGAGGAAAAACAGAAAAAGAGAAATCGCTGCTCGATATCAAGGATGGGGAGGACATCGTGTTCCCGCTGGGGAAAAGCGGCCAGATAGGAACAGTGGGCGCAAGCCACAATTCTGGTGGTTAACCGCATTGCGGCCGATTCCGCCCCATCCATCGGCTCCTTTCGGATATCATTATCCGATACGAAAATTCAAAGGATAAAAACATGCGCGGCATTGGAAAAGCGTTTCTGGCCCTGCCCCTGGCGGTGGCCCTGATGATGGCCACGGGCTGCACCGAAACCAGGGAGCCGGAGGCCAAGGCCCCGGAAACCGTGAGGGAGAGAGCCGAGAAAGTCGGGAAATTAGGCGACAAGACCTTTACGAGCCACCTGGAGAAAGACCTGGTGGGGATAGTTGATAGCGCCGCCGATAACGCCGAAGAACTGGAGAAAGCTAACAGGCTGTCTGATGAATAGGTTGGGCCGGGATGTGGTAGAATCAGCCTGGTTTCTCTTAATAGCTTGACAAAAGGCCCGCGAATTTTTACTCTACCAGATTCTTTTGCGTGGGCCGCTAGCTCAGGAGGTAGAGCAACTGCCTTTTAAGCAGTGGGTCGAAGGTTCGAGTCCTTCGCGGCTCACCAAAAATATACGCGATTGTATTGGCATTAAGACGTCCCCATCGTCTAGTGGCCCAGGACACCGCCCTTTCACGGCGGCGACGCGGGTTCGACTCCCGCTGGGGACGCCAAGATTATATATGGGCCGGGGTAGCTCAGTCGGTAGAGCAGAGGACTGAAAATCCTTGTGTCGGCGGTTCGATTCCGTCTCCCGGCACCATTTATTCATTTGCCCGATTGGCCATCGCATGAGGGAGGAACACTTCCGATCGGCCCTTGGCCTCCCAATCCGCTTGGCCGTGGAGGGCGAGTTGACCATAACTGAATCGGCTGTCCATCCCGTTGCCTGCGAGCCCTGGAGCGCAGGCTGCGAGCGTCCATGGAATGATTGACGTATAATCCCGGTTAGGGCACAATCAAACCAACAAAGTGGAATTTTTCGTGGAAAGCTTGATCTTCATTCTAAATACTCCTTCGTACAGTGTCATTGCTGGGGGGGATGTCCTGTTTGGCAGCCAGTGTCCGGTCCGTTTGCCTTTGCCCTGACATGATAAAACTCAGGAATCTGATCATCCTGCTGGCCATTTTTACTGTCCTGGTTTCCATCTCCGCCTGGAAGGGAATGGAGACTATGGAATGGGAAACCAGAGCCTCTTCCGCCGCCGCGTTGAGAACCGTCCTGGGCTCCACCAGGCAAGGCATTAATCTCTGGTCAGAAAACTACATGGGCTTGGCCAGGCTCATAGCCATTTCTCCCCCCCTGGTGGATATTGCGCAGCTCCAGCTGGCGACGTCCAGAGACAGAAAGTCGATTCTATCCAGTCCCGGACTCCATGGCGCCAGGAAGCTGCTACGCTCCCGTCACAAGGGGTTGGGATTCTTTATCATTGCCCCAGATTATCTGAATGTGGCCTCATCCGGAGATCACGACCTGGGGGTGGAAAACGTAATCTCCAGAGAAAACGAAGATCAGCTGGAGAGGGTGTTTAGGGAGGGTTTGCCGACAATGACCCCTCCAATGACGCCGCATATCCCGGTGGCCGACTCGGACGGGAGGCTGGTGGAGGACTACCCGGTCATGTTCGCCATCTCCCCCATATGGGATAAGGATGGAAAAGTGATCGCCGCTCTGGCGCTGACAGTCGATCCCGCCATTGAGTTCACCGGAGTCATGCAACTGGGCAGGATCGGTTACTCCGGCGAAACCTATGCCTTGAGCCGGGACGGGCTTATGCTCACAGACAGCAGGTTCCTGGCCCATCTGGTGGCCGCTGGATTGCTGAAGGAAGGAGAGACCGGCATATTATCTGTCCAGGTTCGCGACCCGGGCGGGGACCTGGTCGATGGATGGACTCCCTCCATGGACCGCGAGGCCCAGCCACTGACCCTGATGGCCCAACAGGTAAAAGCCGGGGTGGGTGGATGCGAAGCGAGCGGATATCGTGATTACCGTGGGGTGCGGGTGATCGGCTGCTGGTTGTGGGACAAGGATTTGGAGATGGGGATAGCTACTGAGATAGATGAGGCCGAGGCTCTGGGGCCTTATATAAACATGAGGTTTCTTTTTTATACAATCCTGGGTATTACGGTGGCCCTGTCGGCTTTGCTTTCCCTGGCGATCACCCATATCCAGTCAGGTTACTCTCAGGGACTGCTCAAAGCCCGGGAGGTGGCCGAGATGGCCACCGCAGACCTGGTAAAGGTCAATGAAGCCATGCGCGAAGCCATCACAGACGTTCGCCGCCAGGAGCAGCTTTTGCAGACCATCGTAGACAACACCACGGCCATAATCTACCTGAAGGACAAGGAGGGGAAGTATATCCTTGTGAACCGGCGATATGCCCGATTGATAAAGATGGGAAAGGAACAGGTCAAAGGGAAAACCGATTACGACATATTTCCCAGGGAGGTGGCGGACCGTCTGGCGGAAAACGACATGCGGGCACTGATGGGCTCTGAGCCCAGGGAGATGGAGGAGGAGGCTGTGTTTGGTGATCAGAAGCACGTTTACCTTTCCATGAAGTTTCCTCTGCGCAGGATGTCGGGCGACCCATACGCCATATGCAACATCTCCACGGATATCACGGAGAGAAAAAAGACCGAGGAGAAACTGGAATTGGCGGCAAGCGTCTTTGAAAACTCCGCTGAAGGAGTGGTCGTCACCGATGCCAGGGGAATCATCCAGTCGATCAATCCGGCCTTCACCCAGATAACAGGCTATTCCTCCGGGGAGGCAGTGGGAGGGAATCCTAGCATCCTGAAGTCGGGAAAGCATGACAAGGAGTTTTACAAGTCGATGTGGGACACGCTTTTGTCGGCTGGGAGATGGAAAGGTGAGATTTGGAACAGGCGGAAAAGCGGGGAGGCATACCTGCAAAAGACCACCATTACCGCCATTAAGGACTTTTCCGGGGCCACCACCCAGTACGCAGCGGTTTTCTATGACATCACCGAATTGCGAGCCAGCGAAAAAGAGGTGGAGTACAAGGCGTACCACGATGCGCTTACCGGGCTTCCCAATAGGCAGCTTTTCATAGACCGGCTGAAACATGCCATCGTGAGGGCCAAAAGGGCCCACGCCATTTTCGCTGTCCTCTTCGTGGATCTGGACGGATTTAAATTGATCAATGACAGCCTGGGTCATGCCGTGGGGGATCTATTGCTGCGAGGTGTGGCTATCCGCATGGTGGGTTGCGCCAGGGAGGAGGACACTGTGGCCCGGTTAGGTGGCGACGAGTTCACGGTGATTATAGAGAATATGACCAGCGAGGAAGAGGCCGCCGCAGTGGCCAGGCGCATCAACGCCTCTCTCTCCGAGCCGTTTGTCCACAAGAAGGAGGAGCTGTTCATCTCCTCTAGTGTGGGGATATCCCTCTATCCCCAAAATGGGCAAACGGCCGAGGATCTGCTGAAAAACGCTGACCTGGCAATGTACAACGTCAAGACCGTGGGGAAGAACAGCTTCATGTTCTTCACCAAGTCGCTCAACGACAATGCTGTGCGCCGCCACGAACTGGAAAGCAAGCTGAGAAAGGCGCTGGAAAAGAATGAGATATCGGCGGTCTTTCAGCCGAAGATAGAACTGGCCACCGGAAAAATGGCGGGCCTAGAGGGGCTGATGCGATGGACCCACGACGGGCGATCCATTTCGCCCGCAGAGTTCATCCCCGTGGCCGAGGATACCGGCCTGATACGCGAACTGGACGAATGGATGCTGGACACCGCCTGCGTTTTCATGAACGAACTGCTGGCCGAAGGCCTGGCCGGAGAGGAGGTGACCGGGATATCCATATCGATAAACTTCTCCGCCAAGGATCTGGAGCAGTTGAATTTCGTAGACAAGCTGATAAGCGCCACAAAAAAACATGGCCTCAACCCCAGGCGGATAGAGGTGGAGCTTACTGAAAACGCCCTGGTGAAAAATATCGAAAGCGCCGTGGAAAAACTGCGGGCTTTGCGCAAGTGGGGCTTTAACATTTCCATAGACGATTTCGGCATCGGCTACTCCTCCCTCAGCTACCTGGTGAAGTTCCCCATCAATTATCTGAAGTTGGATCGCAGCTTCGTAGTGGACTTGTTTAAAGACCCGGACGCAAAAAGCGTGGCCAAGGCGGTGGTCTCCATGGCGCATGAGATAAACCTGAAGGTGGTGGCCGAGGGAGTGGAGACCCTGGAGCAGCTCTCCTTTTTGAGCGGAATAAAGTGCGACCAGGTGCAGGGTTACATATTTTGCAAGCCGGTCTCCAGGGAGAAGATAAAAGAAATGCTGGCCAAAAACGAGGTGTTCACCCTCACGCCATAGCCCCTTACAAATGGCCCAGGATCACACCCATGATAAAAGCCGTCGGCGCCGCCGCCAGCACGACCCCTTCCATCTTCAGCGTCCAGGAAGATAGCGCTTCGAATCTTTGGGCCTCCCCCGCAGCCTTGAGCCGGGCCTTCTTCCCCCGCCAGTAAAAGTGCAGGAGCAGAGCCGTCGCCAGCGCCACGGTCCCAATGGATATTTTGGTCATCAGCCACAGGCTGGCCGAGATCATTTCCCAGCGGGTTAAAAGAAGATACGCCGCGGTGAGGGATTGAATTACTATAACGATGTCCATAGCCAGCCTGGCTCTGCCCTGGATGATGGCCACAGCCTCGGTTTTTCGCTCGCCCGCGGGAATCCTGGCCATGGCCGGGCCCAACACGGTCTGCATCAGAGCCACAGTCACGGCGAAGGCGGCTCCGCCCAGGATGTGGAGGGTGGTGACCAGTGAATCGAGGCTCATAAGCAGTTCGTGGCGACGTTATTCAGTCGGGATTTCGTTGAGACGGGTATCAGCGGTGTACCTGGCGTGGATCGCCTTGCAGACGTGGAACACCTCTTCGAACGCCTTCACCACGTCCGGATCGAAATGACTTCCCGACTCGTCCCTGATGATCCCCAACGCCTGTTCATAGGCCATTGGCTCCTTGTATGAGCGGCGGCTGACCAACGCGTCGAACACGTCGGCCAGGGCCACGATCCTGGCGCCAAGGGGAATCTCTTCACCCTTTTTCCCTTTCCCCATGGTGTTGTCGTCCATATTGACAATATCCACGTCCCCTGGATATCCGGATCCATCCCACTTTTCGTGGTGGTTCAGGGCTATGTCCAGGGAGAGGGAATCCAGCTCGCTGGTGGCGTTGGAGAAAAGCCCGGCGCCCAGCGCGGTATGCCATTTCATGGTCAAAAATTCCTCGTCTGTGAGCCTGGCTGGTTTTTTGAGTATCAAGTCCGATATCCCCACCTTCCCCACGTCATGGAGCATGGCAGCAATACGGATAAGGTCCTTGGATCGGCGGCGCTCCTTCCAGTTCACCCCCCGGTTTAGCGCCCACTGGTGATATATCTCCGCCGCGTAGGCCCCCACCCGGAGAACGTGGGCGCCCGTTTCCGTGGGATCCCGCAGTTCGGCCATCTTCATCATCCTCAGCACCAGTTCCCTGGTCATGACGCCCCGTTCTATGGCTATGGTGGCGTTGATGGTGAACACCGGCAAAAGGTCTCTATGCTCCGAGGAAAAGGGAACCATCGTGCCTTCCTCGTTCTTGGAGTTGATCAGTTGGAGCACGCCCACTATCCTTTGCTGGTAGCTTTTCAGCGGAATGGCCAGGATCGACTGGGTGCGGTAATTGTTCTGTACGTCGAAATCCTTGTTGAAACCGAAGGAAGCGCCCTTCGGCAAAGCGTAAGCGTCTGGTATGTCAACAGTTTCCCCAGTTGTGGCGGAATAGCCGACAATCGATTTGATGTCTATGGGAAGTGTGTAATTGCTATATACCTCCGGGCTGACGCTATCTCTGGAAAACAGGGTCTCGTTCTGCACATAGCTGAAACGCAACCTGTCCTTTTCTACCAGGAAAATGGTACCCGCGTCCGCGTTGGTCAAAGCCCGCGCTTCCAAAAGCACTTTTTCCAGGATGGCGTCCACGCTGCTCAGGTCGTTAATCTCCTGCAGCGACCGAACTATCTCCTTGTATGCCTTGTCGCTAGGTTCGTGTCTGTTATTGCTTTCAGCCATTTGAAGTTATTTTATCAGCATTCTGGTTTTCGCGCTATCCCGCCAGGATATTCTAGAAAAGAAATCGTGAGACCGGCCCGCCGTCCGGCGCCTGGAAAAGGTGAATATTACTTCACTAAAAGGGATGAAAGGACTTATATTACACACTAATGCTTGCCATGCGCTTTAAAGGTAATATTGAATTCTGATGAATACATGAGTGGGATCCTGCCCAATGGATGATGATATCGCCAAGGACTTGAAAGGCGAAAGCGACCCTGCCGCCAACAAGGGTGGCAAGCTGGAATATGCGGCCATCCTCAAGGAATATTTCCGCCTGAAAAATGAAACCCGCCAATTGCATAGCCGGATAGAGGAAGGATACTCCAGGGCGGCCCTTATGGAAAGCGCCCTAAAGGCGGATGGCCTACCCTTAGCCCTGATGAGCAAGGAGAGGAAACTCCTTATGGCCAGCAGATCCCTTGATTCGGCTCTGGGAGGCGAAAAAGGAATCGAAAACGCATTGCTGCGGCTGCGATCTCAGATTAATGAAGCCGAGCTCGTCGGACGGCCAGTGACGTTCCACATCCCCCCAGGGACTGGAGCTGGGGAGCCCCGGCTAACCGGCGTCATCACGCCGCTGGGAAGCGGTGTAAGCCATGGCGGCTTCATGGCGAGGTTTTCTGGCATCGGAGAGGAATCGCCATCCGAGAAGTCGGGCGCCGTAGACAAGCCGATGGAAACCAGGATGATGGAAACCATACACCTGATGCAAGCGGCTTTCATCTCCGACGCCCCGGCGGGCCAACTTTTCAAAAGCCTGTTGGACAAGCTGCTGGGACTCACGCAAAGCGAATTCGGTTTTGTCGGCAGGGTGCTGTACACCCCCGGCGGCACGCCATACATGAAGACCCATGCCATAAGCGACATATCCTGGAACGAGACCACCCGCGGGCTCTTCCGCAAGATTTCCACGGAAGGTATGGAGTTTCGTAACCTGAACACCCTGTTCGGATATACCCTGAAGACCGGGGAAGCGGTAATATCCAACGATCCGGAATCTGATAAAAGAGCAGGGGGCCTGCCGGAGGGACACCCAAAACTGGCCAACTACCTGGGAGTCCCCTTCACCCTGGGCGGAAAGATAGTTGGGATGGCAGGATTGGCAAACCGCCCTGGCGGATATGACGAGGAACTGGTGGCGCATTTGCGCCCCCTGTTGGCCACCTGCGCCAGCTTGCTGGATGGTTATGAAAGCAAGGAGCAAAGACGCAGGGCGGAGGAGAGGCTGGTCCAGGCCAGGATGACCGCGGAGAAGGCCACCCGGGACAAGGACAAATACATTTCCCTGATCGCCCACGACCTCAAGTCCCCTTTCACCTCCATCATCGCTTTCCTCAAGCTGCTGGGAAAGGGGAAGGTGAGCCTGCTGGAGCCTGACAACAGGCCGCTTTTCGATTCCATAATAGAAAGCTCGGAGAGGGCCACGAAAATGATCAATGAAGTCCTCTCCCTTTCCCGCCTGGGGATTGGGGCCGTGAAACTTGCCACCAGTTTTCAGGACGCCAGCACGACCGCCGACTCCGCCATCTCCCTTTTGGGGAGCATCGCCCAGGTCAAAAAGGTCGGGATCGTCAATAACATCCCGCCGGGAACCAGGGTATACGCCGACTCTATCCTTTTCGGCGAAGTACTCTCCAACATTTTGTCCAACGCCATAAAGTTCACCCATCGGGGAGGGGAGGTTGTCTTTTTCATCCCCCAGGGCCAGCCCACCACCGTGGCCATCCGGGATAACGGAGTGGGGATCGACGACGACACCCTGCCAAACATATTTCGGCATGATGTAAAAACCTCGCAGGAAGGGACCGATGGGGAGAGGGGAACCGGACTGGCCCTTCCCTTATGCCGGGAGATAATGCGCGCTCATGGTGGGGATCTGTCCGTGGAGTCCACCAAGGGAAAAGGAAGCGTTTTTTACGCCAGGCTTCCGGAAAAAAGACCCATCATCCTGGTGGTGGACGACGAAAGGCTGGCCAGAAGAGAGATCCGCAGGCTGTTGGAGCCGTTGGGCGCGGAGATAGTTGAAGCAAAATCGGCCACGGAGGCCATATCGCTTGCGATTTCCCGGGCGCCGGACCTGATCTGCCTGGACCTGAACATGCCGGATGTTGACGGTTTTGAAGCGCTGGATACCCTCAAGCGGGCCCCGGAGACCAAATCCTCCCCCGTGATCATAATCACCTCCGACCCACGAATGGAATCCCGCGAGCGGGCGATCAGGAAGGGTTCCGACGACTTCATCACGAAGGAATCCCTTACCAAAGAGCTTTTGCCCAGGGTCCGCAAGTTCATCAGATAAGTAGTCGCCCACTTCGGCACTCACGCTCCCCTCTCCTGGGGGGAGAAGGAACCAGAGCCCAATGGAGAGGCGTTCACTTGGGGATGACCAGAAGCACGGCGTACCTTCCCAACAAGTCATCGCTACCTGTCCAAACTTTCATTGAGTAGATGGCTTTGTCGTCATAGCGGGGAGCATCTGGATGTTTCTTCAGATAAGCGGGCACACTTTTTCGGATCAGCAAGTTGAGCTTCTCCTTTTCATTGGGCCATGCGCCCACATGGACACCTGTGATGTTTCCAACCTTCGGTGGCAGACCACCAGGGTTTGTCTCCCTGCGGCGGATCATCTCGGCGGTTTTCCCTTTATCCATTCTGTCGCGTTCATGAAACACGAACGCCCGCTCGATCCTATGGCTCCTTCCGCTCTTCGGCCAGGCCTCGGGCCACTGGTTCTCCGGGTGGGATGGGTCCATCTCTCCCCGTGGGGCCGCCGCGTTGAAAGATGGAGGCCGTTTTGGCTTGTATACCCCGCCTGGCCCCGCAGGCTCCTCCGCGCCTTTTGCGGGAGCGTCTGCCGGAACCGCGAAAAAAGCCGGTTTTCTAGGTTTATAGACCCCATCATCAGGCAAGCTGGCGCCACCCGGCAAGCCGGAGCCGTCTATATATGGGCCGGTAACGCCCTCCGGGATAAACTTTTTGACGGGCGGTGGTGGTGGCGGCTTAGGCGTGGCCTTTTTTATATCCCACGCGATCAGTCCCAGGGACGCCGCCGCGGCCAGCGCCAATCCACCGGTGACAAGAGGCTGAAACGATATCCATGCAGGCGCCATGACGGCAAGCCCGGAGCCGAGCGAGGCCAGGCCGGTTTCCCTTCCAGAGCTTCTTTCCAGCAGGCCATGAAGTCTCGGGGCCAGCGATATGAACAGATAGAGGGGATCCATAACCAGCATGAGCCCGAACCAGGCCGCAAACAACCCGGCCAGCCGAAGGATAACACCCATCCCCACTCCGTGGGCCGAAGGAGGATTGTACATCTGCTCCAGCGGCGCCTCCCCTTTCTTAAGACCCATCACCAATTCGCCGGAGGCGGTCTTTGCGGGGGAAAGCGTGTCGCCGGTCTGCAAAGCCAGAGCGGTGACGGGGCCAGGCTCAACCAGCCAATAGGATATTCTGGTGTCGCCTATGGCGGGGTGGTCCAGATTGAAACTCTGGTACAGCGCTCCCGCCCTTAATTTCATGCGCATCCGCATTTTATCCGGCATATTCGCAAAATCAGTCTCTGTCAGCTGAAAGGGCCTGGGGCTATCGTGAACAGCGCAAAGCTGCGGATCGATCTTGAACACCCCCAGACCGGCTTTTTTCGAGGTGAAGCCCATGGATTGAAATAATTTCTTGTCCGGATTATCGTGCCCCCTCTTGACGAAGCGGGTGGAGTCGATCCATTTCTCCGTCCAGCGGGTTTGGTAGCTGTAGCCGGTCAGGCCACCCTTACCTGTCTCCTCCAGTTCCACCCACAAGTTGGTTTCCACCCGCCGGATCAGGCACACACACTCAGCCTTTACCTTGAAAATTGGATCCACCACTTCCGCGGGACCTGATAGCCGGCCCGTGACATGGGTCAGCTTCCCCTCATAAGCGGGAAAGATGACGTTGTCCGGAAGGGAGACGGCGCGGAGCACTCCGCTGGTGAGCGCCTGAACACCAGCCACAGCCCTCGTCTCGTTAAAGGAAATTAGCGCCAACGCCAAGGCTACCATGACCACCCCCGCCGCCAGGTTCACCCAGGGATTTGGCCAGATCGCCCAGCCCAGGGGCTTGTCTTCTATTTCCACTCTCTTCGTGTCGGGATTCATTTGCCTCCAGCAACCGGCGCCACCGTGTCGTCTGGCTGAATATACAAGAGGGAGCGCCTTTTGGCTGATTATACTTTCGCTGGGCTGGGTAATCAACTCAATGGCCGCGGTGGCGTTCAGGATTTGGAATTATGGTAAGCCGGCACAAATATTGCTCATCTTGTGAGTGTCAAAAGTCGTCATGATTGCGCATTAATAATAAAGGCAATATTTCTCTGTGTAACATGATTGGTGCTATGTCTGCTCCCTCAATTGGTTGAACAAAAGGGAAAACTTATATAGAATGAAACTTCAGGAAGTCTAAACCGGTGGAGAGAGAAAGCATCCTATGAAGAAAAAACGCATTGTGTTAATTACGCTGGGCGTGTTGACGCTGCTGGTTCTGGGTGTAATATTCATTCCGAATCCGCTTAGCCAGCGGATAGTCAGCGAGGCCAAGGCGAACGGTTATATAAAATATCAACCGCTGGAGGCCTATGACATGGCCAGGAGGATATGCACCCAGTGTCATTCCGACGAACGGATAAAAATGTACTGTCCCAGGTGTGGTCCACCATTCGTGGCGGTGGTTCCTCATATGCAGACGTTCATAGAAAATTATCGCAAGACTAAGCCTAACGTGGAGTTCACAAATATAACAGAGCCCCAGGCAGTGGCCATTGTGCAGGTGTGGAACGCTTTGGTGGGCAACTGGGAGAAGGACTTCCGGGAGCAGGATATATTGAAGCTCATTGGCCATTACGACAGGCTCAAGGCGTTGTTCCTGACGCCGGTGGATCAACGCCCAATTGAGGCTTACCTCTCTGGCAGGGAGGAGCTGAAGATCGGACACATGACCGGACTGGATCAGATGCAAAGGAAGCTGGGGACACCGGAGAATAATCCGCAGCCTGTCCAGCCTCCGGCCATGGAGATGAACCCTTCCGATGGCGGAGCGAATCAACATAATCATGACGACCCGAACCACAAGCATTGAGGGCGTGGGGGAGCTGGACACCCCCGCCGGGACAGCGGCGACGGTTGACTTTTCGCGGAAGGTGAACAGGCTGATCCTGCTGGCCGCCGCGGCTGTGCTATTAAACGCTGTATATGACTATTCCGCACGCCCCGTGGAAGCCAGGCTGCTGGACCATGGGGACGCCCTTCCTGAGTTCAACCTGAGCTTGCTGGGTGGCGGCCAGGCGTCGCGCCAGGGATTTATGGGCAAGCCGATGCTCTATTACTTCTACGCCAACTGGTGCCCATGCTCCCACGAGTCGGTGGCGAATATTCGAAAGGCCGTGGAGGAGGGAAAAGCCTCCGGGCTAAACGTCATGTTCGTGGGAATCCAGGACTCCCAGGAGAACCTGGAAAAGTTCGCCAGAACCCACAGGCTAGAATTCCCCGTGGCTGTGGAAGGGGGCCAGATGTTCGCCGACCGGGTGGGGGTCAGTATCACGCCCACCACGGTCTTCGTGGACGGGGATGGAGTGATCCAATCGTTCTTCGTGGGGAAGGTGGAACGGCTCGGCCAGCTGGAGGATGGCCTGAAAAGCATAATGCCGCAAGGCCAACCCGGCGCATCGCCGCCATCAGCGTAAAGACGGAGTAGTATTTACCTATGTCCCTGATCGAAGCGTACGCCGGTGGCGTACATGCCTTTTTTTCCGTGTGGGTCTTCTGCCTCATGCAGGTGATCCCATTCTTTGTGGCCTATGTCATGGGCTCGGCCCTGCTGGAAAGTGGCCAGGAGAAATCGGTCAGCCCATGGAGGGCCTTTTGCGTGAATCTGGCCCTTGCGGCGGCGGGTTTCATAGTGGTTTTTACCACCATGGGGATGAGCGCCACGGCGTTTTCGAAGGCGGTGTTTGAGCATGTGGCGATAGCAAACCAGTTCGGTGGCGTGATCATAGCCCTGCTGGCTCTATATATCGCCGGTGCGCTGACTCTGGACAGAACCTCCACAGCGGTCAAGATCGGCGGCAGGGTGTTGGGTTTCATTTACGGCGGGGCCCTGGCCTTGGCATACAAGCCATGCGTCACCCCCACGCTGACTTATATATACGGCCTCACTCAGGCGGATCAGACCGTGGTCCGCGGCGGGCTGTTGCTGGTGATGTATACGGTGGGGGAGTTAACGGCCATCTCGGCGCTGGCGGCGGGATTGATGGCGATTGCGCTGAAATCCGGTAGATCCGGCGCGCGAAAAGGAGTCCGGATCGCGGCGGCCGCGGTGATGATGGCTATCAGCGTGATGATCCTGACGGACAACATGACAATATATAAAAGCTACCTGGTGGGCAGGTTCGTAAATCAGCCGGGCCACGATCACGGCCAGATGGACCACGGCCAGATGGACCACGGCCAGATGGACCACGGCGCCCAGGGGAAGGAGAAATAGTATGAGCGCTATAAAAAGATTGTTGGTCCTGGCGCTGGTTTCGATGGGACCGGTTTTTGCGCTGGTGGTGTCACCTGCGGCAGCGGCCTATGAAAAGGGGCTGGTGGTGGGCCGCATGAAGGTAACCCTGATGCCGGAGTATGACAGCAGCCAGGTGCTGGTGATAATGGAGGGCAAGTTCGCCGACAAGAATAAGTTCCCCGCCGAGGCGCGTTTCGGTCTGCCGATGGAGGTGACGAAGCTCACCGATGTGTGCAGCCTGTCGCCGAGCGGGCATCACTTCTGTCAGCTTTTCGACATAAAGACCGAAGGCGCGGAAAAAATGGTGGACGTGAAGCTGCCATATTCCGATTTCTTTATCGACTACCAATACGCCCCCTTCTCCCCCATCCGCGGGGCAGTCCGCAAATTCGTCCACAAGGTTCCGGCGCTGTACGCGATCAACACTCTGGAAGTGCATGTGCAAAAGCCCGCCAGGGCAGGGCGTTTTGAAATTAGCCCCGGCTGGGTCGGGACATATGAAAAAGAGGGGTTCGAATATTACAAGTACCTGTTCAAGGAGGTGAAGGCCGGGCAGGGCAAGGAAATATCTGTCTCCTACTCCAAGGAGGACATAATGCCTTCTGTGGAAAAGCAGTTTAGCGCCATGGCGACACCAGGGATGTTTGCCGGACATACCGGGGAGATATTGCTGGCTATCGGCGCCTTGGGATTCCTGGGCGTGTGGGTGTTTCGCCGCAATAGGGGGAAGAAGGCTTCGTCATGACCAGGGCCATAGTCGGGGCTGTCTCCTTGGGTGTTGTAATCACCATCCTGGCCGCCAGATATATCTTTCTGGTCTCCGCGTCGGACAACTCCGTCATGGGAGTCTCCCATTCACTTGCCTGCCCCTGCGAGTGTCCCATGGTGCTGGAGGATTGCCATATGAGCTGCGGCCTGCAATGGAAGAACAATATTGGCGACAAACTGATGGCTGGCATGTCCAAAGAGGAAATCATGGCCTATTTCTTTAAGAGATACGGTGGAGAGGCAATGCTCACCCCTGCCCAGCGAATGGCCGGAAAGTGGTATCAGGTCTCCAGGGGCGGCTACCCAGTCAAGGACATGGTGTTGTTCACCCTGGTGACGCTGGTATGGACCGCGCTTGTCTATACATTCATCATGACCGGAATGGACTGGATCCAGGCGCGCAGAAAGGGAGCAGAGCAATGAGGGGCGCCCCTGCGTTGATAACAATTACCCTTGCCTTCGCCGTGATCCCCCATGTCTGGGCAGAGGAAGTCGATTCCGGCCGCATCCTTATTCCCGCCGGCCAGGCCACCTTGGGCACGGACGAGGCTCAACTTGCCGAGCTGCTGGCTGGCTCCGGCGCCAGGATTTCTTGGTACAAGGATGAGACTCCGGAGCGAGAGGAGTTCGTCCCGGCATTCCTGGTCGACAAAACTGAAGTGACAAACCGGAGGTTCAAATCCATATTCGCAGACCACCTGTATCCTCCCAACCTGGTGGATCATCCCGTGGTGAATGTGACATGGGCCAAAGCCGACGAGTTTTGCAAAAAGGCGGGTGGTGTCCTCCCTACCGAGCGACAGTGGGAGCGGGCGGCCAGGGGGGATGACGGGCGGGTGTACCCCTGGGGGAACGAATTCGATCCTGAAAAGGCGATGTTCATGGGGTCCACCGGTGTTTCCCGGCTGAAGGTAGGCTCCTTTGCCCTGGAACAGAGTGGCGAGAATATGACCGGCGGCACGATCCCGGCGGATTCCCGGCCCCAGGGCGCCAGCCCTTTCGGCGCGCTGAACATGGCAGGCAACGTGTGGGAATGGCAGGATGGATGGTATGACGAGAATAAGAAGCTGCGGCTTTTGAAGGGCGGTTCCTGGCTGACTCCCCGTACCTCGTTGCGGGCGGCCGCCAGGCTGGGCGACGATGGCGCCAGGCTGTTCAACGATTACGGATTTCGCTGTGTATATCCCTCCGGTCAATGAGGATAATAATTAAACTCGTCAAATGGATGGCCGTAGCCACAGTGGCCGTTGTCGCGTTGGCTTTCGCCGCGGTGGCTCTGGTCTACCTTGCGTTTTACGACTCCCGCGAGGATTTCGATTCGGACGCTCGAACCTATGTGCGGGCGGTCAGGCTGGAGCTTTTCAACCTGGGATACATCAGGGAGCTGGGAACGGACGATGTGCGATATGTGTACCAGAAACGCTGCTATCGGCAATGCCACGGCGAGTCTGCCATGATAACCGCCATTCTCTCCCCTTCCGGGTGGATCCAGGTGGTGGAGCGGATGAGGATGAAGGAGAAGGTGGAAATCTCCGGGAGGGAGGCGGATGTGATAATCCGCTACCTGGAGGAAAAGTATCCCACCACCAAGTCCGGATACTCCTACGAAGTGCGCAAGGCGATCCACCACGCCGTGTGGCGCAACGATATGGGGCAGGGTGATATATATTGCGATGTGGTGCTCGCCACGCCCCAATACCTGAAAAGTATCGGCGCCGAACACCTGATCGACGAATATCAGCTGAAAGATTACGATGTCTTTATTGTCGCCTTCACCGTTCACGAGGGGGAAGTAGCTTTGGCCGAGCTGGATAATATCGCCTGGCTACGTACCCCCGATGGAAAGGCGTCCACCATACCGCCATGGCGGCTGCGATTTCAGACCGCCGACAAACACCACTACGAAGCGGACATTAGGTTCAGGAAAGTCACCGGCGGGAAGCACGCCCCAAAGTGGGTGGAACTGGGCATAGAGAACGTGGGGGGGCCGGAGACCAGGGTGTTCCGCTGGGAGCTGCCCATTCAATATCCCAAAGAGATCGAGGAGGGGGTGGGACAGTGAGGAAATTATCAATGGCCTCCCTGCTGTTCCTGGCGCTGACGACGGCCGCCTGCCAGCCGGAAGCGCCCATGGAGGCTCCGCCAAAACCGAAGCCCGCTCCAGCCCCCGTTTTTGAGCTGGATGGATTGAACGGCAAGCCGATCAAGCTGGGCGATTATGCGGGCAAGCCCCTGATAATCAACTTTTGGGCCACATGGTGCGTCCCCTGCATCGAGGAGATGCCGGAGCTGGAGAAGTTTTATCATCTGAAAAAAGGCGAGGGGCTGGAGCTATTGATGATAAACGTCAAGGAGTCGAAGGCTTTGGTGGAAAAGTTTGTGAAAAAAAACAACTTCACCTTCATGGTGGCCCTGGACGAGGATGGCAAGGCCACAGATGAGTTCCAGGTGTTCGGCCTGCCATGCACTTATTTCATAGATAAAAACGGCGTGATACTGAACCGGCACATGGGCAGAATCACAAAAGAGATCCTTTACGCCGGGTATGGGGATATCACCGGCAAGTGAGTGCTTTCCCCCGCCTGCGGTGGAGTCGAAATGACATTCGGGGCTCATATACCAGCATGAACGCCTGTCCGCTATGTCCAGCTGCCATTGCCCGCCGTCCTTATGAGATTTCTCGCTTCGCTTCGAAATGACAACGTGCGAGAGCTTCTTTGGCTGTCACGCCGGCCTCCGAGCCTGGGCCTCTGCTCCTCTCCCCTCATTTGCAAGGAGGGGCGGCATCTATTCATGCCGGGGTGGCGCCGGTAAGGGTGACTCATGAATCGCCCTTACAAAATCTATCAAATCTTTTTTAAGGCGGGGTGAAGAACACCCCGCCGAGCGAGGTGGTTGCATTCCCCCTACGGCGCGGGAAGCTCTATGGACACGGTGGCGCCTTTGCCCTGTTCGCTTTCTATAGTGATCGAGCCTTCGTGGTTGTCCACGATGTTGCGGACGATGGAGAGTCCCAGGCCGGTGCCATCCTTTCTGGTGGTGAAGAACGGATCGAATATATATTTCAGGTTATCCTCCGGGATTCCATACCCCTGATCGCGAATCACCACCCTGGCCCTGTCGGACGAGGGAAACTTCACAGTCTCCGCGCCCACGAAAATCTCCGAGTTTTCCAGGGAGGCCTGCACCGAGTTGAGCAATATATTGATCAGCGCCTGGGTGATCTTGGTCTTGTCCAGCAGCGCCATGTGCCCTCTGCCGTCATACTCCGTCCTGATGGTGACACCTTTTTCTGCGCAAGGGGCCGCCACGGCGGCAATGGCGACATCGATCAACTGGGTCAGGTCGCATATCTTCAGATCCAGCGTGATCGGCTTGGCGTAATCGAGAAGCTCGCTGACGATCTTCTCCAGGTGGAATACCTCCTCCTGGGCGATCTCGAAATGCTCCACATCCACTCCCTTGGGGCTGAGTCGCTTTTTCAGGATCGAAAGGTTCATCTTCACAGATGAAAGGGGATTGCGGATTTCGTGGGCGATGCCGGTGGCCAGTCGGCCCAGGGAGGCGAGCCGTTCCTCATCCTTCAGTTTTCTCTCCAGTCGCTCCAGCTCCGTGATGTCGCGGATGATCCCCATGACTCCCACGATTGTCCCCTCCTCCTCCAGCGGCGAGGATTTGACCACCACTTTGTGGGCGGTTCCCTTCTTGTCCACGATCTCCATCTCGTAAGTCTGGTGGATGCCCATTATGGAGCGGCGGGTCTCCCGTTTCCCTATCCGCTGGGCGTTTAGAATGCTCAACAGCGGCTGGCCGATCAACTCCTCCTTGTCGTAGCCCCATTCCTTGATGTTGTCGTTTATGTATATGAAGCGCCCCTCCATGTCCACGGCCCAGATCAGGTCGGAAGCGTTGTCCAGGAGCTTTTTGAAAAAACCTTCTTTCATTTGGATTCTCCATATCTGGCGCCTGGGGCCTGGGACAGGGGCGCCATGGAGGATGCTATGACCACCGCCCTTTTTCTGGCCCGGGAAGAGAAAAGCGCCTTCCGCGCACCCAGCCCTGCGGCGTTTTTAACAAACTGTATTTTCCCCTTCCACGAATCCGGGATAAAGCCGAGTTCAATCAGGTCCGCCGGGTCCGCCACCACGCCAAACGGGCCGGAGACGAAAACCCGTTCCACCTGCTCCGGGGAAAGATGGACAGCGTCCAGGACATCCGATACGGCCCGAGAGCATGCTCCCGTCCCTATCATCAGCTTGTCGATATCTTCCCAGCCGATGGTGATAGGGCTGTATCCGGCGGTCTTTTGCTTGGGAACCACCACAAATCGGTTTTCCACCACAGGGGCCCACTTGCCCTGGACAAAGCCCTTGTCGTCGATGATTCCGTGGCGTTTCATTCCGGCGGCCGCTCCCACCATGGCCGTACCCAGCAATCCCAGGGGGGCCGAGCCGTTGAAGGTTTTGAAACTGGTTACACCCCGCCCATCGACTTGCGCCTCATGAATCAGGAAGTTGAAAAATCCCCGGGATACGCCGGGGATAGGGCGCTCCAGCAAATTACCAAAGGGGAATCGATGGGTGTAATATCGCCCCTGGTAGTGGGCGGTTATCGAACCGGATGAACCCAGGTGTATAAACAGCGCAGGTTCAGCAGCGGGGGAGGGCATGGTGGCAAGGATGAATGCGGCATCTCTGGATGCGCCGCCGAATCGGTGGGGTGGTTTAGGCCACATAAGCACCTTCAGGCCGGGATAGTCGGACATCCGCGCTTCGGCGATCCCTCCGCAGGTGATTTGCGCCCATTCTCCAGGCAGGGACTCGCCGGGGGGCCGCAAGGTATCGTCGGCCATGGGGCAGCCGGTGACCAGAAGGCCCCGTACTCGCTCCGGCATTATAGAGTGGCTTTCGTAAAGCCAGTTGACTATGGAATTGAAAAGCCGGGTGGACTCTTCCCGCAGTTTGCGGCTTATTGGAGGGTCCAAGGCTCTTCTGGTATCGATTTCAGCGGAATTGAGCCCCACGGCGGCCACCGGGCCCAGGAAGGAGCCTGCGTGGCGGAATTCAGCGCTGCCAATGTCGTGGACATAGGCCACGGCGTTTTCACCAGACATATCCACCGCCACGGCGAACGAGGAGCGGGACATCGCCCCATGACAGGGCAAATTGCCCCCGCAAGGTGCCCCTGCGCCCAAATTATCCTGATGAAGCAGCCTGGAGCCATGATCGGCGGCGGAGATCCTGGCCTTCTCCCGCATGGGGGGGAACACGGGGTCGAAATCCGACGAGTGGGAATCGGCACAGGTCGATTCGTCGAAAAGTTGGGCAGGGGCGCAAGCCTTGTCCGGGATGCGGCGCGAGGAAAAGGGAACGTAGATCTCCACGTCTCCCTGGATTTTGGCGAGGCAGGCCAGCCTTCCTCCCCCTTCGCCCAGGCTTCCCAGTTGGGCCTCTTCAATCATGTCCAGCGCGGAGACCTTCCCATTGCACACGGTCACCACACATTCGGCGCATACACCGGTGAGGTCGCAATATGTGGTGATGGGGGCGCCCCCCATGGCGGCCGCCTCCAGAATGGTCTGGCCTGTCTCCACATAAATGGCGCGGTTGTGGGGGTGAAACGTCGCCCGGACTTTCCCTGCCGCTGGTTCGTTGATCTGGGTAATCTGGGAGGCGTGATCATTGGCTGCGCGTCGCAGGGCCATTATGTTCCTTGCCGGTGAGTTGATCGGGATTTCACAGCCGCTTCCGAGTATGAATCGCTCCGACAGGCGAGTTTGGTCTAAAAGTGTCATCGCCTCGTCATATACCTGCGAGGGCGTCCCTTCCAGAAAGAGGGCGGGCCTGATGTTGCCGTTTATCACTGTGTGGCCGGAGTATTCCATGGCGGTTTGCAGCGGTACGGGGTAATCCACCGTGGTGACATCGGCCCCCACTGCGGAGATGATGGCGGTGTTGGTCTGGACCGGGCCCGCTACAGAGTACCAGGTGACTACGGATGGATTTTTTTGCTTGGCCCCCGCCAGGATGCGGCGGATCGGCTCCAGCTCGAATTCGCGGAAAATCCTGGGTGGCAGGAGCGCCGGGGAAGCTGAAGGATCAAAGATCAATATTCCGTCGGCGCCGGCCTCCAGGATCGCGTCGACGAACCGGCTGGCGACACCTTCGCAAAACTCGATTATCTCCCTGAATTTATCTGGCTGATCCACTATCATATAGAGCATCTTCTCTATATCCATGATTCTGGAAGCCATGGTGATGGGTCCTACGGCGTTGCCGAGGACCAGGCGGCCATCCGAATCGTCAGCCAGAAGCCGCACGGCTTTCAGTATCTGGGGCATCCTTCCATCCGAGGTGGGATCTGGAAGGCGAAGCTGTTTCAGGTCTGAATAGGAGTGGACGATAGGGCTTTTTATATGCGGGTAGTTGTTCCGGGGAAAATGGGCTTCGCATCCCAGGGCTTCCGCCTCCACACACAGGTCGGCGGCGGCGAATAAAGCATCAGAGCCGGTTATGCGTGCGGCTTCCATCTGGCATTGGGCGATAACGGCGCCATCCTTGACATAATCGCCCACCGCCGCGCCACAGATGGTGGCCGTGACCGCGATAAGCTCCGGGGCCACGGGTGGCCTATCCACCCGGCCAAAGCCGATGACAGCTTGTATTCTCTCTGTGGAATTCAACTTTTAACTGGAAGGATGTCGCTGAGAAAATAATCGAGCCCGTCGAAAGCGTCGTGTGCGACATAATCGACATTGAGCCTGTCAGGCGAGCTTTGTTGGGCGGCGCCACCCCCTGCCACGACCGTAATCTCGTTTCGTCCCCGCCGCGCCAGCTCATTTTTTATCTCGCTTATCCTGGAGAGGCAGACTGTCATAAGGCTGGAGACGCCAATGAAATCGGCATTCTCGGCGATGGCTGTGTCCACGAACTGCTCCACGGAAACATCCTTGCCCAGATTTATTACCCGCAAGTTTTTGAATCTGCACAAGGTGGCCACAATATGCTTTCCAAGATCGTGGATATCCCCCTGGATAGTGCCGATGACCAAAGTCCTGGTCGGCTCTGCGCTTTGGGTGGCTTCGTGGGTGGTGGCCAGATTGTCCAATTCGTTCTGGAGCTTTCTGGCCAGGCATTCATCCACCACCTCCACCATGGCCCTGGTGGCAAGTAAAACGTCGAGCAACTGAAAGTTTTCTATGGTGCACTTGTTGCGGAGAACTTCCAGGCCATCGGAGAGAGCCTTTACGATATCTTCCATGGGGCACGACTGGGCCAAAAGTTTCTCGGCGCAGGAAACGGCCTGGACGTTCTCGCCATGCTGCACCAGCAGGGAAAGCTCTTTTAACTGGTCCATGCTGGTCTGGCGACCTGGGGTACATTGGCCTGGCCGGCGGTCCATTGCTCCTGCAGGTGATAAGAGCTTTGCTTGATCCCGTACTTTCTGATCTTTCTGTCCAACCTGGGCCGGGTGATCCCCAGAATCTCGCAGGTCTTTCCCTTGTGCCATTTGGTGAAGTCCAGCGCGCCCTGAATTTGTTCTTTTTCCACATCGCACAGCGACTTTGGCTGGTAGGCTCCGTTTCCGGAATGGTCACCGGTGGAGGAGATATCGGCGGCGCCGGAGCGGCTGGGTCTGGAGTCGTCTATCCTTGAAACACTTCTAAGGAAACTCTCTGTGAGCCTGTCTCCATGGGTCATGATCACGGCCTGGGTTACAAAGTTTTCCAGCTCGCGCACATTGCCTTTCCAGTTTTGCTCGGTGAGGAAACGCGCGGCGCCCTGGGAGATGAACTTGATGTTTTTGTTGGTCTGATGGTTCGCCTTGGCGATGAAGTACTTGACCAGCTCCGGAATATCTTCGACCCGCTCGCGCAGTGGGGGGATATGGAGGTTGACAACATTGAGCCGGTAATAGAGGTCCTCCCGGAATCCACCTTCGGCGATGAGTTGGCGCAAATCCTTGTTCGTGGCGGAGATGATCCTGCATTCGCACTTTATCTTTTCCTTGCCGCCCACCCGTTCGAACTCTCTCTCCTGCAGCACCCGCAGGAGTTTGGCTTGCAGGTTCACGTCCATTTCGCCTATCTCGTCGAGAAACATGGTGCCCTTGCCGGCCTGGGCGAATTTTCCCTGTTTTTGCACGATCGCGCCGGTGAATGAGCCTTTTTCGTGGCCGAACAGCTCCGATTCGAGCAAAGTGTCGACTATGGCCGAGCAATTGACGGAGACAAACGGATTGTTTTTCTCCTGACTGTTATAGTGGATGGCCTGGGCCACCAGTTCCTTGCCCGTTCCGCTCTCGCCTGATATGTGGACGGCGGTGGCGCTCAAGGAGAGGTGACCCACCATCTTGAAGACCTCTTTCATGGCGAAGCTTTTGCCTATGAATTGGCGCTTGGTATCGTTATACACAGGCACTGACTCAAAAAGAGCCTCTTCATGGCGCTTGCTCTGGAAGAACTCCTGGGCCTTGCCGATGGCTCGGTCCATCTCCTCAATATCTATCGGCTTATGAATGTATTCCCCCACGCCGTTCTGCACAGCCTTTACGGTGGTCTCCATGTCAGGAAACGCGGTGATGATGATCGAGTAGAATCCCTCCCCCTTGGCCTGGATCTCCTTCAGTAGCTCCACTCCGTTGGCGTCGGGTAGCTTCACGTCCAGAATAACTATGGCGGAATCAACCTTGTCCAGCTCGGCAAGGCCCTGTTGGCCTGTGATAGCCGTGACAACGCTGTGTCCCTGGCGCTCGAAATGGAGCTTTAATGTCTTGCCTATCGACTTATCGTCGTCAACTATAACAATTGGTTCTTTGATCATGCCGTTATTTACCGCTCCGTATACTATAGTGTTGCGCTATCCGCTGTATCGGCGCCATGTCGCCCGGGAGGGGAAAGGCGCAAATCTTGAGTGCTTTCCATTAACAGGTCATCGCATCATCACAAACCATACGATAAATGCGCAAACAAAAAGGTTTATTCCTATGGCGAAATGAATAAACCAGTCAAGAAAGGTAAAATTCTTCACAGGTATCTCCAAATAGGTTAAATGAGTTTGAGAATGGAACCACTAACGTTTTATTAAAATGCAACTTTTTGAATAGTTTGTCAACATGAAACCTTACATGATTCGGCGCGAATTGCACGAAATGTATACGCCTAAATGAGAAATGCTTTCGATTTTTGGCATGGAGGCCTGGAAAGTCCTTTTGTTTGCATATATTTTCTAGTATTATGTTTGGAGCCTTTGGGGATTCGGGGAAGTTCGGCGGTTTTGTATATCGGGACGCTCAAGGAGTATGGTTTCACGGAGGAGATGGAACCATGAATCCATATTGTGATCGGAATTCAACAAAGCGTTATGATGTTTTGTTATCCGAATGCAACGTAACTGGCAAAATCGGCTGCCAAGGCTAGGCAAATCGCCTTATATCGAGGATTAGTGGTTGAGGGATTAACGCAACCTGTTGTAATTACGGGGTATGGCGCGATGATGGTTTTTCGGGGCATGGTTTTTGCTTGATAAACCTCTCTTAATAGGGGCGGGGGTATTGGCGCATTGTCTGCCTTGATGGAATATCAAACTATTTGCAAAGGGGAATCTTTTGACTGGACAGAAGGTAATTGTGTTCGCGATCGCTTTGTGTGTGTTTCTAGTCTGTTTCTATGTTTTGGACGAAACAGCGCAAAGGTGGCAGGGGCTGTGGTTATTCCAGCCTGAAGGTCATTAATAGCGGCGCAATCATTAAAAACGATACCGATACAGATACATAAAAGGGGGCTATATTGTCAAAGCTGACCAAGAGCGCCGGCGTTTGTGACCGGCTGAAGGAAAAAAACAAGGGAGGCCGGTTTCTCGCGCTTGTGGGGAGCCTGTTCCTCATGGTCGTTCTGGCTGGGGGCCTGGCTCCCATGTCCGATGGCGCGGGATTCTTTGCCGGGCAGGCGTGGGCCAATGAGGCCGCGCAGCCTGCACATGATGAAGCCTCCGCAGAGATGGCGCCTGCCGAAGGGGCCGCGACGGAAGGGGAGGAGGCGGCCGACGAGGGTTGGAAGCCGATGACCACTCCCGCTCTGGAGGAGAAGGACTATCCCCGGGTGGCGGGGGTTGACGGCCGCCTGGCTGTTTGGATTGCGGCGCAACTTCATTTGTTCTTCGCCGCCTTCGTGCTGGGAGTGCCCATCTTCGTGTGGGTGATCGAGCTTATCGGTGTCCTCTCCGGGGACAAGCGATACGACCATATGGCGCACGAGTTTATGAAGGTGACCATGACCGGGTTTTCACTGGCGGCTTCTTTTGGAGGCTTGCTTTCGATCCTGCTGGTGGTCTTCTATCCGGATTTTATGGCGTACATGACCTCTGTCTTTGGCAAGACGATGATCATTTACGCCTTGATGTTCTTCGCGGAGAGCTTCTTTGTTTACACCTATTATTACGGGTGGGACAAGATGAGTTCCTCGCCGGGTCTGAAGTGGTTGCACCTGGGCCTGGGCTTGGGGCTTAACGGCTCCGGCATGGTGTTGATGGTTCTTTCCAACTCCTGGGCCTCGTTCATGATGGCGCCCTCGGGGATTGGGCCGGAGGGCCAGTTCCTGGGCGACTCCTGGGCGGCGATTCATGGCAAGCTTTGGAATCCGCTGAACCTGCACCGGTTCATAGCCAACATCGCCTACGGTGGTTCTCTGACGGCGGCCTATGCGGCGTTCAAGTTTATTACCACCAGCTCGGCGGAGGAGAAGGCCCACTACGACTGGATGGGGTACACCTCGTTCATTATCGCCATGGCCGGCCTTCTGCCGTTGCCATTCGCGGGATACTGGCTCACCAAGGAGGTTTATGACTATTCGCAGCAGATGGGTATCACCCTGATGGGTGGTGTCTTTGCCTGGCTCTTTATTCTGCAGGCGGTGCTGATCGGGGCCATATTCCTGTCGGCCAACTACTACCTCTGGTGCTCTTTGGGCCGCACGGAAGCTTCCAAGAGGTTCTACTACATCATTCAACCGCTGGGGATCATTATCGTGATCGCGTTTCTCACGTGGTTCACTCCCCATACGCTGATCATGAACAGTAAGGAGCTTTCGCAGATCGGCGGGGCGCATCACTCCGTGTTGGGTCCGCTGGGAGTCATGGCGGCGAAAAATACGGCGGTCAATATCCTGATATTGTCCACGTTTTTAAGCTTCCAGTTGTTCATGCGGAGCAATTCACGACCTGCGGGTGACGGTTTCTGGGCCAGAAACGGACTGCCGATCCAGATTGCGCTCTTTACGGCAGCCATTGTCAATATTGTGTTTCTTGGTGTATACAGCTACTGGATTCCCGCCAACATCCGGATCGGGCTGTCGATACCGCAGGTGAGCACCACGGCGGTGGTCTGTGTGTTGGGTATTGTTTTCCAGACGCTGGAATTCAGGGGGGCCAAGGATATCGGAGTGTTCCGGTGGGGCCATATGCCGGACCGGGCGCAGTACGCCCTGTTCATGCTTGCGGTCTCCTTTACGTGGCTGATGGGGCTGATGGGCTATTGCCGGTCCGCCATCCGTCAGCACTGGCACGTGTACACCGTGTTCCGCGATAACTCTATAGAGGCGTTCACTCCCACTCTGCCCTACGCGGCATGGGTGGTAACCATCATAGTTATGATATTCATGGCGCTCGTGTTCTTCATGTTCTGGATGCCGATTCTGGCCGCCAAGAATAAGGAAGAGCAAGAGGCGGGGCACTGAGGGGGTATAGATGAAAGCTTTACTTAAAATTGTTGTTTTCAGCCTGGCGGTTATTTGCGGGTTCGCCGGATACACCACGTTCGGCCTTCCGCTGATCGTGCCGGAGGCGCCTCCCGTGGAGGAGAAGCTGGGCGGAGACATTACCATGGATCAGTTTATCGCCGTTGGCGAGAAGATCTACAACGGCAAGGGGACATGCACCCTGTGCCACAATCCTGTGGGCGGTCGCGCCCCGCTTCTGGAGCCGGTGGCTTCCGTATCCATGGAGCGGATCAAGGATCCCCGCTACAAGGGAAAGGCCACGAACATTGAGGAGTATATCCGCGAATCGATGATAGACGTTTCGGCGATGGTGGTGGAGGGGTTCGGCAAGAAGGGGTCAAACGATACCATTAGCCCCATGCCGGACGTCAGCAAGGGCGCCATCGGGCTTTCAGAAGTGGAGATAAACGCGGTTATCGCGTTTCTCCAGAATACGGCTGGCGTGGAGGTGACAGTGCCTCTGCCTACGGGGGATGAGGGAGCGCCGGCTGATGATGCTCCAGAGGAGATCAGGGTGGCGGAGAACGCGGCGGAGGCTTTCGCCAAGTTCGACTGTCTCTCCTGCCACATAGTGCCTGGTGTGGAAGAAGGAGGCGATATCGGCCCCGATCTGACGAAGATGAGTTCCACGGCAGGCAAAAGAGTGAAGGGTTTGTCCGCGGAGAAGTATATAGTCGAATCGATCTTGAAGCCCAATGATTTTATTGTGGAAGAGTTCGATGCCGACATGATGCCTGACGATTACGCGGGGAAGATGACGGTTGCGGAAATGAATATGATCGTCGACGCCCTGGCGGGCAAGAAATAAGGGGGTAGGTTTATCTGATGAAATTACTGAAACCTTGGATAACGGTGCTTGTTGGGTACCTGTTGCTTAAATTCGGAGTCCCCTTGGTGGGGTCTGTGCTGCATCCTGGGACTTGGCCGGTGGTTCCCACTTCGGTCATGAAGATGTATGTGTTCTTCATGGTGGCCGGAGCGTTGCTGATCAATTCTTTCTCGGAGGAGGGCTATAACGCCTCGATCGGTCCAGTCATGGATCTTTACACCAATCCTGCGAAGGGAAGGCTCCGGATGGGAGTCATACTGGTGGTGGGGCTATTCGGGGCCTACGTGGCGTACCAATACGTTAAGCCCACTTTCGACGCGCCAGTGGAACTGCGGTCGGTGCATCCTGCGCCGCCATCCGCCGCAAAGGCGTGGGGGAAATCCTACAACCTGCAGACTTTAAAAAATCCCTTCCGCGAGGATACGGCGAATTTGGCCAAGCACTCGGAAGAGGGCGGTAAGGTTTATTACCAGAACTGCTACTTCTGCCATGGCGACATGATGCTGGGCAAGGGCCCCTATGCGGAAGGATTCAACCCAATGCCGGCCAATTTTGTGGATATCGGCACCATCGCCCAGTTGACGGAGTCTTTCGTCTTCTGGCGTATAAGCACGGGCGGTCCGGGCTTGCCTTCGGAGGGAACTCCCTGGATATCGGCCATGCCGATTTGGCACCATCTGCTAAGTGAAGAGGAAGTCTGGAAGGTCATCATCTTTCTGTACGATTACACGGGGCATAAGCCTCGGGTAATGGCGGAACATCATTGATTTATAGGCAAGGGATAGCGATGCGTTCAACAAAAGGAATAATGACGGTTGCAGCCGCAGTGGCCTTGGCTGTGTATTTCGCGGCCCTCACGGGTCCGGCAATTGCCGCTGCAGGTGACGTGAAAAACGGCGAGACCGTTTACATGAAAAAGTGCTGGTGGTGTCATGGGAAAGAGGGAGAGGCCGATGGGCCCGGAGCCGATTTTATGATACCACCTCCGCGCAATTTCGCGGACGGCGTATATAAATACAGGTCCAGCGCTCCTGATTCGGATCTGCCCAGAGACGAGGATCTCTTCAGAATGATCTCCGACGGGATGCCAGGCACCAGCATGCCGGCGTGGAGCAAGGTTTTGGATGAGAAACAACGGTGGGATCTGGTGGCCTATATAAAGAGCCTGACCGATATGTTTGAGGATATGGAAAATCCTCCGGAGATGGCCTACCCTTCTCCCGCGCCCAGCTCTCCTGACAGTATCGCCAAAGGCAAGCAGCTGTTCAAGGACGCCAAGTGCTTTGAGTGTCATGGCGAGGGTGGCAAGGGGAACACTATCAAGAAGCTGAAAGAGGAGAGCGGCGCCAAACTGTGGCCGCGGAACCTGACCCAGCCCTGGACCTTCCGTGGTGGAAATGATCCGAAGGATATCTATGCCAGAATCACCTCAGGTATCCCGAATACGCCGATGCCGGCCCATGCGGCGGAGAAGACCGGCGCGGGGAAGCTTTCGGTGGAGGATCGCTGGCATGTTGTCAACTACGTGATGTCGCTGGCGGATTCCCGCATGGAGGTCAAAGAGGGCGAGATCGTGGTTAAAGGGGTCTACCGGGAGACTTTGCCCACGGATGAGAATGATCCGGCCTGGGACATTGCTGAAGGGACTACTTTTTTCCTGGTGCCTCAGATAATCCAGGATGAGAGGATTTACGATCCATCCAACAACGGCATCCTGGTGAAGTCGACATTTACCGATAAGGAAGTGGCTTTTCTGCTGGAGTGGGACGACAGGACAAGGAGCGTGAAAGGGGATCCAACCTCCGCCATGCTGGCTTGGGGCGCACTTGGCTCAGATGGCGTGGCCATTCAGACTCCGCTGGATTTGGACAATCTGGCGTCCGGCAAGCCTTATTTCGGTCATGGAGACGCTTCCAGGCCGGTGAGCATGATGTATTGGAACAGCGGCGATGTGGAAAAGGGACAATCGGGCAGCATGTTCTCCACCATCGGCTCCGGCAAGAAGGACGTTTCGGACGCGGCGGCGGCGGGCTTTGTTTCCACTGGCTCGTACAAGGACGGCACATGGAAGGTGATGATGAGGAGAAACCTGGTCACCGACGCCAAGGATAAGGACACCCAGTTCGCGGCGGGCAAGTATATTCCCATCGCATTCGCCAATTGGGACGGTTCCAATGGCGAAATCGGCTCCAAGCACACCTTGACCACCTGGCGCTGGCTTCTGCTCAAGCCGGAGACCGGCTCCGCCGTGGTAATGGTTCCTTTGATGGTCTTCGTCCTGCTGGTCGCAGGGCAGTTTATCTTCTCTGTGGTGGGAAGAAAAGAAGACTGATTGTCGAACACGCATAATTGCGATTAATTAGATAAAGGAGGTTTCGGTATGACAAGGATTTTGGCTTTAGCCGTGTCCGCGTTGATGGCGGTGGCAGCTCCGTCGGCGATGGCCGCGGATGGTAAGGCGCTGGTGGAAAGCAACAAGTGCGGTTCCTGTCACAAGATGGTGGGTCCGTCGGCGCAGACGATCGCGGAAGTTATGAAACGCAAGGCGCCCGATCTGTTTTACGCTGGCAGCAAGTTCAACAAGGATTGGCTGGTAAAGTATATTCAGAGCCCGACTACATTAAGGGCTGGTGGAGTGGTTTATTTGAACAGCATTTCTCTGAACGGCGAGGCGGATGTAGTGAAGGATCCGCCGAAATGCGCGTCTAAGCTCTCTGCGGGGGACGCGGCCGCTGTGGCGGATTACCTGATGACCTTAAAAGACGCCAGTATGAAGACTGGTGTGTTTAAACCGGGTAAGGTCAAAAAAGCCAGGGCCCGCGTGGTGATGATGAAGGATGAGGCGTGCAACGCCTGCCATGTGTTCCCGGGTAAGGGCGGCGGCATTTCCTGCCCCACATTCGAGGGGATCGGCGAGAGGCTGAATCCTGACTGGATGTACAGCTTCATTCAGGATCCGAAGCATTGGGATCCGAAGGTCTGGATGGCCAAGAGGGATTTTGACGATGCCACCTTGCAACTGATGGTTAACTTTCTGATGACGGCTGATTAACCGGGGAGATAGGATAAATGATTATGACTAGATTAGCTTCGATACTGTTTTTCGCGATATTGGCCGTTGGCTTTCTGGGCCAGGCTGATGTCGCGGTCGCCAAGGAAAAGGCTGCGGATAATTATAGCTTGTACTGCGTTCAGTGCCATGGCTCCAAGGGGACTGGACGCGGGATAAACGCCCCGGCGCTCTCTGTCCAGCCGCGCAACCATACCAGCGCCAAGGATATGAGCTCGCTGACTGACGAAAGCGTTTTCAAGTCGATTAAGGAAGGTGGCGTAGCCGTGGGCAAGTCCACCCAAATGCCTCCCTGGGGCGGGATCCTCACCGATGAGGAGGTAACGGACTTAGTCAAGCACCTGCGTGGTATGTGCAAATGCGAAGGCAAAAAATAGCCTGACCGCTGTTTCGGAAGCATAATGGGTTTGCGGCGCGTCCCATAAAAAACGCGCCGCACGTTTTTTACCATAAAGCGTGTCGATTTGAGGGGGCTTGCAGTAGTAGTTTATGTGGTGGGAGGTGGGTTATCTTTTGAGCCCTGATCTGGTATAGTAGTGCTGCGGGGCGGGCGTCGATGCCGTCTAGCGGAAAAAATCCCCTTCGGAGGTAATGTATGAGACACAGCGCAAACCTTGGCGCGTTGCCAATATTCCTGGCTATCTTTCTTTTCGCCAGTTCACCTGCCACTCCGGCCTGGGGCGCTGACACTGGTCACGGCTTCCACACCATCAGGGTTTCTCCGGAGATGAAGGGAAAAATCAGCAAGGAGACCTTGGCTGATGTGACCCGGTTCTTCGAGGACGCCGAAGACGCCATAAAAACGGGCAACCTGGAATCGCTGATGAACTTGTACTCCGACAGCTATAAGAACGGGGATCATGACAAGGATGCCGCCAGGAGGATATGGGAAAGGATATTCAGCAACTTCGACGGCATGAGCACCATGCATAATATGAAGCTTGTCAACTACTCCCCGGATGGCGGGCTGGTGGTTATCGGCTGCTCCGGAATCCTGCTTGGCAAGCGGAAGGGGGAGGCGGATCGTGTGCCGGTGGATACTTGGACCAACGAGGAGCACATTCTGACCCTGGAAAAAGGAAAATGGAAGCTGGTCGGCTCGGCTGGAACAAAAAGAAAGAGGCTTTGGTTTGACAGGCCTATGCATCCACTTTTTTAGCGGTTTCTGAATCCATTCAGAATTTACTTCATCTGCAGTAAAGGCTCGCCGCTCGGTGGGCCGGTTTAATTGCAGTATCTCGGTGTTAAACAAAGCTATGTCCGACCCAGTGATTGAAGAAACAAGTCATGCTCCTGGTAATCTTTATGCCAGGGGAAAAAGAACAAGCCAGCCAGGCCGACCCCATCACTATGATTTCGAGAGAAACAGAGGTTTTTGGGGCTGGATAAAACCCCGTCGGCTCAACTGGCGCCATTATTTCGGAGGCGCGGCCCTGCTTCTGATTATCCTGCAGCTTCTCTCCGGGCTATACATGATCTTCTATTACGAGCCAAGCCTGCGGGATACATACAAGACAGTCCAGTATTTCAACAACGAAACATACCTGGGCGCCTTCACCCGCAATCTCCACCGATACGGAGCGTTTCTGCTGGGCGTGGCCATCTTCGTTCATCTCTGGCGTGGATATTTCCGTAAGGATTTCCAGGGAGGCCGGAAGCTCAACTGGATCACCGGAGTGGCCATGTCCATCGTCTATATGGGCTTTCTGATCAGCGGCACTATCCTGCCATGGGAGTGGAAAGGCTACTGGATGATGGAGATGTTCAACAACTGGCTGAAAAACATTCCCCTTTTTGGGGATTGGATGTACTCATTCTTCATGGAAAGCTACACCCCCACCAGAAACTTTGTAATCCATGACATTGTTCTTCCAATAACGGCGTTCGTCCTGCTGGAGATCCATTGCCTTACCCGTCTGCGAAAGCGGGGTTTTTGGGATTACGCGGCCCGCCAGCTTGTGGCGTTCCTCCCCTTTGTGGTGGCGCTGGTCTCTCTCAGCGTGCTGTTCCCCATCCCCAGCCAGGATCCACAGCAGATACCTCTGCCGATGGAGGGTCAATTCATCCCCGCGCCGGAGTGGTATTTTGTCACTTTCCTGATGCCATATTGGTACTATCCCCCCAGAGACTGGGGTTTCTACCTTTTCTGGATTCCCTTCGTGATGCTGGTCATGGCTCTGGCTCTCCCCTTCATTGTCAAGCGGAAGCGCAAAGAGGAGCTGGCCAGGGTTCCAGCTGGCCGTCGAAAGCTCAAAGCGGTGGCATATGCGGGAGTCGGAGCCACGCTTTGCGGATTGCTGCTCTTTGGATTCACATTGGGTAGTGTGAAATCACCCTGGATGGGGTGCAATTGTTGCCATAACGCGTCAATGGGGGACAGGATGGGCATCCCCCCCGTGACTTACAAGGATACGCTAAGGAACCCCCTGGTGGTGGACAACCGCTGGATGATGAGGCATTGGTATGAACCGCAAGTTGTTTGGTAAGCCGATGGCCCGCTCGCTGATGCTAGCTGGGCTGGCTTTGGTTTTGGCCGCCGGATGCGTTGATAAAATCCCTGGTGATCCTGACAAGGAACTGGAAAGGTATATCAAGGCGGTTCAGGAGTCCGACTACAAGACCATTTTCGACATTAACCATGTCACAGCCAGGCAACTGAAATTCATGCGCCAGATGAACAAGGGGGACAAGGAAAGGTCCCTGGAGGGGAGCTATAAACAGTACAAGGAGATATATCTGAATGTGACCCCCACTTTCCAGATTGGTATCACCTGGGCCGAGAAAGGATTTTTCCCCCCCGGGGCCCAAACAAAGGTGGGGGACCCATACTACCAGGTCGCGCTGGAAGATGACCCGGTGAACGCCGAATACGAAAGGGCCACCAACGTATACGTGCCAGTGGATGTGTCGTATCCAGATAAGACCGCGGCCCCCGAGCATGATGGGAAAAAGGTCAGGAGCGCGAGCTATGACTGCTCCATGAAAAAGATCCGGGAGGGGCAAAACGTTACAGTCTACTCCCACGATGACAAATGGTTTTTCGGCGGTTGCATTGTCAATATGGGGAAAACCACCTACCATCAATGATTCGTTTCGTTTAATCGATATAGCTTGGCGGCCAGCTATATTTAACGTAATGATTAAGAGAATGGCTCCCGCTTCCACCCCCAGTCAAGAAAGCCCTCCGGCGACCGAAAAATAATTAATTCTTGGCATGCTGACATTAATTGTCACTTGCTTTGGAGAGGAATCCGTGGGCGTTAAAAAACATGGGGAAATAGCCTGGCGGGGTGTAACACGATTGGTTCGGCTCTATCTGCTTAAAAAATAATGCGTTAGGTGTTTTTGCAGGTATGGTTTATGCTTGATTGGGTGTCGTGATTTATTTTGCGTAAATCCTTAGGGGTGATATTCAATAACTCTTTATTTTTAATTTGGAGGGGATCTATGAAATTCAGGATTATTCTTGCGTTGTTCCTGGCGTTTGCCTTCACAGGCTCGCTGGTGACGTCCAACGAGGCGATGGCCAAGCGGACCAAGTCGAAAGCCGAGCTCGATGCGGCGAAAAAAGAGGGCGACCTGTCACAGGAAGCCGCTGATAAAGCCCAGGAGGCTTTTTTGAGGGAGGCCGAAGCGGCCAACGTGGCCGGATGGGGCGATGACGCCAAGACCAAGGGCACGGGCTCGGGCCACTCGACCTACGGCGTGGCCGGCTTCGATTATCTGACCGGTGTTGGTAAGGTTGCTTCCAGCCCTGGCAAAATAGGCGCGGACCTGCCTGCGGCCCTCGGCGGCGGCAAGCTGACCTCGCAGAACAAAAGCCCGCTGGCGTCCTCCATCGAGAAGCGCTTCAAAAACAAGTGGACCGGCCAGTTGGGCGACACCCAGTCCGGTTGGGCTGAAAAATCTGGCGTGACCGAGGTTTGGTTCCGTAAGCATGATTCCGGCTCCAAGCTGGGCGGCGACTACAACGAGTGGGTGAACCAGTGGAACAACATAACTCGCCCGAGGCATGGCGGAAAGACCCCGATCGCCGGGACCGATCCTGATCAGGGCGCGCATTATTTCTCCTTTTATTGCGTCCACTGCCACGGCTGGGGCGGCAAGGGTGACGGCCCCACAGCCGCTGAGCTGGATCCTCGCCCGCGTAACCTGACCAACGGGAAGTACGCCAACTACATCGACAACCTGGAGATGTTCAAGGTGATCAAGGGCGGCGGCGAGGCTCGTAACATGTCTGCGGCCATGCCTCCCTGGGGCAACATCCTGCAGGATCAGGACATTTGGAACATTGTCTCCTTTATCCGCACATTGGCCGCCAAGCCGGCCTACGAGATGGATCCGGACGATGTGACAGCTGCTTCTTCCCGCAGCAACTCCGCCTTCCAGGATATGAACGAGGAGCTGGAGCTTGCGGGCGTGATGGCTGGCCGTGGCCACAACGAAGGCGGCTACAACTCCATCGGCGGCGGCAGGCTGGCTTCCCAAAGGGTCGGCGTGGACGTGAAGACCACTTCCGATTCGAACCCGGACGCCAAGGTGGGCGACAATGCGATAAGCATGGAATACGACAAGTAAGAAATCAGGATAAGGCGTGAAAGCGCCCTATCGGGGTTGATAATCAGGGCCCCGGCCGGTGAATGGTCGGGGCCTTTTATTTTTCTAGTGATTTAGTCCGTTTTTTGCATATACTGTCCCCTTGACGGTACAGCGCCAATCCGGCCAAAACAGGTATCAAGCAGAAAAATCCAATATTTCGCTAATAAGGAAAGTTTTCGAATGATAGAAGTGGAGCATCTTACCAAGAAATACGGCGAGGCAAGAGGCATCAACGATGTGACATTCAGCGTCGAAAAGGGGGAAATCTTGGGCTTTTTGGGGCCTAACGGCGCCGGGAAGACGACCACTATGCGTATTCTCACCTGCTTTATGCCTGCCACCAGTGGCACGGCCCGAGTGGCGGGATACGATGTGTTCGAGGATTCGCTCAATGTCCGCAGGAGAATAGGCTATCTGCCGGAGACTGTGCCGCTCTACACGGATATGCAGGTGCCGACCTACTTGAAGTTCGTGGCGGGACTCAAGGATGTGCCCTATAGGGAGATAAACAGCCGCGTGGGCGAACTGATGGAGCGAGTGGGTTTGACCCACATGGCTCACAAGTTCATCGGCGAGCTCTCCAAGGGGTACCGCCAGAGGGTGGGCCTGGCCCAGTCTCTGATCAATGATCCTGAAGTGCTGGTACTCGACGAGCCGACAATCGGGCTGGACCCGAAACAGATAATAGAAATCAGATCTCTGATCAAGGGGCTGGCCGGGGAGCGCACCATCATCCTGAGTAGCCACATCCTGCCGGAGGTGAGCGCCATATGCAAGCGCATTATCATCATAGACGAAGGCAGGGTGAAGGCGATAGACACTCCAGAGAACCTCACCACCCAGTTGCGCGTCTCCGACAAGGTGCGCGCCAGGATCGGCGGCCCGAAGGAGGATGTGGTGAAGGCCCTGTGGGCTATGGAAGGAGTTAAAAACGTGGAGACGGGCGCCGGGGCGGAGGATAGCCTGCCGTACGTTGTGGAGTTTTCTGACGGGACCATCGACCGCAGCAGCCAGGTGGCGCGGGCCATCGTGGAGAAAAGATGGGACCTGTACGAGCTGATGCCGGTGAAAATGAGCCTGGAGGATATATTCATCAAGATCGTCACCGAGGAGGGGAATTAGGGGATGAAGAATTTCATATTTATCCTGGTTAAGGAGATAAGATCATACTTCAACTCGCCGGTAGCTTTCGTGGTGGCCACCATATTCGCGGTGCTCACCGGATACCAGTTCTACGTGATCTTCGCCAAGTTCAGCCAGCTGAGCTTTGAGGTGCAGACAAACCCCACCATAGCCAGCCAGTTTGGGGCGCTTAACGTGACGGAAATGGTGATACGCCCGTTTTTCAACGTGGTGGCTGTGGTGATGCTGATCATGCTTCCCATGCTGACCATGAGGGCCTTCGCCGAGGAGTGGAAGGCGGGCACCATGGAGCTTTTGCTAACCTTCCCCGTGCGTGACGAAGAGGCGATCATGGGAAAATTCGCCGGGTGCATGGGCATCTTTACTATGATGCTTCTGTTATCCCTGCCATCGGTGGCGCTGGTGGGCTATTTTGGGGACCCGGAATGGGAAGTGGTGGTGACAGGCTACATGGGGCTATTTCTGATGGGAGGCGCCTTTGTGTCGTTGGGGATATTCATGTCGTCGATCACGGAGAACCAGGTGATCGCGGCGGCGCTCAGCTTCGCGGCGCTTCTGCTCTTGTACATGGTGGGATATACGGCAGGGCTGGTGGGTGAAACCACCGGCAAGGTGCTGGAGTACCTGTCGATAATGTTTCATTTCGAAAAGTTCGCAAAGGGCGTCCTGGACACTTCCGATATAATCTACTACCTGATATTCATGGCGCTGTTTTTATTCCTTAGCATGCGGTCGCTGGAATCTAAAAGATGGAGGGGATAAACAATATGCTGGCAATTATAATAATAACGCTGATAGCGGGCATTCTGCTGGCGGGGGGCTTCAGCCTCTACGCCATAGACGGGACAATGAGCCTGGCGGCGGCGGGCCTGATATGGGTAGGCTCCATGCTTGCCCTTTTCCTGATATACATCCGCCTCAATGAGTTCAAGAGGCTGCTCGGCGGCAAGAGCGCCAGGTACGGCGCGAACATGGTGGTGATGATAATCATCTTCATCGGCGTGATGGTGGCTGTGGCTGTCTGGGGCGCAGGCAACAACAAGAGGTTCGACCTGACCAAGACTGGGCGGTTTTCCTTGTCCACCCAAACTAAAAACATATTGATGAACCTGGAGCACCCGGTAAAAGCGGTCGCTTTCTACCGCTTCGAGTCTGGTACCATGCACGCCGTGCAGAGGCAGATGGCCCGAGATCTTCTGGAGTCCTACGCCGGTGTGACGGATAAATTCACCTTCTCTTTCGTAGATCCGGAGCGCAATCCCGGCCTGGCCTCAAAGTATGGCCAATCGGAATTCCGGCTCATCCTGTTGATGAGCCAGGGGCGGGAGTTCAAGGTGGGGACGGAGACCGAAGAGAAACTTACCAATGGCCTGTTGAACCTGGTGAGCAAGGAAAAGAATTATATCTACTGGGTGAAAGGGCATGGGGAGAAGGAGCTGGGCTTCACCGGCAAGGATGGCTATTCGGCCGCCCGCGAAGCCATGCTCCAGGAGAGCTATGAGATCAAGGAGCTATTCCTGATGCGGGTGCAGGAGGTGCCCGAGGACGCCTCGCTGGTGGTTCTGTCGAGCCCCCAGAAGGATCTCTCTGCGGAGGAATATATTCGGCTGGACGAATATTACAAAAAAGGCGGGGCTCTCTTCGTTCAATTGGACCCCGGCCATCCGCCGACGTTGCGGACTTGGCTGGAGAGCTATGGCTTCAAACTGCAAAGCGATGTGATAATCGACCGGCAGACCCAGATTTATGGGGGAAACGCCATGACCCCGGCGGTCTACGCATACAACAAGAAGCACCCGTTGACCCAGGATTTCACCCTGGCGTCCTACTTTCCCATAGTCAATTCCGTGTATATAGACGAGGATCCTAAATTGGGCCGCTACCAGCTGGCGATGACCGGCCCGAGCAGCTGGACGGAGACCGACAAGGATCAGCTGGAGAATGGAAACGTCGAGTACAACGAAGGCTACGAGAAGCGCGGCCCTGTTCCCGTCATGGCGGTTTCCACCCACGCCGCCAAGGGGGCAAAGGACGAAACCGGGTCCGTGAAGGACCGATACGGGAAAATCATTCTGATCGGCGACTCCGATTTTGCGAGCAACACAAACTTCAACCTGGTGGGCAACCGCGATCTGTTCATGAACACGGTGCACTGGCTGTCGGAGAAGGCGGATTTCGTGGGAGTGCGGGCAAAGCAGAAGAACATCAGCCCGGTTACGCTCGACGCGTCCCAGGCCAGAGCCGTGTTTTGGGTGCCGGTGGTAATGGTCCCAGCCATGGTGCTGATGACCGGAGTGGGAATATACAGCCGACGGCGCTGGTTCCGGCAGGAGGGACAGTCATAGGCCCGGGGCCTGGGGCGGAGTAATCTGAAAGATGAGATATTACAAGACCACATTCATTTGGGTGATGATCCTGACCGCTGTGGCCGGATATAGCTATATCGACTGGGAGAGGACCATAGCCGAGAAGCAGCGAAAAGAAGAGGAGAGCCGCCTTTTCAAATTTGAATCTACGCAGGTGGCCGCCATCGTGCTGGAAAAGGAGGGGAGCCTCATAGAGATTGAGCGGTGGGAGGATGGCTGGAGGATCACAAAGCCCCTGAACGCCAAGGCGGACTCTGGGGCTGTGGAGAAGTTTTTGCGAAATGTGACCGCCTCAAAGAACGATTCCGAGTATGTGATGGACCCCAATCCGAGCGCGGAGCGGCTTCTCGAATTCGGGCTGGCCAATCCTCTTGTGACATTGACCATGAAGGTGGGGCAAGATCTGACCCACCACACGGTCTTTTTCGGTAAAAGAGGCCCCACCATGGGCATCGCATTCGCCCGGCTCAAAGGGCAGGAGCCTGTGTATAGGGTATTGGCCGACGCCCGTAGCGAGGCGGATAAGGATGTATATTACTTCAGGGACAAGAGAATATTGCGGTTTAATCCGGTGATGGTGGATCAGCTCGCCATGAGCCGGGATGGAAAGGATATCAGGCTGAAGTTGCCCGGGGATGGGCGATGGGCGATAGAAAAACCGATAAAGGCCAGGGCGGATCACAACCGGGTGTTCGAACTCATGGGTATGTTCTTTAATTCGGAAGTCAAGGAGTTCGTTGACGAAACCAGGATTAATGTTGCAAAATACGGTTTGGACAAACCTGCGGCCAAGCTATCGCTGTGGCAGGCGGGAGATTCCGAGGAGACCGTATCCATCTCCATCGGCGCCCGCAATCCGGAAAAGCGGGGCTATTACGTATCGATGTCCGACCGGGAGAACGTTTTCCTGGTGGAGGAGGATCTTGTAAACGCAATTCCCAGGGATGCCGCCGACCTTCGCAGCAGGAACGTTTTCTATATGGAAACCGAGCGCTTGACCAGAATAGAGATACACCAGCGCGGCAAGAAACAGATGCTGGTGCGGGATCAGGAAAAGGAATGGCACATGGACAGCCTGGAAGGGGAAAAGATCGATTACAACCAGGTGAAGGAGTTTTTCGACGCATTGGCGAGCATCAGGGTGAGGGATTTCGTCACCGACAATCCGAAGAACTTGATGGAGTACGGGCTGTATCCACCTTTCGCACAGATATTGCTATTTGAAGACTCCAGTATAGAGCCGATGTATCTGAGCCTGGGGGGCAGGACACCGGCGGGATATATTTACGCGCAGTCAGGAGCTGAAAAATCGATTCTAGCTGTAGATGAAGGCGTAAAGGGGATACTGAATATTTTTATGTGATGGAGAACAAAATGCTTACGCATATCAAGCCGTCCGCATGGGCGGTGTTTACTCTTCTGGCCGCTCTGGTTACAATAGCTCCTGCCATGGCGCAGGATGGGCCCTCCGTGGGCCAGCTTTTCATCAAGGCTTACGACCAGAAGGATGAGAAGCAGATGAAGGAATTGATAAAAACCCACGCCGACCAAGTGCCTGGGGAAGTGAAAGAGATGGTGGAATACGCCGCCAGCCCGGAAGCCCCACCGGATGCAAGGGACTTCATTTTCAATATCGCCGGGACGATGTCCAAGTATTATGCGGAGCAGACGGGGGATGATCGGCTTCTAAACGCCGTGAGAGCCACATATATGAACGTCATGAAAGCGCAGCAGGGGCCATCGCTGGACCCGGAGGCGGTGGAGAAGGTCAAGAAGGAGATCTCCGCCATGGGGGATAACCAGTGGCGGGTGAACACCTTTGAACTTGGTGAGGATGGCGCGCTGGTGGTGGAGATTGATGTCAGGGAATCGAACAACTCCGAGTTGACACCAAGAATTGATTTCAAGAAGAGCAAGCAGACAGTGGAACTGGTCAAGGCCAAATTTCCGGATGTGAAAAAAGGAAAAATATCCTGGAGCAGCATGGGGGTGGGCCTCAGAACGTTGTTTCTGGAGTAATCATCGACGTGAGAAGGTTTTAGATGTTGAAAAAAGTAGTATTGGTTATTATAGCTTTGGGGGTGTTCGCCAGCCCCTCCGCCAGTGAGGATTTTCAGGCGGCGGAAAGGCTGTTCAAGAGAAAATGCTACATGTGTCATCGGCTCTCCGCCGATCCGAAAGTGGGTCCCGGGCTGGAGGGGGTGACCATCCGGCGGTCGGATGAATGGCTACATGAATGGCTGTTGGATCCGGAGGCTATGTGGAAGAAAGGCGATCCCGACGCCCTGGAGCTGGTAAATAAGTTTAAGAAGGTAATGAAGAGTGTGGATGCCATGAAGGACGAGAAGAACAGGCGTCTGATAATTGATTACCTGAAGGAAAACGACAAGAAAAGAGGAGGGGAATAAGGAAATGATTGAAGTGAAAAAGTCGCCCACGGCCTGGACCGCATGTCTGCTGGCGTTGGTTCTGACGATGGCTGGCGCATGTACGCAGGGGAGTGATGGCTCCAATATGGAAGATAAATTTGCCAGCGCCGTATCTGCCGTGAATCCGGATTGGATTCTTTATGAAATCGCAGAGAGCCGGGGCGCGGTGACAATCAAGGTGGAGGCTCAGGAAATAGTAAACTTCCAGGACGCCAAAAAGGCGGTGGAGGCGATCCAGTCTGTGGATCCTGAATTCAAAGGGTACATAGATTTCTTTGACGCCAAAACGGGCACTGTAGTCCGTAAGATGGAGATAATACCTTTGCAGCGCTCCGGGGGGAAGCCCGCCCAGTAAGAGGAGGGCAGGCCTATTTTACGTAATAGGGGTCGATATGAACGGAAACGCTGGCGCGGGACACTGTTTCCACATGCTTGCGGGACAAAAGCTCGATGCGCTTTTTCTCCAGTTCGGCTCCGTCCAGTTTGAACCGGGCCTGAAAGAAATTGACGGAATAGTCATAGCCGATTATTTCTCCTCCGGAGGCGGCGATGACTTTTTCCGCCTCCTCCCTGGCAAGCTTAGGGGAAAAGTGAATGTTTAGGGCGCCGCGGATAATCATAAGCCCCGTTTCAGGGTCCTCCACCAGGTCTTCCGGTTTGGGAACGAAAAAACTACTTCCTCCTCCTTCCGCGGAAGACTGTATGAAGCTGGTGGGGCCGCTCTGCTCGCAGCCGACGACCAGGAACAACATGAAAACCAGGGCAACCGCCCGCACCACCACCGAAAACGTGGTACGAACGGCCTTCATCGATTTACTCTCCGATATCGTTTTGTTCATCACTTACCCTGGGTGGATGCTATTTGGCGCATCGAAAGCCGATGTAGGTGTGGGAATCGTCGGGAATGCTTTTAAGAGAGGACTTGTTCGTGCAATTCTCCTTTTTATCAAAGAAAGATCCTCCCAACACCAGGCGATAACGCTTCTCGGAGGACTCGTACTGGTCCACCCACTCCCACACGTTGCCGCTCATGTCCAGCGCGCCGGAGGGGCTGGCGCCGTCAGGGTATGCGCCCACCGGAGAGGTGCCGTTACGCCCGGACTCGAGAGTGTTGGCTTTGGTGGAGTCGAATTCGTTTCCCCAGGGATACAGCCTTCCATCTGTCCCACTGGCGGCCAGTTCCCATTCAGCGCCGGTGGGCAACCTCTTGCCTACATGCTTGCAATACTCCTCGGCGTCAAAAAAAGTAACTTCAGTTATGGGATGGTCCTCTTTCCCCTCGGGGATTTCGAATTCCTTGTTAAAGCTGTTGAATTGCGCGAAGGTGACCTCGTGCTTATCGATCTTGAAAGCGCCCACTTTCACGGCCTTGCCGTTCTGGTCCTGCTTAATCTCCCCCGCAGCAACTTTCACCATGTCGGATTCGGCGGCGCCTGCCTTTGAAATGCAAAATGCCATGAAGCAAAAAGCAAATAACACAGTGCTTGATTTAAGATGCCCTATTTTCAAAATATATCCCCCTCAAATGACTGTTTACTATAAAGTCATAATAAAACACAGCAACAACAAGGCCATGGAATGATGACTGAAAAAAAAGAATCCAAGATGACGCCATACTTTATCATAAATGCGGCAATATATTCCCTGTTTTTCTTTCTGGCTGCGGGTTCCGGTCCCGGCGCCTATGCTGGAACCAACGACGCAGCCTCGCCCGAATACGGATTCGGCGAGAAAACTGAGGTAGAAATAATGAAAGAGAAGCCCAGGGAAGCCAAAATCGGCGTTCTGGGCGACATGAGTGGCGAACTTTCCCGGTTCGGCAAGGAAGCGGCCAACGGCGCGGAGCTGGCCGCCGATGAAGTGAACGGCAAGGGCGGGATAAGAGGAAAGGAATTTGACCTGCTTATCTTCGACACCGCCGGATCTGTGGCTGGAGCAAGGGTCGGAGTGGAGACCTTCCTGAAGCACAGGGCCGTGGCCGTGGTGGGCGCCGCCACCAGCGAGGTCAGCTTCGCGGCCAACAAAATGATAAACGACAACCAGTTGCCCCTGATCTCCTCCGGGTCAAGAAGAAGGCTGGGGGACACGGGGCCCTATAACTATCGCAACTCGCTCACGGATTCCAACGGCGTATCATCCATGGTCGACTTCATACAACAGAAGAGACCATGGAAAAAATTCGCGCTCTTCTCCTCCGTGGTCAATGACTATTCTATCCAGCTAAACGCCGTATTCAAGATGGAGCTTATAAAGCGAAATCTTCAAATCATTGATGAGTATTACATCTGGTCCCACGGCATGGATAGCGTCATACCTGGTGAGAGAGGCGTTGAGGCCCAGATCAAAAAGATGATAAAAAACCCTCCCGACGCGATTGTGTATACCGGCGGCGACGAGGAAGGGGTCAAGCTGGTGACGGAGATGAAAAAGTTGGGGCTCAAAATCCCCGTGATAGGATGCGAGGACCTGATGACCGAGGCCTTCACTGAATTGGGAAAAGACGCAGAGGGGACTTTAGTCTTCAGCGGATTCGATGTAAACTCGAAACTACCCAGGACGGAGGCTTTTGTAAAGAACTACACCGAGCGTTTCGGCCAGACACCCACCATAATGGCCGCTCTGGCATACGACAGCCTGCATATCCTGGCCATTGCCCTGGAAAAGGCAGAGTCATTGCGCCCCAGCCATGTGCGGGCCGCGCTAATGAATATCGATAAATATCAGGGCGTGACAGGTATCACCAGCATCGGCTCCACCCGGGAGGCGGACAAAACCGCTTTTATTTTTGAATTGAGGAAAACTGGGCACGAATACGGATTTGAATATATCCACGGCGGAAAATAACCTTTGTCAGGAAAGGAAAAAAGGAGAGACTGCGAGAATGAGAAACGCGAGCCTGGTTCTGGTGTCGGTCATTGCGGCCTTCTGCGCTCTGGCCAGAGCCTCTCACGCCCAGGAAGCCCCACCAATGATGGTCCTGGCGCCGGAGGGTGAATTCTGGATGGGCGCCTCTCGGGAAGAAGCCAAAAAGATGGCGGAGCAATACGCAGGCCACCGAATGTATGGAACGTACCGGTTCGATTGGGAAACTCCCAAAAGGAAAGTACGCCTGAAAAGCTTTTATATCGACAAGACCGAGGTTACCAACCGTCAATACGCCAGATACGTCAAAACCACTGGCGCCAAGCCCCCGATGCACTGGGAGAACGGAACCTACATGAAAGGACTGGATGAATTTCCCGTCCTGTACGTCACCTGGGAAGACGCCCAGGCTTACGCCAAGTGGGCGGGCAAAAGGCTCCCCACCGAGGAGGAATGGGAAAAAGCCGCCAGGGGCCCGGACGGATTGATCTTTCCGTGGGGAAACGAATTTGATGTGGAGAAGGCGGCCACGGCAGATTCCGACATGCGCCTGATGGGCCACGCCTTGTGCAACTCCAGTTCCGCCAACCAAACCGGTCACGCCCCAGGGGACAAGAGCCCCTACGGCGCCATGGACATGGCAGGCAACGTGCGGGAATGGACTTCTTCCGCCGATCCGGAACATCCTGTAATGAAAGTCGTCAAGGGGGGCTCCTGGGTGGACTTGAACCTGGTGGCTCGTGGCTCCCATCGCGAGTTCGTCAACAAGCATTTCAAAAGTCATGTCATCGGTTTTCGCTGTGTAAAGGACATCAACTGACCGGCCGACGACGCCAACAGTAAGCGCCATGGTGTTCAACAAACTCTGGAAAAGGTTCATGGTGGCCCTGCTGCTAGTGGCGTTTGCACCCATGGCGTACTTCGGCCTGCAGGATTTGCGAATGGCCCAGGGTTCTCTGGCGGAGGAAGCGGTGCGCCTTATTTTCCTGAACTCCATGATCCGAAGCAAGGAGATCGAACGCGCATTCATCAATGCCCAGGTCGATATTAAAAACCTTCGCCACGGATACGCCGTCACCTCCCTGATGGTGGCCGCCAGGGATCGACCAGAGGATATGGTGTTCTGGACGGAACTGGTGGAAAGGGAGTTTATAAGGTTTATGACCAACAAAGGAGGATACTCTGCCGCCGGGCTGCTGGATGAATACGGCGACGAGGTGGTGACCGTGTATCGGTCTGGAAACAGGGTCGCGGCGCTGGATAATTTCAGTAAAAGAAACCACGTCACCTCCCCTCATTTTGTAGAGGCGGCCAAACAGAAAGGCCTCGGGGTGGCGGCCATAACCATGCAGGCTATCGTGCCCCAGGACGTGAAACTAAGCTCCGTCACCCTCACCAGATACGCCACAAAGGTGTTCGATGAAAAGGGGATCGCCACGGGGATCATATACCTGGACCTGAACGGCTCGGAGGTGATGGAGGGGCTTTCCCGAATGTCACTGGAGAACCGGCGCGCCGCAGCCCTGGTGACCCACGAGGGGAAGTATCTTTTCAACCCTTTTATGGAAAAAGAGACCACCCAGTCCACCCTCTTTGCCATGGAGAAGGAGAACGTTAAAGCCGCCTACCCCCGCAACGTGTCCCGCCAGATTCTTTCCGGTCGGACAGGTATAATTTATGACGACCCAAACGCCCTGTTCGCCTATGCAGCAGTCTTTCCGGAGCCGGATGACAGGTCTCGTTTCTTCGTGGTGTATGACCGCTACCCAAGGGAGCTGATGCGACCTGAAGCTGGAGTGATCAATAGAAAATACGCATTGGGCGCCGTGGGAGCCCTGGCTCTGGCGACTCTTGTGGCCATAGCCCTCTCCCGGGCGCTTACTCGGAACATCAGGGCTCTGCGCATGGGAGTGGAGCGCTTCGCCGATACCCGCGAGGGCTCCGGGAAGATCGTCATCCGCTCCGGGGATGAGATAGAAGCGCTGGCCGACGCCTTTAACGCCATGGCAGAATCGCTGACCGAGTATGGTATATCGCTGGAAAAGAAGGTGGAGGATCGTTCCCAAAAGATCAAGGAGGTGGAGCGGAAACTGATGGAGGCGGAGAAGATGGCGGCCATAGGCTTTTTGAGCGCTGGAGTGGCCCACGAGATAAACAACCCTATCTCGGTAGTGGTCACCCGTCTGGAGCTTATCCGCAGGGCCGTGGATAGAGGGGAGATTGAAAAAGCCAGGAAAGACCTGGAGGTGGTGACCCACCATGCTCTGCGTATCGGCAGAATCGCCGGCAACCTGCTCACTTTTTCCCGCTCCAAGCCAGGGGATCTGTCTTCCGTAGACTTGAACGAGATAACCCGCCGGGTGCTGGATCTTATCGACTACCCGGTCAGGAAAAAGGGGATAGTCCTAAAACTTGAGCTTGATAAGGATATCCCCTTCGTGTGGGCCGACGCCGCCGGGATGGAACAGGTAATCTACAATATTGTATTCAACGCATTCCAGGCTTCTGAAAAAGGAGCGGTGATCACCGTGGCGACCGCCCGTAAGGGGACGGAGATGGTGGATTTGCGGATATCGGATACCGGTCCAGGAATGACCGAGGAGGTGATGGCCCATCTGTTCGAACCATTTTTCACAACCAAAGAGGTGGGGCAGGGAAGCGGACTGGGCCTCTCCATCAGCTATGGCCTGGTGAAAGACTTCGGCGGAACAATCAGCGTGGAGAGCCGGTCAGGCGCCGGCGCCTCGTTCACCGTTAGCCTGCGCTCGGCCTTTGAGGCCATGAAAAAGCCAGCCAGGGGGGTGATCGCCGATGCATGAACAGGAAAGCGCGCGTGTGGTGCTGGTGGACGACGAGCCGGATCTCCTGGAGTCGTGCGTGAGGATCCTGGAGGATGAAGAGATATCCTGCATAGGCTCCACGGACCCTTTCGAGGCCCTGCGGATGATCCGCGCCTTGCGGCCGGAGGCGGTGGTGACCGACTTCAAGATGCCAGGGATGAACGGTGTGGAGCTGTTGGCGGCGATAAAGGGGGAGTTTCCCGAAATGCCTGTCATCATGATATCCGCCTATGCCACTATAGAGGGGGTGGTGGAAGCTGTGAAAAGCGGCGCTTTCGATTACGTCACAAAGCCATTCTCGCCAGACCAGTTCGTGATCACCGTTCGGCGCGCCCTGGAAAAAAGCAGGCTGGTGAACGAAAACGACATGCTGCGCCAAAAGGTGCGCGAAGACTTTTTGCGTAACAATTTCGTGGGGCGGAGCCGGGCCATGGCCCAGATAACCCAGATAATAACCAAGGTGGCGTCCTCCAGGACTTGTGTCATGATCCAGGGGGAGACGGGAACCGGCAAACGGACGGCGGCCATGGCCATCCATGTCCACGGTGGCCGGGACGGCGCGCCTTTTGTGGTGGTGGATTGCGCCGAGCTGACCAAGGAGCGGCTATTGGCCCAGCCGCCAGCGGCCACAATCGCTGGAGAAAAGGCAGGCCCTGAGTACTTTTTCCTGGCTGCGGAGGGGGGAACCTTATACATGGACGGAGTGGATCGGCTGGCTCCTCATGCCCAGGCGCAACTGGCCAGGATTCTGCAAAACAAGGGGGCAGACTTGCCGGGCAGGAGGGAATCGGCTCCGCTGAACGCTCGGGTGATCTGTTCCACCGACGCCGATCTGAAGGGGATGGTGAACGAGGGGAAATTCCGCCAGGATCTCTACTTTCTGCTAAACGTGGTGAATATCCATATACCACCCTTGCGGGAGCGGACGGAGGATATACCGGCGCTTACCGAGAGCTTTCTGGCGGCCATGGCCAAGCGGGATGGCGCCGAGCCGACAACCGTGGGGAATGACTTTATGCGGATTTTGGCGGAGTATCACTGGCCAGGCAATGTGCGGGAGCTGATGGGAGCGCTGGAGACCGCGGTGGCGGGAGCAAACACAAACGAGTTGACCTCGGCGGACCTGCCGGATAACATTCGCCGTCAGGGAGCCATGCGGGGCATGACCTATAAAAAGGCCAGAGAATCGTGCCTGGGCGAGTTTGAGAAGGATTTTCTGGAGAACCTGCTCTACACTTGCAAGGGGAACATAACCCAGGCTTCCGAGAATGCGGGAATCGCCCGCATGTCGCTGTATAGAATGATAAAAAGAAACAACCTGGCTGGCATGGTGTCCCATGAGCGCGAGGCTGAAAAGGCCAAGGGCGCCGGAGGTGGCGGCATGGATGGTAATGACGAAATGGAAAATGATGATGGAAACAATGATCCTAACGAGCCTTAGAGGCGGGATAGGCGTCTGATGGCAAGGAATATATTCACATTTTGCTTCTTTCTCTCCGGCGCCGCCGGGCTGGTGTACCAGATCATATGGGTCAGGATGTTCTCGCTCTCCTTCGGGAATACTGTCTACGCCGTCAGCCTGGTGGTGGCGGCGTTTCTGGCCGGGCTGGCCCTGGGGAGCCATTTTCTGGGAAAGGTGGCGGATCGTCTGAAGGATCCCAAGGCCGCCTATGTGATGCTGGAAGTTTTGATAGCCATGTCCGCAGTGGGCGTGAGTGTGGCTATCGGCTGGATCGACGACATCATGGCCGCCGCCATGACAGTGGAGGAGATAACTTCCTTTAAATGGCAGGCCGCCAGATTCGTTCTGGCGTTTGCGGCGCTGCTCATCCCCACCTTCCTGATGGGGGGGACATTGCCGGTGATGAGCAAGTTCTATATCACTTCCATGGATCGGCTCGGCAAGGGGATCGGGGTCTTATACGCCGCCAACACCTATGGCGCCATGGCCGGGTGTTTCCTCTCCGGCTTTGTGATGGTCAGGTACTTTGGGGTTTGGAATACCCTATTCGCGGCTTTTCTGGCCAATTTTCTGGTGGCAGGGCTGGTGTGGCTGACGCCTGGGGCCCGGCCGGAAGAAGAGGAGGGGATTCTGAAGTCTTTGGATTCGGCCGAAGAAGGGAAAAAGAAAAAGAAGAAGGGGAAAAAAGAGGCCAGGCTAGAGAGGCCAGCGGCGAAGGCCGGGGCAGGTGATGTCGCAGAGAATGAGACGGAATCTGGGTTTGAGCCCTTGATCTCCCCGGCGATGGCCATGACGCTGATGGCCGCGGCAGGATTCAGCTCCATCGCACTGGAGATTCTATGGACCCGGGGGTTCGTGGTTTCATTCAAATCCACCGTATATCTTTTCAGTGGGCTACTCTCTATGTATCTTCTGGGAATAGCGCTGGGTAGCCATGTATTTTCCAGGGTGCTGGACAGGGTGAAAGATCCGCTTCGCCTTCTTGGCCTGGCCCAACTGGGAGTGGGGATATGGGCATTTGTCAGCGTGCCGATATTCGTGAAGGTTCCGGGAATGGCGGAGACCCTGGCAGGGATGTTCTCCCACATGACCCTCGCCCGCGATATGCTGGTCATGCTGGCGTTGATGGGGATCACGATCCTGCCGCCAGCGTTTTTGATGGGGATATCTTTTCCTCTCCTCACAAAGGTTGTCACAGAGTCGCTAGGCTCATTGGGGCGCCGTTCCGGGATGGCCTACGCCACCGGCACACTGGGTGGGATATGCGGGTCGCTTTTGGCCGGGTTTGTAATTCTTCCCATGGTGGGCCTGCAGATATCAATACTTCTGGTGGGCGGCGTGGCGCTATTGACCGGCTATACGGCCATGGGCCTTTCCCGCCATCGTCAAGTCCTGGCTTGGGCCTTGCCCACATCCCTGGCCACGGCCATATTCATAATCTCCGTTGTCTATATTGCGGGGGTGAATGTGGGGATGGGCCGGGTGGTCAAGGAGAAGGTGGCGCTGGCCAGGGAAGGGGCGACAGGCTCCGTGCGGGTGATAGAGGATCGGAAGGGAGGTCCCCTGACGCTGATGGTGAACGACTATCAGCTGGCCACCAGCGGGGATGTGGCGGTGCGGTTTGGCCATTTGCCAATGATCCTCAATCCGGACGCAAAAAACGTATTGGTCATTTCCCTGGGTTCCGGGATCACCGCCGGGGCGGTGGGTGGTCATCCGGTGGAGCGGATTGATTGCGTGGAACTGGTTCCGGAGCTGATGGATGTCCAGCGTCTGTTTGAAAAGGACAACCACAAGATCGTGGCGGACGAAAGGTTTCACGTCACCTTCTGGGACGGCCGTAACTATGCGCGGGTGGCCAAGAAGAAATATGACGTGGTGATCTCCGACCTGTTCCAGCCGGATAGCGCCGGAGTGGGGGCCTTGTACTCGGCGGAGCATTATCAGAACGTGAAAGCCAGGCTGGCCGACGGGGGGATCATGGCGCAATGGCTGCCGCTGTACCAGCTTTCCGCCCACGACCTGAAGGTTATCATGAGGACTTTTGCCTACGTTTTCGGGAATGTGACGGTGTGGAGCGGGGATACGAACGGCCAGCTTTCCACCCTGCTGCTGGTGGGCTCCGCCGGGGAGATGGAGCTGAACCTGGACAAAATATCCCAGGCGCTGGGACGTGAGAGGGTTCGAGCCGATATGATAGAACACGCCGACCTATTCTCGTTCCTCTCGTTTTACGTAATGGATCGGGCGGAAGCCCTGGAGTTCACCAAAGGCTATCCGATTAACACGGACGCCCGGCCAGTGATAGAGTATTCGGCGCCAGGTGGCATATGGGACCGGGCCAGCTTTGCGGTGGAGAACTTCGCCACAGTGGCGATGGCCAGGAAAAGGCTTCCCCTGGCCTCCGGGGATCCGGAGAAAACAGGCGCGCTCAACGACGCGATGGGGGATTACTTCAAAGCGAGGACTTATCTTCTGCAGGGGAGGGTGAACCACGCCCGGCAGGATTACCCGGCGGAGCTTGAGAACTATAAGGAGGCGTACAAGCTGGCGCCGATGGATCCGTTTTTGGGGCTGGCTGTTTTCGATCTGGGTTATCTGTATTACTCCCGGGGGGATTTCCGGACGGCGTCGCAGATGCTGGACTGGGCGAGGAGGATTAACAGCCAGCTTTTGGAAGCGTATTTTTACCTTATGAAGTCGTACCATTATCTGGGCGAGAAGGATAAAGCGGAGGAGACTTTCCAGGAATTGGCGAAGATCAGCCCTGAATTGGCTCGCAGCCTTATGAAGCAATAACCACAAAAGGTGAAATAGGTTCAACGAAATGTTATTGTTGCTTTTCAAAACGAAAAAGTGGTAGCATTGTGTCGAACAATTTGGTAGAGTACAGGCGGTTGGGGATAACATACGAATAAAAAGCCAGTTAAAACTTGGGGTTACCTTTGTGGCGAAACTGGGACGAAAATGTTATTTAACATGGAAAATTACTACGTAACTTGGGTTGGTATAACATCATGAATTACAATGTGTTATTTTTGCCCCGGGGCGCGTATTAGTTGGTACATGGTTTGCAAGGCAAGGTGCCTGTAGGCCATATTGCGTACATTTTCATTTGTATCCACTGAAAGGGGGTGTTTGAGTGAAAAAGGTTTTATTATCTCTATTGTTGGTTGGCATGGTTTTCGTTCCGGCAATGACCAAGGAGGCGTCCGCCGGGGAGAGTGCCGTTGGTAAGGGTTCCGCCATTACCGACGCTCTGCAGATTGGCGAGATCACTGCATTGGGCAAAAGGCAGGTGACGATCAAGACCAAGTTCGAGAAAACAGCCAAGACCTATGAGCTCCATCTTTTGCCTGAGTGCTATGTGATGACAGCCAAGCGCGCGGACTTTAAAAAGTTCTCGGAGCTGAAGAAAGGCGATCTCATCGCGGCGTATGGTTGGTTTAAGGATGGGAAGTGGAATGCCCGAAGGATCGACATTCTTGACGCAAACGACTATTTGGTCAAGAGGCTCGACAGCGACGCTAAAGCGGGCGTCTATTACAAACACGAACAGTATTAATCGAGGGGGTGAGTCATTTTGAAAAAAGCATTTGCGTTAAGTTTAGCGACGCTGATTGCGCTGGTGTCTTTCGCCGTTTCGGCGGACGCCAAGACGACGGTTCTGACACCGTTCGATAAGCGCGACTGGCACGTCATCGCTTCGCAGGACAGCGATGCGCCACTCAGGGATTATGCGATATTGTACGACGCCGGCGGCGTCGACGGCGCCATTGGTGTCATCGGCATTCCGTCCATGCGTACCTATCGTCATATCAAGTGCGGCGTGGACCTGCACAACTTTCCATTCTCCGGTTCCAACGCCGGCAATAACAACGGCACACCGGATGGAAAGTATCTTTACGTTTCAGATAAGGGTTCCGACACGATCGCGGAGGTTAACCTTCAGACAGGTTGGACCGAGAGGATTTTCGCTCTGCCGAAGCCTTTTGGTATCCACCACAGCGCGGCCCTTTCGCCTAACGGCAAGTACCTTTGGGCCACGGGTGAGCTGACCGGCAAAATGCTGAAGCTGCGCTTGAGCGACGGCGCCACCACGGTCATCGACGTTCCGCCTGCTCCTTCCGCTCCGGATTATCCGGATACGGCCAGGGACGGCAGCTACGTTTTCTCTGGTAACTACTACCACTCCACCGTCATGGTGTTCCAGCAGGATCCTTTCAAGCTGGTTAAGGAAATCCCGGTGGGCAAAAACCCGCACGGAACCAACGTCAGCCCGACGAACAGGACAGTGGCCGTTTGCGACAAGCTCTCTGCTACCCTGTCGATCATTGACGTGCAGCAGCTCCGTGTCCGCAAGGTTATTCCGACCGGCGCAGGTCCTCTGCACAACCAGTGGGATACCCTGGGCAAGTATATCTACCAGTCCTGCTTCGTGTCCGACTCGACCTCCAAGATTGACGCGGATCGCGGTCAGCTGGTGGACGAGTTCCCGATTCATTATCGGGTTGGTCACAACTCGATAGCTCCGGACAACGCGTACTATTGCTCGCAGAACAAGTTCTCCACAGGCTTGTTTACCCCGACCGGCATCGTCTTTGCGGTCAACTTTGAGCTTCAGGATATCGACGAGTCCAGCCCGACCTATGGTAAGTCCGTTAAGCTGATTCCGGTGGACGGCGAGCCTCACGAGGGGCGCATGATCTTCGCCAACTACATCCAGAGATGGAATACCGGCAAGGGCGCGGAATTGTTCACCAAGGGTTACGACCTGGGCGATGTTCACATCGAGTTTGGTCAAGCTGGCACGCCTGGTCTTAAGGGTGTTCGCCCGCAGCTTGAGCCGAAACATTCGGACAACGTCAAGAAAGTGTGGATCCCGCGCGACGACGGCAAGCCCGGCGTCACAAAGGAAGGCGACGTCTATGTTGTGCGCGTCAAGGCGTTCTCCTATGGCTATGTCCCCAGGTTCATTCATGTTCCGAAGGGCGCCAAGGTTCGCATGATTCTGACCAACATCGACAAAGCCTCCGGTTTGACCAAGAACCCGGACGTGACCATGGGCTTGGCGGTCTATGGCTACTACGGAATGCGCACCATGTTGATCAGCCCCAGAGGTATCAGCCAGATGGCTGAATTTGTGGCCGACAAGGCTGGTGAGTATGAGTTTTTCTGTCAGCATTTCTGCGGTCCTTTGCATCTGGAAATGCGCGGAACGTTCTTTGTTGACCCCCCAGGTGGGCAGGCTTCGCTCGCCAACGGTGATTATGACTCTGTTTCCATGCAGGAGCAGCTTCTCGACGAAGCCGAGAGCGAGTTCCTGGTGGGCACCAACAAGCTCATGAACACTCTTAAGGAAGGCAACGAGCCGACTATCTGATCGCACGTATTAAATACGGCTTTCAGCTGTTGATTACTATTGAGAAGAGGCCGGGAAGAAATTCCCGGTCTCTTTCCTTTAAAATGTTCATATGAAACTCATAAATTATTTAGTATTTGCCTGTTTGACTTTTACGTTGGCGCTGGGCTCCTGCACGAGCAAGGAGAAAGAGAAGGAGGCGCCAGCCATGCCGCCGGAAAAGGTGGTCCTGAAGTTTTATTCGCTTTTGGGCCAGGGGGGGAAGCTTACCTTGAAGGAAGCTCATGGCATGGTGAGCCAGAAGTATGGCCACGTGGATCCGGACTCTTTCCGCAAATGGGTGCAGGATTTTGAAAAAGGCACAAAGATAAAGATTGTTGATGTTGATGTTCCCAAAGAAAGGAACAAGGGGGGTGTTTATGTGGCCTCGGTGCGGATGGAAGTGGCCACCCCTTCATTGTTCGGTGACGCGTTCATCAGCACAAGCCGGATGAACCTGGTCCTGGACGAGGAATTGAACGAATGGAAAATTGATTTCCTTGCGGAGACCAACAAGTACGAAAACGATTATAAAAACGAGCCGCTGGAAGCAAAAGCCGACAGCGGGCCGTAGGAGAGACAGGGTAGAGGGGGATTGCAATGAGGGCCTTGACCCAATGGTTCGATCAACGTCTGGGGGGATGGGAGTTTTATAAAAAACACCTGGCCTATCCTCTCCCGGCGGATATATCATTCTGGCATCTGTTCGGTGGGCTCACTATCGGGATCATCATGATCCAGGTGATGACCGGCATTTACATGCTCTTCTTCTTTGACACCGACCCAGTGGAGGCGCACCAGAGCATAAGGGAAATGTGCAACACGACCGCACTGGGAGCCTTGGTCCGCAACATCCACAGATGGAGTTGCACGATGGGTGTGTCATTCCTGCTGATACATATGCTCCATGTGATGGCCCGAAAGGCGTACAAGCCACCCAGGGTCTTCAATTGGTGGACCGGTCTTATTCTCGGTTTTTTGTACATTCTGCTAATGATCACAGGGATCATCATGCCGTGGGACTGGCGCAGCTACTGGGAGCTTGTCATCTGGGCAGACTGGGCGCACACCATACCCATGGTTGGTAATGCGCTGAAGGGCCTTATGCTGATGACCTTTTCCCACGGACGCAATTACTGGATGCACATATTGATTTTGCCGGTGGTGACCATGGGTGTCATTGGGGTGCACATTGTGCTATTTCGCATGCGCGGTCCCACGCCGAAGGTATGATCATGAAAAGGACTATTTATACTGGAATGGGGGTGTGATCGTGGCAGAAGAGGAAAAGCAGGAATCTGCTGGATGGAGGTTCTTTCCACACTGGGTGTTCACCCTTTCGGTGTTGATGCTGGTGGTTCTCGCCGCAGCGGGAGTTTTGGCGACAATGTTCCCCGTGCCGGACGACGCGCCGGAAGTAATCCCCTACCCGGACGATGGAGAGAATATCCCAGGCCCGGAATGGGTTTTTCTGATGTTCTGGATCCCTTTCTGGTATCTGAAAGGGCGGCTGAAAAAGTACCTGTTTATCACGGCGCTGGTTCCCATTGGTCTGGTGATCTGGCTCATCTTGATGCCCTTTTATCACAAGATACCGTTCGACAAAATACCTGGCCTTAAGTCTCTTTTCGGTTGGGCGCGGGGAATGAAATCAGGATTCAAGAAAAGTTTCATCTTCGCCGTGCCGGTAATTTGTCTGGGGCTTATTCTGGGATTGGGCATATACAGAAGCGGCCACCAGGCAAAGGTGCTAGGATGCGATTCGTGCCACAATCCGGCCATGGGCCCCAGGATGGCGGTCCCCCCGGTGGACGTGGCCAAATACTACGAGGTGGAGCGCGCCATGCAGATAGGCGTGGGGAAATACCGCGCCGGCAAATCGGGTGGAGTGGATGAATCCGGCGCGCAGATTTATGAAGATACCGGAGAGGCGGGGGGATATAAGGACGCCGACTGGCAAATGCGGCATATGTACGAACCCACTTTCACGTGGTGAGCAAAGAGGTCCTTTCGAATGAGTAGTTTAAGATTTTTCTTTTCCTCCCTGTCCATTCTGGTTCTGTTTCTTGGCGCAACGGTTTCCGGCGCTTCTGAAGTTATAAGCGGGATCGTAAAACCGCGGATAACTATAATAAAGCCCAGCCATGTGGGCCAGGCGCCGGGGGGGAGCGAACATTCAGACCGCCATGGGGACCACGGGGCCATGTCAGGCGGCGGCAGGGATGGCGCGCCGATGATAGAAGACTACCGCCTGCCTGTCAATTACAGCACCCCCTATGCCATCACCACAGACAGCAAGGGTATAGTTTGGTTCACCGAGACGACCAACCATTCCGTGGCAAGACTGGATCCGGCCACCGGCGAACTGAAAGAATACCGGCTGCCATCCACCCAAGGATTGCCGGACCCGGAATGGGACTATGATCCCAAAAGCAAACTCACCACGCCGCAAAGCTATGACGTTTACAGCGTGGGCAATCCTGGAGCCCTGGTGGTGGACAGTAATGATGTGGTCTGGTTCGTCACTCTCTTGGGCAACTCTGTGGTCCGGTTCGATCCGGTCAAGGAGGAGTTCACCGAATACCTCCTCCCCACGGAGCATTCCCAGCCCTATGATCTGGCGGTGGATTCCAAAGGGTTGGTATGGTTCGTGGAGAAGAACACGGGCAAATTCGGCTACCTGGACGTGGAAGGGCAAAGAAGCAGAGAGATCAGCCTGGGTGACAGCGCGGATCTTATGGGGATCACGGTAGATAAAAACGACATGGTGTGGATAAGCGATGTGAACGGCAATTATGTGGGCCGGTACGATCCTGAAACGAAAAAAATCAAAGTGTACCCGATCACGGTCCCTCTCTCTCAGCCAGGGCAGATGAGGTTCGACAATGAAGGGAAATTGTGGGTGTGCAATCTGCGCAGCCAGCAACTTGGCGTGCTACTGTTCGACAAAAGTGACAAGCGCGAAAAGGATAAAGGCATATATTCCACAATACCGCTCCCCGGCTATAACGCAGTACCCCAAGCCGTGGCGCCAGGCCCCGAAGGGCGGATATGGATAGTCGATTCCATGACCAATCAGGTGGGTTTCTTTGACTCAATAAATCTAAAATGGAGCCTTTTCGAGATACCCACAGCCAACTCCCAGCCTATGGGAGTGACGGTGGACGCAAAAGGGGACGTGTGGTTCACCCAGAGCGACCGCCACGCCAACAAGATTTCGAGGCTGATAGTATCCAGCCTCAAAACTGACCAGGCTCTCACACCCAGAGTCCATAAAGATCAAAATGCGGAGGCCGCCAAGGCTGGAGGCCGGGGCATGACAATGCTGATTATCCTCACTCTGGTGGTGATTCTTGTGGTGGGGACTGGCGTGTTTATGTTCCGCAAAGCCAAGTCGTGACCTACGGGATATCTGGCAAGATGTATTTAAAGCATGTAATCGTTGCCATCGTTTTGTCATTGGCTTTGGTGGCGGAAGCTGGCGCCGGTCGGCAGGAACTGTTCACGGAATTCCCTTTGCCGTCCAAAGACGCGTACCCCACCTCCATACAGTATGGCCAGGGGGGGGACATCTGGTTTTTGGAGTTTTTCACTAATAAGCTGGCCAGGTTCAACTCCAACACTGGCGAACTGGAGGAGTTTTCCATCCCCTCCACCAAAAGCGAGCCATTGGACCTTACAATAGACCGGGAGGGGAAGATATGGTTCACAGAGCAGGACGTGAGCGCCATAGCAGTATTCGACCCGAAAACTAAAAAGTTCTCCGAGATCCTGCTGCCGGACCGCAATATAAAGCCTGCTTCCATCCTGGCCGCCCACGATGGAACCATCTGGGCTCTGGGCTGGAACACAGACATGCTCATCGGCTACCATCCCAAAAGCAGGAAGTTTACGCAAAGAAATGTTCCCACCGCACTGAGCAACTCCTACGATCTGGCCGAGGATGGCAAGGGACGGCTCTGGTTTGTTGAGCGAGCCAAGAACAAGCTGGTCATGTATGATCCGAAAAAGGATAAGTTCGGCGAATGGCAAATATCAGTCCAGCCCCAACAACCGCTTGGGACATTGATAGACTCTAAGGGCGGCGTATGGTTTTTGGCGATGGTGGACAACCACCTGGCCCGGTTTGACCCGGTTACGGAGAAGACAGAGATATACCCCCTGCCCAAGAATAAAGGGGCAAAAGAGATGACTATAGACTCAAACGATATCATTTGGATGGTCCAGCATACCGACAACCGCCTTGTACGTTTCGACCCGGTCACAAAGACCATCAACTCCTTTGAAATACCTACTGGCAAGTGCAAACCTAACTCCGTGAGCGCTGACCCAAGGGGGCGCATATGGTTCACCGGCTCCACTCCCGCCAGGATCGGATACCTGGACTCCAGGATTATCGGTGTGGCGAAGAGCGATCTGAATATCAAGATCAAGCCCACACGAGGGCTACTGCGCTAATGAGGCCCGGACGGTGGTGTAACAGCCCGTCACCAGATTGACACAGGGAGTGAGCCTGCTATGAGTAGCGTAAACTCCCGGACTCTTCCCGTACTTGCCATATTCTTCTGCTCCGGCGCAGCCGGGTTGGCCTATGAGATAATCTGGGCCAGACAGCTATCCCTCACTCTCGGGGTCAGCGTATACGCCGTAAGCGCCACCCTGGTGGCGTTTATGGGTGGACTGGGCGCCGGGGCGGAACTCTCCGGCAGGTTGCTGGACAAGGGGTGGGCGCCCATCCGGCTATACGCCGCATGCGAGTTTATGCTGGGGGTGTATGTCATTGCCTTTCCGCTGACATGGGGCGCCATGGACGCCATATACCTGTTTGCCCACGGTGGGGCGGAGAGCGCCACGCTCTATGTGGTGACGCTGCGATTAATGCTGGCGGTGTTGGTTCTGGCGCCGCCCACCATGCTGATGGGCGCCACGCTGCCAGCCATAGTACGTCATTTCGCCATAACAGACGGTCCCCGCGCGGGACTGGCCGGGACTGTATACGCCGTAAACACCGCCGGGGCCATGGCTGGGTGCATGGCTGCGGGATTCGCCATGATAGAAATATTCGGCTTGACCAATTCATTGCGCATCGGAGCTGTGGTGAATCTGTTTTGCGCCGCCGTCGTCTGGGGGATGGCGGCGGAGAAGAGCTGGCGCGTAGAGCTGGAAACGCCGAAGACCGGCAAAAAGTCTCCCCGTAAAGAGAAATCGGGAGAAAAGGACAACCTGGTCCTGCTGATGTTTGCAATCACAGGATTTTGTGGCCTGGCGCTGGAGCTTTTATGGACCAGAACGCTGATCCTGCTATTGAACAATACCACGTACGCTTTCACCCTGGTTCTTTCCGTCTTTCTATTGGGCACCGCGGCGGGCAGTTCTCTGGCGGCGCGGGCGGGAAATAAATCCAGGGAGAGGGGGTATTTCCTGTTCGCTTCCATGTTGGCGACAATGGGGGTGATGTCTATATTTTCGCTGGTGGCTCTGGCCCACAGCCGGGATATAATAGCCTGGCTGGCGGGGACATTCATGCTGGATTGGCTATCCGGTATGATCCCAGGTGGCGCGCCGATTGCTTCCGCATTTCTGTTCGCCCTGATGTTCATCACTCCCTGCACGGCGCTTTTGGGCGCTTGTTTTCCGTTGGCAGTGGAAGTTTTCGATTCTGATCCTGGGAAAATCGGTGGCGATGTGGGGCGTCTATACGCCGTAAATATTATAGGCTGTGTTTTGGGCCCGCTGATGGCGGGATATTTTATGATCCCGTGGCTGGGTGTGCAGAACAGTCTGATATTGGTATCAGAGTTGGCGGTGGTGGCGGGGCTGGCGTTGGCGTTTCTGCGTGCGGGGAAGGCGGCCATAGGGATGGCTGTGATATTGGGAATGGTGATTGCGCCCCAGTCGATATATATTTCGATGAATCCGGACATCGCCTACCGCCTGAGCGTGGAGAAACTGGAAGCCGGCGCCGAGGTGGAGTTTTACGAGGAGGGAGCCTCCGCCACGGCCCTGGTATCAAAAAACGAGTCTGACCTGACGGTAGAACGCCTGCCGATCCGGCGGTTGTGGATCAATGGAGACCCTATAGCCGGTACATTCCGGGAGGCGCTACAGCTAGAGAGGCTCCAGGCCCATATCCCCCTGCTGCTGGTGGATGATCCCAAAAACGCTCTGATCATCTGTTTTGGAACTGGATCCACCGCCGGGGCCGCTCTTGCCCACGACCTGGAGTCCGTGGTAGCCGTGGACATATCCCGGGAGGTGTTCAACGCCGGGCCAGCCTTCGCCGATGGCAACCAGGGGGTGAGCTTATCGCCGAAGCTTACCATGGTGGAGGAGGATGGGCGCAACTACCTTAAGACCACCGGCAAATATTTCGATTTAATCTCCACAGAGCCGCCCCCGCCATCCAACGTCGGGATAGTATCGCTTTACACCGTGGAGTTCTATCAGCTGGCCAAGGCAAGGCTGAAGCCAGGCGGGATCATGTCGCAATGGATACCTATCCATCACCTCTCTGGCCAGGATTTAAGATCACTGGTGGCAGCCTTCACGGAAGTATTTCCGGAGGGAGCCATGTGGTATACCAAATGGGATGCCATAATGATCGGAGCGGCGGGCGCCCTGCCGGATTACAGAAAACTCTACAAGGCGTTCGACAACCCTGCGGTGGCCTCCAGCCTGGCCGATATCGGGATATACCGGGTGGAGCAGATATTGGCGAACCATATGATGGGGCCGGATCATTTGCGGGAATATGTGAAGGGGGTCACACCAACGAGAGACGACAGGCCTGTGGTGGAGTTCTCCGCTCCCAGGATGCATGTGGGGGGGGTGGAGGTGAAGGGGCCGAACCTCGCCGGAATACTGGCCCACCGCCAATCTCCTAAGATCGGCGCCGGGGTGGACAAAAGCGCGGTGGAGCGGGCGTTTTTGTCTCAGAGCATTTTCTTCGGAGGCCAGGTGGCCAGGAGCGGGGGAAACAGGGGGGCGGCCGCGCAAATGTATGAAAAGGCCTTACGAACAGATCCGGCCAACACAGAGGCGCAATACGCCCTATTGTCCCTGAATATTGAAACGCTTTATGGTTCCATGGAGTCAGCTGCGGTCCCAATGGTGGCCGGCCTGCTGGAACGGACAGAAAAACTGGACAAAATGGGGCTTTTCACCGTACAGTTGAAGTTTCTGAGGGGTGTTCTTCTCTCCCGGACCGGCGCATACCAGGAGGCGGAACGGGAGCTTGCCGAAGCGATCCGGTTGGATCCTGGCTACTTCACGGCGATGACCAGCCTGGCCGGGCTTGTGGCGAGTCGTCCAGGGGGCAAGGAGCAATCCCTGAAATTGTATAAAAGAGCTCTTGATTTGAATCCAACCGATGAGGAGCGAAAAGCCATCGAGGCGGAGATGAGCACCATTAGGAAAGAAAGAAAGGGATTATGAGAGTATCAATTGTATTCGCGCTTGCCGCGCTGATGCTGACGGCGGGCGTCGGCCATGCATGGGCGCCCTGGAAAAATGACAACGGTGGGGATAAAAAGAAGCTGGATCGCACATACAACAAGGCCAGGGGATCTTATGGCTCCGCCGACTACGCCATGGTCGTGAAGTATTGCGATGACGTGATAAAGGCGGACCCGAAATACGCCCCGGCCTACGCTTTACGTGGCAAGGCGAAAAAAGATATGGGTGATGTGGACGCGGCAAACAAAGACCTGAACAAGGCCATTGAGCTGGACCCAAAGCTGGGTGAGGCCTACTATGTCCGGGGCCAGGTTCATGAAATCATGGGGGAGATGGGCAAGGCTCAGGCCGATTACAAAATGGCCTGCGGGGCCGGATTCCGGGAAGCCTGTAAGTAGGCAGGACCAGGTGGCGCGCGCGCTGGGAAGGTCACCTGTTGTGATATAATCAGGCTTGCACATGATTCATAATTTCCTGGGGGAGGAAAATATCGTGGAAGCCTCCGCGAAAAGCGGGAAAAAACGTCGCGTTAAGGGCATTGATATGTCCTTCGGCCAGAAGATCACGACACAGTATGTCCTCGCCCTGGGCCTGATCGCCATTCTGGTGCTTGCCAGCTATCTGGCTCTTCTGGAGTTGATGACCGCACAAGCCACTTGGGCCCAGGTTATCAATCTAAGCGGCAGGCAGCGGATGCTCTCCCAGCGAATTTCGAAATTGGCCCACGACCTGGTGATGGGTACTCACGAGGACAGCGCATCCATTCGTCAAGATCTGAAGCTTTTGGCATACCAGATGGAAAAAGCCCACGAGGCCATTGTGCGTAACGACTTGGGCTCTGGGTACAAAATTCAGCTTTCCAAGGCTGCGGAGGAGATAATCTTTTACCCGCCCCATGAATTGGATAAAATGATTCTTCGGTACGCGGATGCGGTCCGAAAATTCGCTGATGCACCACCCAGGGATCTTTCGCAGAATAACAGCTATTTTCTTATCATAGAGGAATATTCGGAAAGACCTCTGCTGGATTCCCTGGACACCCTGGTGGTCCAGTTCCAGGCTGAGGCGGAGGAAAACTCGTCGGCGCTAAAACAACGGGCGACCCTCATATCCACCCTGCTGCTCCTGACTCTGTTGGTGGTGGGAGTGGTAATCTTCCGGCCATTGGCCAACCGGATCCAGCGCTCCGCCGCTGAGTTGGCGGAAAGCGAAAGGAGGCTCTCCGCGATAACAACATCGCTTGGGGAAGGTGTGATTGTGACAGACAGGGAGGGCGTGATTACTTTTGCAAATCCGATGGCGGAGCATATCACAGGCTTCAAGGAGGAAGATCTTGTCGGGATGAACGTCATGGACCTGAAGCTGTTCAGCCTGGAGGGAGTGCTGCTGGCCAAGGATGAGAGGGTGCTGGTGCAGGCGTTGCATTCTTCCCCCATGGGGTCCCTGGCCCAGGCGGTGGAGCAGGTGTCTGTCCGGACCAGGGAGATGATCGTCGAGCGCAAGATGGGGGATAGGCAGATAGTGGAAATGAACGTCTCCCGACTGATGGACAAGGGCCATGTGGCCGGAGTGGTGGCATCTATCAGGGACATCACCATGAGAAAGACGATGGAATCCATCCTTGCCGCCAAGAGCGAGCTTGTCCAGCTGTTGCAGGAGATCGCCTTCGCGGTGAACGAGGTGGATACGGTTGACGAGGCGATGTCGGTGTGTCTGAATAAGGTTTGTAGGCACACCGCATGGGAGATCGGCCATGTGTACAAGCCTGATGAGGAAGATACCCTGCATCCCACCGAGCTTTGGTATACCAAGAGTACGGATAAATTTGAAGAATTTCGGACAGTGACCAAAGAAACGAAATTCAAGCCTGGGGCTGGGCTGCCAGGGCGGGTCTATGCCAGCAAGAAACCGGCGTGGATCAAGGATGTCCGGACTGACCCGAACTTTCCCAGGGCGGGGAAGGGGAAAGAGAGCATCGTGAGGGCCGGATTCGCCTTTCCCTTGCTGGAGGGGGATAAAGTGGTGGCGGTGCTGGAATTCTTTTCCACCAGGACTATGGACCAGGACGATTCGATCATGAATATGGCCAATTACCTCTCCACCCAGCTTGGCAGGGTCACGGAGCGGAAGAGGGATATGGAGATGATCAAGCAGGCCAAGGAGAATGCGGAGGCGGCCACCCTTCTCAAGGATAAATTTCTTTCACTGGTGGCCCACGACATGCGCACCCCTCTTTCCACTATCCTGGGTTTGGTGAAATCATTGCAGACAGACGTGCCGGACCCGATCACTCCAATGCAGATGGATATCTTCTCCAAGGTGATTGCCAGCAGTGAGAATATGGTGGAAATGATAGATAACCTGCTGGACCTGGAAAGGCTACAGTCCGGGAATCTGAAAGTGGACAGGCTGAATCTGGACGCAAAGGCTCTGGTGGAGGAGGTGATAGAGAGCTTAAGCTACGAGGCGTCCGCCAAGAACATCAGGATGCAAAACGACATCCACCGGGGGGTGAAGATCCTGGCTGATTACGAGCTTATCATCGAGGTTATTAAAAATATTGTCCACAACTCGATAAAGTTCTGCAGCGATGGCGACAAGATCATCTTTTTCCGCCCTGACGATGACGAAGTAGCTATCGCCATACGCGACACGGGGCCGGGAGTGCGCAAGGAGGTTTTGCCGGATATCTTTCGGCACGAGGTCAAGACCAGCACCATCGGCACCTCGGGAGAGTATGGGACCGGGCTGGGCCTCCCCCTGTGTCACGACATCATGAAAGCGCACCAGGGAGAGATATCGGTGGAGACGGAGGAGGGGAAGGGCGCCATATTCTACCTAAAGCTGCCCAAGCAGGAAGAGCTGCAAAAAACCACCACCTGAAGATTTGGGTTGTTATTTGTTGCCCATTACTCTGCCCCTGCGTCTATTCAAAGGCCCCTGCGCATATTCCACTGTTATGGTAACATCAAGATTTCCGGCGACTCGAGAGAAAATAGAGCGAACCTGTGACTACTGGCGACAAAGAAAAAACTGACGAAAGGGTGCGGGAAACCAAGACCATCACCCTGGTGGGCTCCGCCGTGAACATCCTTCTGACAGCGGTGAAAATGGCCGCCGGAATGATGGCTGGTTCCGCCGCCCTGGTGGCGGACGCCTTTCATTCACTCACAGACCTGATCACCGATGCCATGGTCTACGTCTCCATAAACATCGCCGCCAAGGAGGCGGACGAGGATCACCCATATGGCCACGGTCGGGCAGAAACTATCGCTGCCACGGCCATAGGCGCCACGTTGATCCTGGTGGGGCTGCTGTTGCTGATGGATCTGGGGAAGAAACTTGTGAGCGGTGTGGTGGGGGTTCCCCAGTGGCCCGCGTTGGCGGCGGCGCTGCTTTCCATCGTGGCCAAGGAGGCGCTGTATCACTACACCGTCATCGTGGGGCGCAGGCACGACAATCAGGCGATAATCGCCAACGCATGGCACCATCGAAGCGACTCCATATCCTCGGTGGCGGCGCTCATTGGCATAGGGGGGGCCATGGCCGGATTCCCCATGCTGGACCCGCTGGCGGCGGTCATCGTGGTGTTCATGATCACAAAAGTGGGCATGGAGATAGCATGGGAGGCTTTGGGCGACCTGATGGACACGTCGCTCTCCGCGGAGAAGATGGAGGAGCTGGGAAAAGAGATATTGCGGACCCAGGGGGTGGTGAGCTACCACGAACTGCGGACCCGCAAGCTGGGGGGAGACTTGTTTGTGGACGCCCACATCGAGGTGCGGCCCGATATCTCTGTTTCGGAGGCGCATAATATCGCGGAGACGGTGCGCCACAACCTTAAAAAGAGGCTGGGCGCCACCGATGCCCTGGTGCATATCGACGCCGAGGATGACATGCAGTACAAGATCATCAGGCAAAGCAGGGCCGAGGTGGAGCGCGAAGTGGCAAAGTACGTCTCTTCCACGGCGGGGGTGCGGGGCTACTCCCAGGTGGTGATCCACTACCTGGGGGGGGAAACAGTGGTGGAGCTGGTGGTGGAGGTGGAGGATGGCGCCACCGTTGGCGAGGCAAAACAAATAGCCATAGCCATGAAAAAGGGCCTGGAGGATGGCAAGATGATTCACAAGGTGGTGATCCGTGGAAAGCTCACTGATAACACAATTAATTAGGAAATAGTGGCGGTGGCGATATCGAAAAGCATGGCGGTGGCGATGAACAAATCGTCGTGGATCAGAAAGATGTTCGAGGAGGGCGCCAGGCTCAAGACCCTGCGCGGCGCGGAAAACATATACGACTTCACCTTGGGCAATCCCTCAGGCGAGCCTCCCGCCGTGGTGCGACAGCGGTTGCGCGAACTGGCCGCCGATCCTTCCCTTGGAGCCCACAGGTATATGCCAAACGCCGGCCTGCCCCTGGTACGCGCCCGCGTGGCCGAGTATCTGGCTAGTCAAGGTGGCGGCGCCTTCACGGAAAACCACGTAATAATGACAGTGGGCGCGGGAGGGGGATTGAATGTTGTCATCAAGGCGCTGTGCGATCCGGGCGACGAAGTGTTGGTTGTGGCCCCGTACTTCGCCGAATATATCTTCTACGCCTCCAACCACTCGGCGGAGCTGAAAGTGGCCAGGACCGATGAGAAGTTTCGCCTGGCGCTGGGGAGGATCGAAGATGCCATAGGACCGAAAACCCGCATACTCCTGCTCAACTCCCCGAACAACCCTACAGGGGCTGTTTATGACGAGGGTTCCCTGCGGGAGGTGGGAGAAATTCTGGAGCGCAAATCAAAGGAACATGGCCGTCCGATTTACCTGGTTATGGACGAGCCGTACCGCAAGCTTGTATATGATGAGATTCAGGTTCCCAACATCTTTTCCATGGTCCGGCGCGCCATAGCCGTCACATCCCATTCCAAGGACCTGAACCTGCCCGGTGAGAGGATCGGTTATATCGCCATCGGGCCGCAGAACGATGACTCCGCCGCCATGTTCGACGCCATGACCATGGCCAACCGAATTCTCGGTTTCGTCAACGCCCCCGCCCTGCAGCAGCGGCTGGTGGGCCCTTTGCAAGGGACACCCGCGGAGATGACGGTGTATCGGGAGAACAGGATGATACTGACAGAGGGCCTTCAGCAGGCGGGATATGATCTGGTACCTCCGCAGGGGGGCTTCTATCTGTTCCCGAAGAGTCCCATAGAAGACGATGTGAAGTTTACCGGAATGCTCCAGGAGCGGAACACGCTGGTGGTGCCGGGCAGCGGATTTGGCGCGCCGGGGCATTTCCGGATAGCGTTTTGCGTGGAGCCGGATGTATGCCGCCGGGCTCTGCCGGCTTTTGCGGAAGCTATGCAGGCGGCGAAATAGCGGCCGGTATGAGGGGGTATGGACGGCGATCTGACAGGGGCAACTTCGGCTCCGTCTTGACAAGATATCTGAATACGGAAGCAATGGAAGAAAGTATAAAGGCCTTTGGAGGAAATGTGCTGTCTATCCAACCGGGGGAAGAGGCGCCACCTGGGGATGAGGTGGATTTTTTGCGGTTGGGCTGCGACAAAAAGAAATGGTCCGGGACCAGGCAGGACCATCCGGAAATCACATCCTTGCCGAGTCCAGGATCATATGGACCAGGCGTTCCGCGTCGTGCAGACTGACGGCCACCAGGTCCTGGTTGGTGTATGGATTGGCGGTGAGAATTATCAACAGGTCCTCGTCCGGAATCATGTAAAGAATCTGGCCCCCGTGGCCCAGGGCGGCGAAGGCTTTATAGTCGGGTCTTATCCACCAGTAGTACCCATAGCCCCCCTCGTTACGGTTCGTATCCGCCTGGGTGGAACGTACCATCCAGCTTGTGGGGACAACCGGTATTCCGTTATAGTCGCCCCAGCGCAGTGCCAAAAGCCCAAGTTTGGCGAAGTCGCGCGGCTTTAGGTACAGCCCGAAGGCCCCATGGGTGATTTTATCCGGGGCGTATTCCTCCCAGAAAAAGTTGGTGATCCCCAGGGGAGCGAGCAGCTTTTCCCTGGCGTAGTCCTGCATTTTCCGTTGGGTGACGCGGTGCAGAATTCCGCTCATTAGGTGCGGGTTCAGATCGCTATAGTTAAAGAATGTACCGGGAGTCCATTCCAGCTCCCGGGAGAGCATATATCGCAGGCTGCTGGGGGGCTCGTTCACCAGCCAATCGTAATTGTCCACTCCGTTATCCCATTTCAGGCCGGAGCGCATTGTCAGCAGGTTGTGGATTGTGATATCTCTTTTGCCCAGGTCGTCATCAAAAAACTGGGGGATATAGTCATACACCCGGTCGTTCACAGAGCCGATCAGGCCCTCGTTAATGGCAATGCCGGTGACCATGGAGGTGACGCTTTTGGTGGCGGATTTTATATTGTTAAGCCGGTCAATGTCCCCCATATCCCGGCAATACCCCTCCGCCACCAGCCTGCCGTTGCGGATCACCAGCAGGCTGTACGCGGTCTTGAAATGGTCATTGGAAAAGAAAAGGCGGTATGCCTTCTCCAGCCCCGCAGGGTCGAATCCCTCCGCAGCCGGGGTGGATATCTCCCAGCCATCGTTGCGCTGCTGGGGAGTCATGTTGAAACCTATCTTTATGGGCGCGTCCCCCAGGCATGAGGACGCAAACAGCGACAGGGCCATCACAATAATCGGCGCCTTCCATCCACTCTTCACCATTGCGCGCTTATCCTAAGGAAAATTATGTGCGAAAGAATCTGGGTAGACATGGGGTATGAGTCATTGGTGTAGAAAAGCCTGTAGCCCAGGGTCTGAATATATCTTCCTCCCATCCTGAACCGCAGCGCCGCCTCCGCTTCCATGGACAAATGCGTGTCGATAGTCCGAAACTCCCGATTCTCGAAAATCTTGGGGAGAATATAGTCTATCTTGTCCTTGTCGTTGTTATAGAACCGCTCCCTGGGTGGACGGGAGATTATGGCGAACAGGGGCGCCCGCAATCCGATGCTGGCATTGGCGCCATCCAGCACCTGACGCTCCACCAAAATAGTTGGACCCACCCCCAACGAGGTGAGCCAGTAGAGATGCCCATCGTCTATGAACGGATACATGGAGACATCAGATCTGTATTCAGCAAAAGCCCCGGAGTAGAGCGCCCACTCTCCCTGATGGCCGAAGTGTTTCCACAGGCGTGTCTTCTCCACCCGGGCCCCTGTCACCACGGCAATGGCAGGGAGGTTGTAATCGTCGCTCAGTGAGGAATAGCCACCACCGATGGAAAAGGCATGGCGGTTTGGCCCATTCTCTTTTTCATAGTCCACGCTCATCCCAACGATAAGGCCCTGATGGAGATGGGGGTTCTGCAAAGTGTGGTCCCGCACCTGGTATAGGCCCACAGGAAAGCCGAGCCCGATAAACGTGACTCCGGAGTCTTCGGCCAGAGGCTTTTCCTGGATTTCAATGGCATCAGGAGTCTGGCCTTGTGGCGAGGATTCTATCGGGCCCACTGCCGCCGGGCTCTCTTTCGGAGACGCATGGACAAAGGTGGGGAGAGGCATCAGCATAGCGGCCAACGAGAGGGATGCGATCAACCTATGCGTCATTGTATGAATTTAATCCTTGAACCCGATAAGTCTTGATACATAATAAATGCTCGTAAGAGTGCTTTGTCAATAATAGAAAATCAGGATACTCCTTTGGACCTTCTCATTAGCACACCAGCCCATTCACCAGGGCCCCCTTGTCGGCGCTGGATCATGAAAATGGCCCTATATGGCCCGGAGTGGGTTAGTTGATCGGCGCCCGTTCGCGCTGGCGCCTGAGGGCGTATTTCGCGCCTATCCTGATGTTTGCCGGAGCTCTTTCGCTGCTGCGGGGATACCTGTATCTCAAATACGTTCAGCTTTTCATCGCCGAGCCCTCGGCGGTGGCGCTGGCGTTTTTGAGTGGAGTCAGGTTTGATATCTCCATCGGATTCATCATATCCCTCCCCTTCATCCTGCTGGCCGCCTTGCCCAGGACACCTGCGGCGGGCAGGCTTATGGCGCCTCTTCTATACGTCCTGCTTTTCTGGCAGGTGGGTCTGCTCGGATATCAGTTCATAGATGTCCACTTCTACGCCGACACCCAACGCAGGCTCTCATACGACATCCTATACGCATGGCAGAGTGTCGGCGTTGTGACGAAGATGGGATTCACCGGCTTTATGCTGGACACACTGGCCATGATCACGGCGCTGGTCGCCTACATAGCCGCATATCGCCGGTGGGTGATAATACCTGTCCGCAAGGCTATGGCCCAGGCCACGGCCGAAGCCCCAGTCGACGGCGCCACTGCCGCCGGGTGGCTAACGGAAACAGGCTCCTTTCTGCTGGTGGCTTTGGTGACTGTAATAGCTGTCAGGGGAGGGGTCCAGTTCAAGCCTCTGGGGGTGTCCCACGCGTTCATGAGCGCCAACGAGGCGATGGGCAACCTGAGCCTAAACGGCGTCTTTACCACATATCAGGCGCTGTACGATTTTAGCCGCGAAGGCGGAGGCGTGGCGGCGAATGTGACGCTTACCGACAGGGAGAAGTCGGAAACCCTGCAAGTAATTGTGGGCACAGACGAGGCGCCGGTGGATCTGGAGTATCCCCTCTACCGCCGTTTCGCCGCGCCCGATGGCCGCGCCCGGGGCATGAACGTGGTGCTGATCATCATGGAGAGTTGGACCGCCAAATACCTGGGCGCATATGGCGGCGCCGTATCCGGCGGGCCCTTTTTCGACAAGCTGGCGGAAGAGAGCTTACTGCTGAACAACTGCTTCGCCAATGCCCAACGCACGTTCGAGGGATTTTTGGCGGTGATGGGCTCGTTCCCCACATGGAATCCGATCATAGCCGGCGCGGGTGGGCTTTCCTTTCAGACCAGGCTCCATCCTGTTGGCTCTGTCTTTGCCGCCATGGATTACGAGACCCTGTTCATCCATGGAGGGGAGGCGGATTCCATGGGATTCCACAAGCTGGTAAGGAGGCTCGGCTTCTCCAGGCACATCAGCCTGGACGATTTCCAGCGGACGGACAAAACATATGACGGTATATGGGGCATCTACGATGAAGCGGTCTTCGAGCGGGCAAACCAGGAATATAGCCAAATGAAAGAGCCTTTCTTTTCCGTTATCATGTCCCTGTCGTCTCATCTTCCCTTCCGGCTGCCGTCGGGGGAGTTTGACAAATACCGCCAATTCCCTTCGCCCAAAAGCGATTTTCTAAACTCCATGGGCTATTCGGACTATGCGCTCTCCCGATTTTTCGAACTGGCTAAAAAATCGGATTACTACCATAACACTCTGTTTGTCATCACGGCTGACCATACGGCCCGATATTTCTCCAACCACAATATGCGCGAGTCGTACCAGATACCATGCCTTTTCCACGCGCCTCGGCTGGGGCTCTCCGGCAGAAAGGAGACTCTCGCCAGCCAGTTTGACCTGATCCCCACGATCCTGGATCTTATAGGTTCCACAGAGCCTTATACAGCATGGGGAAAATCAGTGTTCGGCAAGGGCCCCAGGGCCACCACCTTGCCCAGAGACAGCCGCAGCCGCGTATTCGTTTCCGGAGGGTATATGCTGCTTGCGGATATGGAGCGGGTGTATGGGCTGTACGACATGGCAACCGGGGCGGAGGTGGAGAGGAAGAATGATGTCGGTAGAGTGGGGGAGAAGCTCCATTGGTGGATGAGGGCATACATCGGTATGAGCGAGAGGATGATTATGGACAACAAGGTGGCGCCGCCCAGGATACAGGCTCTCCAGCCGTCCCACTCCGGCAATAGGGACAACTGAAGACATTGAATGTCCGGGCAGAATCATATAAAGAATAAATCAGGATAAAGACAGGTCGCTGATAGTCAGCGTTGGCGCAGTATAAAAACAGGATTCACGAGAAATAGTTATGATAAACCGTTTCAGAGTTCTTTTTTCCCTGGCGATCTATTTTCTCTTCGCGGGGAACGCCCAGGCAGTAGACAATGTTTTTATGTGGAAGGCTGTCTCCCCAGAGGGGGAAATCCACCTTCTCGGCTCCATCCACGTGGGCGACGACAGTTTCTATCCTCTGGATCCGGCCATAGAGAAAGCTTTCGAGCAAAGCTCCGCGCTGGTGGTGGAGGTGGATATCACGGATCAGGACCTGGCGGCCCTGCAGCAAGTAGTGATGCAAAAAGGATTTTGCGCGCCGGGCGATTCGCTGGATAAACATATCTCCCCGGAAGCGCAAAAGGCGGTGGCGAGCTATCTGGATGGGGCCGACCCGGCGATCCAGATGGTAAGAAGGATGAAACCGTGGGCGGTGTACCTGGTCCTGGAAGAGATAGGTATGAAAAAGATGGGGCTGGATCCAGCCAAAGGAATAGACAATCATTTTCTGAACAAGGCCAATGAAAACGGAAAGAAGATATCCGAACTGGAATCGATGGAATATCAGCTGGACCTGATCTCTGGCTTTGACGACCGGCTACAGGAGAGCCTGATCATGATGGCGGTTACAGACATCGATAAGCGCCGCGACGATGTAGCCTCCATAATCTACGCATGGAAGAGTGGCAACGCGCCCCTGCTTGAAAGCCTGGTGTTCAGCTCCCTGAAAAAAAACCCGGAGCTGGAGCCGGTGTATGAAAAAATGTTCTTCCATCGCAATAAAGTTATGGCCAACAACATCGCCCAGATGGCCCTCTCCGGCGATAAGTTGTTTGTGGTGGTGGGCGCCGGCCACCTGGTGGGAGAGAAGGGAGTGGTGCGGCTGCTGAGGGAAAAGGGGTTTGCCATTACCCAGGCCGCCTCGGCCAGATGAGCATGGCAGTGTATGGGATACATCCACGGATACTCTGAAAGGGAAATACAGCGCCTGGTGGAGCAGTCCACCATACTGGAGGACCTTGTCCATTCCGGGACCTGCTACGCCCCCGGAGAGCTGATATTGGAGACCGGTTGCGGCGTGGGCGCCCAGACCGCCATCCTGCGCCGCCGCAATCCCGGATGCGATTTCGTCTCCATGGACTTTTCCCGAGACTCCCTGGCCGCAGCCTCAGGATACGTCGGGGGAGGGTCTTTTTTGCAGGCCGATCTGAAGTCTCCCCCTTTCAGGGATGAATCGTTTCACCACATATTCATATGTTTTCTGCTGGAGCATATCGCAAACCCGGTCCAGGCTCTTGCGGGACTCAGCCGCCTGTTAAAGCCGGGAGGTACCGTCACGCTGATCGAGGGAGATCACCATGCCTGTGTCTGGTATCCCCGGAGCCAGGCCTCCGCCGCCGTGTGGAATGCCATGATAAGGGCCCAACAGGATCTGGGACACGATCCTCTGATCGGCCGGGGGCTCCACTCCCTGTTAACTAGCGCCGGGTTCGAGGTGGAGCTGTCCGAGCCCCGGACCATATACGCCGACGCTGGCCACCCCGAATTACTGGAGGGGATGGTGAACAAGATCATCGTGCCGATGACCATGACCGCCAAAGAAAAAGCTATCGCCGCAGGATATGTGGGGCCGGAGGAATGGGAGAGCGGGATGGCGGATCTGGAGCAAAGCGGTCGACCGCCGGAAGGGGCGTTTTTCTATTCCTGGTTCAAGGCTGTGGGGCGAAAGAGAGGCTAGCGGTTCTATGCCGTTTCTCCGGCTAAAAGACGTATGACGCCATCACATGCATAAAGGCCATGGCCATGATGATCGACGCGACCGCGATATGCCAGTCCAGCCAGTTATTCAGCAGAGCCTGGAAGCCCTGGCTGCGCCGGATTTCTATTATGTCCAGCGCCTTCTCCGCCATTGTGTAGAAAATCTCCTTTTCATGCAGGCTCAGCGAGCCTAGGTCCCTGTACGCTGCGTTTACATCATCGGAGGTGGGATCGTAACGGTTGAAAAAAGCGCGTTGCTGGGCCATCCAGGGCCGGGTCAGCGAGATGGCCGGCAGGATGTGTCTCTGGTATACCTGCTCGAACCGCTCGGAACGGCCCTCCAGGTCGTTGGATATCTGCTGCATGATAAGGTTTATATCGTCCTGCATCTTGTCCTTGTACACAGGATCCTGCAATGACTGGGTCATCTTCGCTGGAATCCACCCCTGGCTCACGATTCCCCATAGGCCGGTGAGGAAAATCGCCGTCGTCAGGGCAACAAGCCAGAAGGCGACTCCCGCGCCCAGCTTGCCCCCGGAATGCAGAAGCAAGCTGACGACGAATAGAAGGCCCACCACCACATGTACGGTCCTCCATATGGATAGCTCGCCGGGCCATTGCAGGCTTTGCCTCTTTCGGATCGAGAAGACCATGGAAATCAGGCCCAGGGCCAGGGCGGCCCAACCCAAGAGGGGTTTCACTCCTGCGGGTTCGAAGCCGGGAACCGCCGGGAAAGGCTTTAGAAGCACCACCATGGCTGCGGCCAGAGCGGCGATACCCGACAGAGCGGCCAGAACCCACGCGTTGATTGTCATATCCGGGCCCCGCCAGTCAGCCCCGTGAAATACTCCGCTGGTCGGGCGGAAACAATGGCCTGGGTGGGGCAGTTGTGCTGGCATCCGCGATACTTGTAATCCTTGCACATGTCGCACTTGACCGCCTTTTTCTTCACCTGCGCCCCACTATCCATGCCCAGCATATTGCCGAAGGCCCCCAGCCAGCCACTCCGGCTCTCCTTCACCTCCACGATGCTGATGTTGCCAAAGGGGCACCCTCGGGCGCAGGTTCCACAGCCTATGCAGGTGTCCAGGTGGTACACCTCCCCCGTCTTGTCCCGCTGGATCGCGCCGGTGGGGCAGCCGATCATGCAGGTGGGCTGGCGGCAATGTCGGCACGAGGTGGGGATAAGTATGTTCCTGTGGCGGATGCCGTTATGGGTGATCCTGGTGACGCCATTGTGCAGCTTGGCGCAGGCGCTGATACAGTTCAGGCACCGGGCGCAACGGTCCAGGTCGAGAAAAAGCACATGGTCGGCGGCGAAGATATCCTGGCTGGTGGCCCAGCGCACCATGTCGTGATCCGCCTTCGTGGTAAGTCCCGGCGCTGAAAGATACCTGGAAGCCGCCACCTTTTGCAGCTCCGCCCGCACCTCCGGGTAGCTTAATAGAAGCTTGTCAAAATCCGCTTTGTTTATCTTCACCAGCTCCGTGCGGGTAAGCGCGGTGGATGTGGCCACCCGGGGGCGGTTGTCGAACAGGGCCACCTCGCCGAAATAGGCGCCTTGCCCCAGATACGCCAAAATATACTCCTTCATCCTTGGCCCCGCCTGGGGGTTGAGGGAGACCTTGTCGAACCTTGAATCAAAAAATTCACTCTCCGTGTCCATAGACTCCCGCGAGAGCTGAACGAAACCATCCCGGATCAGGTATATGGCGTCGGCTATCTCGCCGGGGGAGAAAATGACCTCGCCTTTCTGGCGTACGATCAGCTCCACTTTTGCCGCCAGGGTCTCTATGGTGGGGCCTTCAATCACGGAGAAAACGTCCAGGGACTTTAGCGCGCTGGTGAGCGCCCTGCGGCGGTACTCGGCGTCCAGCCTCTCCTTGGCCACCGGCGACGCGTCCAGAAAAGAGAGAAACTCATCCTTCTCCAGGCGCAACAGATAGGCGTCCTCGGCGCATGCCACCTCCGCATGGCGCGGCGTGCCGGAGAGAACCGACATCTCGCCCAGAAGCTCACCCGGGCCCAATGTCCGCACCCTGCGTCTCTCCTGGGTCTCCATATCCGTGACGATGACATTGAACGCGCCGGAGAGGATAACGAAACAAACCATCTCGTACTCTCCCTCGCGGATGATCACTTCGCCGGCTTCCACACGCAACACTTCCCCTCCCATGGCCAGCCGCTCCAAAGCCTTTGGAGGAGTGCCCAGAAAAAAGCTGGCCCGAGTTAGCCTGAGAGCTATTTCCTTTGTATCCATCACAGAACCGGTCCTTCTCAGGAAAGGGAGATAAAACTGATCACTTTTTATTATCCGATCTTGCCAAACATCATTCAACCCCGGCGGCCCTGAAGTGGTCAAAAAGCCCTTTTGGCGCCTGGTTCTTGCTGGTGTATGTGAAGTTGTAGCTGGTCACATCTGGGTCGTACAGGCTTTCCAGGGAGAACTTCATCCCATGGCAGCGGTCGCAAACCATGATAGCCATGATCCTCTTCTGCGAGGCGGAATAGCTCTCGTTATGCATGGTGTACCCCCCCAGTTCGTCCAGCTTCGGCATGTGGCACCCTGCGCAATCCACTCCCGTCACCGGTTTCAAGGCGAAAACCGGATCGGAAAGATAGCGGTAATGCCCAGACTTTTCATAGTTGATGACATGCTTGCTGTCATGGCACTTTTTGCACGCCTCCCGCCGGGCGGAAGAAAGGATCAGTGTGTGGGTGTCATGGCAGGAACCGCATCCCACGTCTTCCCTCTGTGTGGCGAACCTGCCAGCGTCCCGCGCCCTGGCCGCGCCATGGGCTCCGGAAGAATAGCCATGGAACTGGGTGGCGTGACACTCGGCGCACACCTTCAGCGAAGGCTTGGCCAGCAGTTTGCCGGTGGCCCGGTGGCACCTGGCGCAGGTGGCCACCGTATTGGCATGGGGGCTCATGGAGTGCTTGGCGGCGATGGCCGGATTGGCTTTATAAAAGTCGCTCTGCTTCATTTTCTCCAGCGCATCCGGCTCCGCCAGCTCTATCTTGCCGGGCTTGGGCAGGGCTGGTTTCCAGCTTTTTTCCAGCAACCTGGCCTTGGCGCTCTTGCTGAAATCATAACGGGAAATGTTTACATGGTATGAATGGCAGGCGTCCTTGATACATGACCGGGAATCGTAAGTCTGGTGGTCCGAGCGCAGATCCGCGGCTGGGTGGCAATCCATGCACATGGCCGGCTTGCCTGTGTAAGAGGCCCCCCCAAGGTCGTCACTGATGTGCTCCCGATGGCAGCTCACGCATGTAAAAATTTTATATTTTTCGTCCACCTCCACCCGCAGGGGCGCCTCCAGCTTCAGGGCGGAATGGGAATTGAATATCATGACGTTGGCGTGGCATGAGACGCATTTGCCGGGATCAGGCCCCTGCCATCGGACATGGCAGGCCGAACATGCGTCCTGAAATCGCTGATGAGAGGGGAAAACCTCCCCTGGGCGGAACAGATGGGCCCCAGGCCCGGCCATGGCGTAGGCAAGCGCGACCATGCAGCCTGCGGTGGCGGCGAAAATGATTAGAAAAGTCCGCGACATTTTGCCCACAAATAACAGTGAATATGCCCCCTTTGACACTGACAGAATATCGGCTCCGGAAGGCAAAGTCCACCCCTAAGGCTGGCAGGCGCATGATACCCTGCCCATTTTCGGGGCTGGTGACGGATAGTCGCTGGCCGGCGAGCAATGTAATTATGCTACATATTTAATGAATATGATGTAATATAACTTGCGCTTCCCGATGGAAAAGAATAGAATCTATATCAATGACGCCTGGGGACCGGGGAACCTTAAAGGGAATAACCGTTTATGCAGACGCCATTTGGAGAACTTGTATGGATCGGGTATTGCGTAATGGGTAGGTCGGCAACCGCTAAAGCTCGCGGCTCTGGAGCTAGTGTCACTGTGTCGGGGCCGTTGGCCAGGATCAGGGGGATAATCCCCTCTCTGCAACCGGCCGAGCGCAAGGTGGCGGATTACGTGTTGGCCAATTCAGAGTCGATCCTGGCCCAGTCTGTGGGGGAAGTGGCCATGGGCGCCCGGATCAGCGAGGCCACGGTCATCAGATTTTGCAGAACCGCAGGTTTTTCCGGATTCCAGAACTTGAAGATAAGCCTGGCCAGAGAGCATGTCAGCCCCTTGGCCTCGGCGGTGCACCAGGACATAACGGAGAAGGATAAGCCGGAGGATGTGGCCGCCAAGGTGTTCCATTCAAATATGGAGTCGCTAAAGGAGACCCTGGCGGTGGCGGATGCGGGGAAGCTGTCCGCCGCGGCGGAGATTATCGGTCGGGCGGCCAGGGTGCTTGTGATCGGTGTGGGGACATCGGCGCCGGGCGCCTTTGACGCTTACGCCAAGCTGATGCGGATAGGCGCCCCGGTGACGTTGCAGACCGATGCCCATCTGCAGATGATGGAGGCTGCCCTTCTGGCTAAAAAGGACGCTGTGCTGGCCATCAGCCATTCCGGGGCCACCATGGATCCGGTGGAGACGGCCAGGGTGGCCAAAGCAGCGGGTGCGGCGGTGGTGTGTATCACCAACAACGCCCTCTCCCCTCTGGCCCGGATATCGGACATTGTGCTGCTCACTGCCAGTAGGGAGACTCTGTTTCGCGCCGAAGCGCTCTCCTCAAGGATCGCCCAGGCCACGATTATCGACATCCTGTATGTGATGGTGGGGCTGAAAAACCGCAAGAGGGCCATCGAAAGCGTAAAGAAGATCGAGGACGTGATCACGTCCAAACAGTATTGATGTAACTGATGAACTTTAACGAAAAGAAGAGGGAACATGATAGACCTTAGGACTTTCATTCTGCTCGACAGCCTCCAGGAGCAACTGGCCTCCTACATCGGATCCACAGCCAAGGGCTTTCTGCCTGTGCCGGGGGTGGCCTCCCTGTTCGTGGAGATCGCGCCGGGGCTGGCGATCAACCAGGTGACCGACGTGGCATTGAAGGCCACCTCATGCCAGCCTGCGATACAGATCGTGGAGCGGGCGTATGGTCTTTTGGAAGTGCACCACCATGACAAGGGTGAAGTAGTGAGCGCTGGCGCCGCTATTCTCGACTTTCTGGAGGTGGCGGAGGACCAACGCACAAAGCCGGACCTGGTGAGCAACCAGATCATCCGCTCCATGGAGGCATACCAGTGCCAGCTGATCAACCGAAACCGGAGCGGGTCGATGATCCTGCCTGGGGAGTCGTTGTTCATTCTGGAGACGGAGCCTGCGGGATACGCCGTGTTCGCAGCCAACGAGGCGGAAAAAGCAGCGCGGGTGAAACTTGTGGATGTGCGCCCCTTCGGGGCATTTGGCCGGCTGTATATGTCCGGCCCGGAGGCGGAGATAGACTCGGCCGCCGAGGCGGCCGCGCGGGCGCTGGAGAGTATAACAGGCAAACCGAATAAACGTAAAAGCAAATAACGAATAACAGGAGAAAAGAAAATGTCTGACGCATTGGGATTGATCGAGACGAAGGGATTTGTTGGCATGGTGGAGGCGTCCGACGCCATGTTGAAGGCCGCCAAGGTGGAACTGGTGGGCTATGAAAAAATCGGAGGAGGATACGTGACCGCCATAGTGCGTGGCGATGTTGCCGCCGTGAAGGCCGCCACGGAAGCCGGCTCCCGCGCCGCCGAAAAGGTGGGCGAACTGGTGAGCGTGCATGTGATTCCGCGCCCGCACACAAATATCGACCGGACCCTGCCGCTGGGCCGCGCAGAGACAACGGTGGCGTAGGCCATGTTGCTCGGCAAAATCGTGGGGACGGTGGTCGCCACCAGGAAGACTGAGTCGCTAGAAGGGCTCAAGCTTCTGCTGGTCAAGAATATCGACCCGAAAACCAATGGCTCCAGTGTAAAGGAGGCTTCCGGATACGTTGTGGCCGCCGATGCCGTGGGCGCCGGAGTGGGCGAGGTGGTGCTCTACGCCACCGGCTCATCGGCCCGGCAGACCACGGGCACAAACAACAGGCCGGTGGACGCGATCATTATGGGCGTGGTGGACACCTGGGATATCGAAGGGGAAACAATGTTCGAGAAATACCAGTCCGTCATCACGGCGGATGTATGAAACGGTTGAGGATTAAGCCATGAAACTTGATCAGGATCAGATTGCTGACATTGTAAGCCGGGTTGTGAATCGGCTGGGAACGCCTCATGCGCAAGCTGCCTCCCCGGCCCCGGTGGCGGCCGACGATGTGCAGGCCATGGGGATATTCGGCAATGTCAACGATGCCGTGGCCGCGGCCGACGCCGCTTATGAAATCTTCTCCGATGTGACAATAGAGGATCGCCGGACGATTCTGGAAGCGATGCGCGCCGCCGCCAGACGGGAGGCTTATGCCCAGGCGGAACTGGCGGTGACAGAGACGGGGCTGGGCAACGTCCGGGACAAGCTGGCAAAGAACCTGCTCGCCGTGGATAAGACTCCAGGTGTGGAGGTGTTGCAGCCAGGGGTCTTTACCGGGGACAACGGGATGGCGCTGGTGGAGACGGCTCCGTATGGCGTCATCGGGTCCATAACCCCGGTCACCAATCCCACCGCCACCGTGGTGTGCAACGCCATAGGTATGATCGCGGCGGGAAACAGTGTGGTGTTCAACGCCCATCCTTCCGCCAGGGAGTGTACCAACCGGATCATCTCCGCGCTTAACAGGGCCATTGTAGATGCTGGGGGACCACCCAACCTTTTGACATCGGTCTCCCCTCCCACTATTCAAAGCGCGAAGGAAATGATGCGGCACCCTGATATCAGGATGCTGGTGGTCACCGGTGGACCGGCGGTGGTGGCGGAAGCTATGCGCTCCGGCAAGAAGGTGATCGGCGCAGGTCCGGGCAATCCTCCGGCGGTGGTGGACGAGACAGCCAACATAGCCGACGCGGCGAAGCATCTGGTGGATGGCGCCTCCTTTGACAACAACATTGTCTGTGTTCTGGAGAAGGAGATCATCGTTGTGGACTCCGTGGCCGACCGTCTGAAGGAGGAGATGAAGAAGCATGGGGCCTATGAGCTCAACTCCATGCAGATCCGAAAGGTGGAAAAACTGGTGATCGACCGCGCCCCCGATGGGCCTGGCGACCATGGCCAGATAAACAAGAAATGGGTGGGCAAGGCCGCCGCCGAAATATTGCGCGCCATTGGCGGAGAGCCGAAGGCGGACACGCGGCTACTGATCCTGGACGTGCCCAGGGATCATCCGCTGGTGGTGATGGAGCAGCTGATGCCCGTGATCCCTGTCGTGCGGGTGCCAAACGTGGATGATGGGATAAAACTGGCGCGGCAGGTGGAGCATGGATTCTTCCACACGGCGGTGATGCACTCCACCAATGTGGACAACTTGTCGAAGATGGCGCGAGTGTGCAACACGTCGATCTTTGTGAAGAACGGGCCATCCATCGCCGGACTGGGCGTGGGGGGTGAAGGGTTCACATCGTTCACGATCGCCAGCCCCACTGGCGAAGGTCTCACATGCGCGCTCACCTTCACCCGCCAACGTCGATGCGCACTGAAAGATCGGTTCAGAATTATCTAGCATGAGAAACGCAAATCCGTATGGCGGCGGGGGCCTTCTCCCATGATCCTGGCGGCGGCCGCACGGGAAGCGGGGGTTATCGGCGCGGGGGGGGCGGGATTCCCCACCCATGTGAAGCTTGCGCGTCCCGTGGAGGACGTTATCGTTAACGGGGCCGAGTGCGAGCCCTTGCTCTTTTCCGATCAGGTGGTGATGGAGACGATGACCGCCAGGGTGATGGCGGGGCTGCGGCTGGTGCTGGCCGACTTCTCCGGGCGAGGCGTCGCGCCCAGGGCCACGATCTGTGTTAAGAAAAAATATATAAAAGCGGTGGCGGCGTTTCGCGACGCCATTCGGGCGGAGGAGCCGATCCGCGTGCTGGAGCTGGAAAACGTCTACCCCAGCGGCGACGAGCAGTTCCTGGTGTATGAAGCCACGGGGCGGGTCGTCCCGGAAGGGGGCATCCCGCCGATGGTGAACGCCCTTGTGATGAACGTGGGGACGCTGGTCCAGGTGGCGGACGCCAATGACGGAAAGCCGGTGACGGAACGTATGATGACTGTTGGCGGCGAGGTGGAGAATCCCTTTGTGGCGCCGGTCCCGGTTGGGACACCGTTTGACGCCATCCTGAAAGCGGCCAAGGCAAAGATCGACGACTACGTGCTGCTGGTAAACGGGCCGATGATGGGTAGGATAACCGGGGACACCACTGAGGTGACCACCAAGACCATGGGGGGCCTGTTCGTCCTCCCCCGGCGCCAGAGCCATGTGAGCAGGATGAGCCGATCCTTGTCCACGGAGATCAGGCTCTCCAAGTCTGTGTGCGAAGTGTGCCGATATTGCACCGACTTCTGCCCGCGATACCTGCTGGGCCATGGGCTGGAGCCGCACAAAGTGATGCGTGTGATCAACTATGACCGCGACCTGGAGACGAAGACCATCACCTCGGCATGGCTCTGCTGTGAGTGCGGCGTGTGCGACCTGTGGGCCTGCCCCATGTTTCTCTCCCCCAGGATCATTTTTCGGCAGTTCAAAAAGAGACTGGCGGTGGCGGGGATAAAAAATCCGCATGCCGCCTCCGAGTTGACGGTGGATCACTATCGCAAGTTCCGTGGAATCCCAACGGACCGATTGACCAAAAGGCTGGGACTTTCCATATACGATATCCGGCCGGAGAGCATGACCGGGGGGGTGGAGACTGGCAGGGTGCGAATCCGGCTGGATCAGCATGTGGGCGCTCCTTCGGCGCCAATGGTGAAAGCGGGTCAAAATGTGACCAGGGGCCAGATGATCGGCGCCATCCCGGAAGGGAAGCTGGGCGCGGTGTATCACGCTTCTATTGATGGGAAGGTTTCGCAGGTGACCGATAAATTCATAACGATAGAGCAGTGAGCATAAACGAATACGACGATCCGGCGGTGGCGCTGATAGAGCTTCGCTCCATCGCCCGGGGTGTGAAGACGGCGGACGCCATGGTTAAAAAGGCGCCGGTGCGTTTGCTGGAGGCGCGGACTGTGTGCCCTGGCAAATACATAATCCTCGTCGGCGGCGAGACCCAGGCGGTGCAGGACGCATACAAAGAGGGGAGTGAGATTGGCGCGGAGATGATCGTGGACGAGATGTTTTTGCCCCACGCGCATTGGCAGTTGATTCCGGCCATGCAGGCATGCACGGAAGTGGGGGAGATAGACTCCCTGGCGATCCTGGAGACCTTCACTGTGGCATCGGTAATCCTCTCAGCGGACGCTGCGGCCAAGGCGGCGGATGTGACGCTGATTGAACTGCGGATGGCCAACGGCCTGGGGGGCAAGTCGTTTTTCACCATGACTGGGCGACTGCCAGACATCGAGGCGGCGGTGGAGGCGGGAGTGGCCATAGTGGAGCCCACGGGGACGCTGGTGTGCACAGAGACTGTACCCAATCCCCACGCCGATATAAACCTGAAGCTTTTATAACGGAGATTCAATATGCATCTGGCCAGAGTGATAGGAAAAGTAGTGGCCACCCAAAAGCACGAGGCGCTGGAAGGGATCAAGCTTTTGATGATCCAGCCGGTGAACCATAACCTGAAACCGAAGAGCGCGCCCATCGTGGCGGTGGACAACATGCAGTCGGGTGAGGGGGATTTGGTGGCCTATGTCACCGGACGGGAAGGATCGCTGATGCTGGAGGAAAACTTTACCCCGGTGGACGCGGGGATCGTGGCGATAGTGGATAGCGTTAACACGGAGGTGGCGCCATGAAGTTGGCCCGGGTGCTGGGGAATATACAAGCGACCGTGAAGCATGAGGTGTACACCGGATACCGGATTATGACGGTGCAGCCTTTAGACGAGAACCTTCATCCGGAGGGGGAGAGCCATCTGGCGGTGGATTTCGCCCAGTCGGGCCCTGGGGATATAGTGCTGGTTGCGGTGGAAGGCAACGCCAGCCGCCAGCTATTCATGAACGACCAGGCGCCGGTGCATGCGGTCATAGAAGGCGTGGTGGACCATGTGGAGAGAGGTGAGTAAATATGAGATCTGAATCTCAACATCGTAAGGATATAGTCGAGGTCTGCAAACGTATCCACAGACGCGGATGGATAAGCTCCACCGATGGCAACGTCTCCGTGCGGCTGCGGGCGGACAGAATACTGATCACCCCCACCGGCGTCCACAAGGGATTTATGAACGAGCGGGATCTGATCGTGGCGGACCTGAATGGCAAGGTGATAGCGGGCAAAGCCAGGCCATCAACAGAGATAGTGCTGCATGCCACCTGCTATCGGGAGCGACCGGAAGTGAACGCAGTGGTGCACGCCCACCCCACCATGTCGGTGGCCTTTTCGTTGGCGGGGATCACGCTGGCCAAGTGCCTTTTACCGGAGGTGGTCTTCACCCTCGGGTCGATCCCCACGGCGGACTACGCCCCCCCCGCCACGGAGGAGGTGGCCGAATCGATCCGCAAATACATCAAGGAATACGACGCCATCATCCTGGAGCGCCACGGCAGCCTGACGGTGGGACCGGATGTTTTCGCCGCGTACAACACCCTGGAGCGGATGGAGCATGTGGCGGAGATCACATACCACGCGCGGCAGCTGGGCGCCATCACGCCGCTGTCTTC
>JAOUMU010000031.1 GCA_029881335.1 Nitrospinota bacterium | reverse complement strand
TTCTCCCTCCTGTTCTCGGCGGCGGCCACCAGAGTCACATTTTCGGTGAGCCCATAGCGCCCGTGAATGAATCCGACGCCAAACTCCCTTATCTGAGAAGTGGGGACGTTTTGAGAGTTGCGGGTTTGTCCCAGGCCACCCCGGATCATAAGCTCGCCAGCCCTCAGGCTATGGTCCGCCTGCATCCGGGTCAGTTCCACCACGGCGACGGGAGCTTCGCTGATGTTACGCTTGTACAGGAGCACCTTCACGCTGAGAAACCCCCAGCCCGATTTCCGAATATCCAGGAATTCATAACGGCCATCCAGCCCCACCCGGGCATAGTCCACGGTTCTGTCGTTGATTCGCAGTTCGGCGATTCCTCCGGGGGGGCCGTCACGGCGGATTATATTGATATCGTCTCCGGAATCCTCCTTCAGCATCGACTCGAGAGTGTTGCTTCCGGAAAAATCGGTATAAGCCCCAATCCCCATGTTGTTGTAGGCCCACTGGGCGCCGTTGAACTGATGGCTGGTGAATAAAGGATGTAACTGGATACTATGGAAACCGAACCTGACCACCGACTTTTCAAATTCCCTGTTCCAGAAATAGCGGTCCAGCCACGGATCCTGCCCATTGGCGCCCCGGGCGCCCAGAAACCATGTCCCCCCCCCCAGCCTTCCGCCCATGTCGGCGGTTCCATCCCATACTTCAGTATCAATATTTGAATCCTGCTTCATCTCTCCCCGAGCGCGTAGAAAACCCAAAGCTCCGGCAGTCGATTCTATATCGGGCTTCACCACGTCTTCTTCAGCCTCATCTTCCACCTCGTCGGCCAGCGGGGCGCCGGGCCGCCAGGGGACATCCAGAATAATCGCGTAATCCATCTGGCTGAATACCGCCTCGATATTGAACTTCTCCAGCATTAATTCAGTGGATATATAGGGGCGGCCCTCGAACTCTCCCATGGACGCCTTCGGTAGGCGGGTGGAGCCGATGGGAGTGATGAACTCTGTAAAGTCACCCTTCTGCTCGAAGCGGATGCCGGTTATTCTGGTAAAGTCCTCTCGCTCCAGCCAATATTCATTGCCATCCCTCAGCAGATCAATATTGCCAACCTCGCTCCGGTTGACATAAGATCCGGCCATAATCAGTTCCGCGCTGGAAAGATCCACACAGAGAGCGGGGAGGGGGAGGGAGAAGGCTGCTGCGGATGCGGCAAACAGAACGGCCCGAAAGGCCAAGGCCCCTAGTGAATTCAAGCTAAGGCTGTAATGATAAAGCACTTGCCGCCGTTTCTAGTAATTACTACATGTTGATCATACACACTACGACGCCACGCTGGTGGCAAAGATTTTTGAACTCCATATCGCCGAGGTTGCCATGTATTATAACAGTGAATTCAAGCTAAGGCTGTAATGATAAAGCACTTGCTGCCGTTTCTAGCTAATTAGTACATGTTGATCCTACACACTACGGCGCCACTCTGGTAGCGAAGATTCTTTTGAACTCAATATCACCGAGTATGCCATGTATTATAACAGCGTATTCGCCCGGTTCCTTTGGGATCTGGATTTTCTGATGGAGCATCCGTCTGGTTCCAGCCATCACCGGAGTGCTGGAGACCTGCCCCACCGCCACCGCTTCATTAGGGGTGTTGACGTTCTTTCCGGTCAGGATATACATCGGGGGATTCTCCCGCCCAGGCAGATCCTCTTTGCGCCACATTACATATTGGCCATCCATGCGCACATTTGCGTTTCCGGTGCTGGTTATGTCAAACGCGATATTCAGCCACCCCTTCTCCTCGGTCATCGCTATGCTGTGCAATTCTCCCGCGCGCTCTATCTTGTCCACCAGGCCATATATGGGTATTCCAAGACGGTATAGAATCTTCACACCCAGATCCTTGACCAGATCCGTTGGCGCCTGATCGAAAAACAATATCACGCGGTGCTCTCCTGGCGACGGCTTGGTCCTGGGCCTGATGGAGAAGCGGACGGTCTGGGTCTTTCCCGGCTCGATGGTGAAATCCACCGGGCTGACGATTGTCCAAAGATCCATAGACTGCGGAGTGGGCGGGATGGTCCTTATGTTGTTTTTTTCATCCAGGTCCCAGTTGCTCACTGTGGTATGCAGGGTCACCGGGGCTTTGCTCAGGTTGAAAAGCTGGATCGAACCTGAGACCGGCTTGCCGCCGATTTCCAAAGTCATATTGGGCGGAGCCGCGGCGATTTGTGGCGTCAGCGACTCCTCGGCGGGAGAGATAGTCAACTGTGGCTGAGCCATGGCCGGGACGGATCCCATCATCATCAGGGATATCAGGTAAAAGTAGATCTTATGCAATGAGTTTTTCTCTAGCGGCATTCTACTGCGGCGCTTATCGTGCCATTGTAGCTTCCAGCCACGGTTACAGCCGAATAGTCAACATCCAAGTCAATATACCCCCTGAAGACGATCCTGTCATTAACGATCAATTGCTTGATACCTTTGGGAATGACGGTTACTTTCATGACCGATGAGGGGACGTCCCCGGATTGGAAAAAGCCGGAGCGCCCTTGTCCTCCCGAGATGGAATAAATGACCATCAGATCATTGATGGTAAGTTTGGCGTCGAAAGGGATAGACAACTCCCATAAATGGTTGATGACGGGCCATGTCGTCCTAGTTTTAAATCCACCGATGATGGGGAGCGAGGGAACCCTGGCGTTGATATTGCGCTTGCCGCTGGAATGGCCCTCCACCAGGCCCTGGGAGAACGCCATATCCTGTTGAATGGCCCGGGTGGTCTCATTGATGCGATTGAAGGTCTTGAAAACCGATCCGGTGGGGCATGCGGCCAAAGCCGGCCCGGAAAAGGGCAACAGCGCCAAAACGAGAAAGAGCGTGACCCGAATGGCCACGCTCCCTGTTCGTTTCATGGTTCCCTCGCGCTTATACCGCTGCCGCAGTGATCGTCAAAATTATCCCGGTGTGGTTGCCAACCAGGGTAACGCCGCTGATATCCAGCGTGAAACCCACATCGCCGGAAACTCCGGGATTGGCCATGCCAGGGGCCGCGAAGGTGCAAGTCGCGCCAGCCGCGACAGCAGCGCCACCATTGCAAGCGCTACAGCCTGCGGTCAATGTACCAACCGTGACAGAGGACGCCGCGGTATTTGTGCCTGTGCCCACATTTATGCTGGGGGTTATCTGGACACTCTGCCCAGCGGCCACCATGGCCCGGACACCCCAGGCATCAGTGATATTCACGGTTATCAGGTTGCCGTAAGCCGCAGGGTCGGTCCAGCCCAGGGACGCGGCGGCAGCGACGGTGTTCAGGTTGCCGGCGAATGAGACGGTCCCGGCGACGACTCCAGCCGGCGCCGCTGCGTCGTTCACACCGGTGACTGTCAGGTTGACGGTCGCCACAGTGTTTAGGATAATGTGGGCGGCAACGTTCACGTTGACTGCGATGTTCGAAGCCGCGCTATGGGCGGTATTTAACGGCATAACCATCATAGCGGCCACTATCAGCGCGGCAGTCGCCTTCATTCCTTTTTTCTTAACCATAAGTAGTCTCCTTTGTATGACATATATTGCTTTGATAGACCAACCGTCTGTAACTATCAAAAATTCCACATTTTAACTGATTCATCTGACTCGTTGTATTGCAAGACGTGGACCATTTGAACATCCAAACTCTGTCTTTGCTTTACGAAGGATAATAAAACCACATCACCTTATGAAATAGTACTTTAGCATAAATGGCTCTAGGTGTACACATAAATTTTTATATAACGGCACATAGCAATTTGTGTGGAATGAATATCAAAACCGGAGGTTTTGTGTCTCTGGTGACACAATGTGTCATCTGAATGTCTTATATAGTGAAAATATCTGATCAGAAATCGGCGCCGGTAACGGGGCTCGTGGCGCCTGTAATTGCGAGGCGGCAACGCCGCCTATCCGAGGCCGACGGCAAATTTCTTGATTCATGTCTTTTCTGGGAATTAAGAATGAGCTAGAATGTATCAAACAGAAAAGAGCGAGAGAGAGTCCTGGTGACCCCAAACTTTCCAGAAGATCAAGATCAGTTCAAGAAAAAGATAGAGGAGATGCGCAAGGCGTCGAAGAATCCTCTGGCGTCCATGACCATGAAAATGAAGCGTTTCGTGGAGGTGCAGAAGGAACAGGCAGGCGGCGCCTCCGAAGATCTGTCCTCCACCAGGGTGGCCATGTCCATCCCGAAAAAGCCGATACCCACCACCATCTCCCAGGCCAAAATCCAGGCTGCCCAGATGGAAGCCGAAAAGAAAACCTCGGCAAAATCGACCGATGTGAAACCAGTTTATCCAAATTCGACCGGAAAATTCGAAAAGCTGGTGGAGGTCCACAAAAGCCAGGCGGCGGAGAAGGAGGATCTTTCCGCCACTCAGGTTGTTTTCCTGGGCGCCAGACGGAATCCGGACAGAGTCCGCCCGGCAAAGCCGGAACCAAAGAAGATGAAAATCAAGGTGGTGGATATCAGCGGTGGATATGTTGACCGGTCGAAAAAGGTCAAAGAGGAGCCGGAGGAGGAAAAGCCACTGCCGGAAAACCCCGCGGATTACGACCAGCCCACACTTATCAGGGTCATTTCCTCCATCGACCAGTTCAAGAACATGTCCCAGGCCCAACTTGCCCGCCTCTCCAAGTGCGAGATGGAGGAATGGGGGCCGGAGGAGTTTATCTTCCGCGAAGGGGGCAGCAACGTGGACAAAATGGTGCTGGTGCTAAACGGCACGGTGTATATCCGCAAAAGGCTGATGAGAGACGGCATCGAGAAATACGAGCAGATAGCCGAAATCCCCGCGCCAACCATCATCGGAGAGAACTCCTTTTTCACGGGCCTGGGGCGCTCCGCCGGGGTCTACGCCAGAAAACGCGTGGTGGGGATCATTATAACCAAAGAAGACATCATGCGACTTATCAGCCTGGAAAAGCCCAGGATGCTGGACCTGTTCGTGAAGATAGCGGAGGAGAATATCGGCCGTTGCCAGAAAACCGCCGAGCTGTACATGAGCACTCTTCAGCTTCTATGGAACCAGGCCACAACGTATAATTTTTCGTACCACAGCCGCATAAAGGAGCTGGACCGCAAGCTCGATTATGTGCGTAACGACATCGATAAAATCCAGGACCTGGTCCGGGAGGTGATGGTGGTCATTCGGGAACTCAACGTCATGCTCGAGGAGTTGTATGAGTTCGCCCATTTGCCGGTGATCGCCGTCCAGAAAGTTGATTTCAACAAGGTAGTATTCCCGGCCACGCAACAGTCTTTGCGCGTACTCCAGTCTGTGGTGGAGGACCTGAAGATGCAAAACGAGTTTGTCTCCCTCAACTCCATCAACTTCAAGGATGTCATCCTTAACGCCGTCATCAAGACCCAGGAAAAGGGAGTGATGGTAAATTACGCCGCCATTATATCTCTCTCCACAGCCGCCTACAACGAATTCGCCCGGCGCCACAATGAGTTCGGATTCGATATCAAGTTCCTCTCCTCGGATGAAGCCAACGCCATCGCCAACAAAAAAGAGAACGCCGATCTTTGGGACCTGGATCAGCCATTGTTCCCGGGGCGCAAATAGGCTGCCCGCGCCTCTTTATGTTCTCCATTCTCCTCCGCCGCCAGGTGGCGCGCTGAAGACGGGAGCGCGGTAATGAGCTCCCCAAACCTGGTGATCGGAACAGCAGGACACATCGATCATGGCAAGACCAGCCTGATAAAGGCCATGACCGGTGTCGACTGCGACAGGCTGGCAATGGAAAAACTGAGGGGAATCACCATAGATCTAGGATTCGCCAGACTCGACCTTGGGGGGGGCGCGTCCGCCGCTGTGGTGGACGTGCCGGGCCATCGCAATTTCATCCACAACATGCTAGCCGGGGCCGCCGGGATAGACCTGGCCCTTTTTGTGGTAGCGGCCGACGATTCCGTGATGCCCCAGACGGTGGAGCATATGGCCATTCTGGACCTGCTGGGAATCACAAAAGGTGTGGTGGCGCTCACTAAGGCCGACCTGGTGGACAGCGAAACTCTGGAACTTGCCATGATGGAAGTATCCGAGTTTGTCGAAAAATCGCCGATGGCAGGCGCCAGGGTGATCCCATGCTCCGCCATCACCGGCCTGGGGCTGGAGGATATCCGGGGGGAACTGGCGCGGCTGATGGAAACAGCCCCCAAAAGGCCCACCCATGCCCACTTCCGCATGGCGGTGGATCGCGCTTTCAACATGAAAGGACACGGGCTGGTGGTCACCGGGACCGTCATCAGCGGCGCAGTCCGCCCGGATGACCGGCTGGTTCTCTCTCCAGGCGGGGCCCAGGTCCGGGTCCGCCGAATCCAGACCCATGGCCGGCCTGTGGTGGAAGCCCGGGCCGGGACCAGGGCCGCGCTCAATATCACCGGGCTCCACAAGGAACAAGCGCTCCGAGGGATGATCCTATGCCACCCGGCCATCCAGGAGCCGTGCCGCTGGTTCATCGCTTCGGTCTCCTGTCACCCATCAGCGCCCAGGGGGATAGAACATGGGAAAACATACTTTCTGCATGTCCATGCCGAGCAGACATTGTGCAAGGTGATCCTGGAGGGGGGGAAAAAACGTCTGAAACCCGGAGAGACCGGCGTGGCGGGGATGGGCTTTGAAACTCCGATACAACTGGTCCACGGCGACAGGTTCGTATTACGCAGTTCCTCGGCGGAGGAGACCCTGGGCGGAGGGATGGTCCTGGAACCGGGGGGGAGGCCTATGGGAGGGCGCGGCCTGAAAGCCAACGCCGTGAAATGGAATGCGCTGGCCACCTTGGAAGAAGGATTTTTCGCGATGGTGGAAAGCGCCCCTGGGGGCTATCCCATGGAGCGGATAATGGCGATGTTCAACCTGACCCAAGAAAGCGCGATAGCGCTGTTGAACAGCAGGCGGAAAGAGCATGGCGTCTTTGAGATCAAGGGGCGGGGCTATCTTTACCGGACAAGCGAGGGGGAGAGGATAGTGAAAGAGCTGGTGAGGCAGGTCGCCGGGTTCCACAAGAAAAATCCCTCCATGCCGGGAGTGGAGGAGAAAACTCTGGCCGCCTCCGCCCTGGCAGGCATGGATGAAGGAGTGGCCAGCTATTGGATTCATCAGGCAGCGTCGCAGGCAAAGCTGGAATATTCCGGCTCGGCGCTCCGGCTGCCGGGGAGGGAGCAGGTCTTTGAGGGAGCGGAGAAGGAGTGGCGCGAGAAGATACTCTCCGCCTACCGGCAAGCGGGGCTTTCCAATCCCCCGAAGACAGACCATATCCACAAGGAACTGGATATCAAGTCAGCCGACGCAGCCAGGATCATCCGCCTGCTGGTCCGTTCCGGCGATCTGGTCTCCCTGGCGCCGGACCATACCGTCTGCCGGGAGGCGCTGGAGCAGGCGAAAGAGGCGCTGGTCCGGGAGCTTGATGCGGCGGGGAGCGTGGAGACCGGCCGGTTCCGGGACATCCTGGGGATAGGTCGCAAGGCGGCCATCGATATTCTGGAGCACTTCGACCGGACCGGGCTGACCCGGCGGGTGGAGAACAAAAGGGTGCTGGCGAAGTAAATAAGGGAATAAATAGTTCCATCCTGGTACAAATAGGGTAGTATATAAATTCAACCCTTCCTTGTGGGTGGTGGGGAATTTCTGGAGAATAGATCTTTGAAGCAGAGTGGGGCTGTGAGCAACCAATATATCGGCGATGATATCCGACACCTTGCCGGAAATAGAGGAGTGCCTTCCCCGGAATGCGAGCTCCAATCATCTGATCGAATCGGCGCCAGCTTTGCTGGGAGCTCGGTGCTTTTGGCGGAAGACGAGGATCAGCTTCTCTACTCGTACTCGCTAAGCCTCCAGATACTCGGATTTCAGGTGATTGCCGTCTCCAATGGAAAGGAAGCTCTGGAGAGTTTCCAAAACTACGGGGAAGCGATAGGGCTGCTGATCCTGGACGTGAGCCTTCCCCTGCTCAGTGGGCTCGAGGCGCTGAAAAAAATTCGCATGTCCGGCGCCAAGACTCCGGCCATCGTGATCTCTGGCCATGGGGAGAGTCTGGGCGCCAAATCGGAGGCCAAACGTCTGGGCGCCCGGTTTTTGGGAAAACCCTTCGGCATGAAAGAGATGCAACAAATGGTCACCTCCCTGGCGCCAGGGCGGCAGCCAACCTAACCCGCATAGCCCTGCCTGGCCGGTGGCGTCCCATCCACCATCCTTCCCAGCGCCACCAACAACCGTAGCGTCAGGCCCCATATTTTTCGCCCCTCAAAATCGATTCCAGGCAGGGACGCCTCCGGGTCCAATCGGCGAACATTCTCCAGGATATCCACCGGAATCCAGAAAAACTCCGCCACTTCCTTCGGATCTATCCGGATGGCAGGTTCCGTAGCTGCCAGCCCCACTACGGGCCACACCACAAAACCGGTGGTCTTTGTTAAGGTGACCGGCATATGGCCCACGATTTCCACCGATTCTCCCGGCACGCCGATCTCCTCCTCCATCTCCCGCAGCGCGGCCTGCAGGGGAGTTTCGCCCGGATCGATCTTCCCTCCCGGAAAGCATATCTGGCCAGAGTGGATGTCCGGCGCCGTGGCGCGGCGAATGAGCCCGATAGCCGATCCCGTATGTAATGGAGCGATCAGGATCATCACTGCGGCGGGGACTCCGGTGTTACCCCAATCCTTTCTGGCGGTTACCCATAGTGACCCTTTAAGTCGCCGCCGAATCTCTTCAATGTTCATGGCGCTATAATCATATGTTTTTTCAATTATATACCCTGTCGCCATCACTTTGCAGGCTTGGACCGGCCCTTGCATTGTCTTGCTTGGTTGCTATGCGTGGAAGTAGAATGAAAGCATATACTTTTTAACGAGTTTAAATCGACGATGGCCCTGATCGGCATACTGAATACAGCCAGGACTTTGAAGCAGGGCGCCACCATGCACATCGCCAAGGACGCGCCGGAGTATCTGGAGGCGATAAGCTATGTGGGGGTGAGCGCGCAGGAGATGGAAAAAGCCGGGATCAAGGATGGAGACGAGGTGGTAGTGTTCAGCGACCATGGCAAGGTGACCCTCCAGGCCAGGGGGATGGAACTGCAGCCCGGCTCCTTCTTCATGCCGCTTTCCTATCTGGCTAATCGACTGGTCTCCTCCGAAACCCACGGCACCGGCGTGCCGGGATTCAAGAACACCGTCGTAACCATAAAAAAGCCTAACGAATAACGGATATTAATCCATGGGAGCCAAGCCATGACAGTAGTCAAACAAGAGGAGAACATAACCATCACCGAGCATGTGGTGTGCCCCTTCTGCGCCACCCTGTGCGACGACCTGGTCATTCATGTGGAGAACAACCAGGTGGTGAAGGTGCGCAATGGATGCAACCTGGCAAAGGGGGTTTTCGAAAACGCGCACAAGGAATGGGCCACCCCCAGGATACGCGGCAAGGAAGTGGCCTACGGCGACGCCGTGGAGGAGGCCGCGCGGATACTGGAGGCCTCTGACAATCCGCTGATCTACGGCCTCTCCGCCACGGATGTGGACGCCCAGAAAAAGTGCATAGAGCTTGCGGACCTGATCGGGGCGAACCTGGACAACGCCTCCTCTGTCTGACACTCCCCCACCATGGTGGCGTTGCAGCTCGGCGGTGCGCCGGCTGCCACCCTGGGAGAAGTCAAAAACCGGGCGGATCTGGTCATCTTTTGGGGCTCCAACCCGGCCGAGAGCCACCCGCGCCACTTCACGCGATACTCCGGCGCGGCAAAGGGGAGGATGAATCCCAAAGGGCGCAAGGACCGATATATAGTGCTGGTGGATATACGCCCCACGCCCTCGGCCAAGTACGCCGATGAGTTCATCCAGATCAAGCCGGGGCACGACTTTGAAGTGTTGACAGTGATGCGTATGCTGGCCAGTGGCAAGCTGCCAGACGCGCGGAGCGTGGGCGGGGTGGAGGTCCAGACCCTGGAGCGGCTGGTGAGCCGATGCAAGGACGCGCGGATGGGCGTGCTATTTTTCGGCCAGGGGATTACAGAAACCAGGGGCAAGCACCAGAACTCACTGGTGATATATCAGTTTGGCAAGGAGATGAGCCTTTATAGCAAATTCCTGACCCTGCCTATGCGGGGCCACTACAATGTGGTGGGTAGCGGCAACACCATGTGCTGGCAGACAGGATACCCCTTTGCCGTGAATTTCGGGCGCGGATACCCACAGTTCAACCCCGGCGAGTTTTCCGTGGTGGATCTGCTAAAACGCAAGGAGCCGGACGCGGCGCTGATAGTGGCGGCGGAGCCGATGGATCATCTGCCCTACGAGGCGGCCCGGCATCTGGAAAATATCCCCACCATCGTGCTGGACCCGAGGGAGACCCTGACAACAAGGATGGCCACGGTGGTGATCCCGGTCAAGCATGCGGGCATCTCCGTGGAGGGAACGGCGTACCGGATGGATCACATCCCGATAAAGATGCGGGCCGTGCTCGACTCCCCATGGCCGAAGGACGACGAGCCGCTGGAGCGGATCATCCAAAGAGTGAAGGAGCTTCGCAAGGAAAAGGCGGCGGTGTAGATGGAAGGGATGTTGAAAATTAAAAAGCTCAAGGATCAAGCCTGGGGTGACAACGAAAAAGTGGCTTCGATAGGTTTTGTTCCTGGCTTGTCCCGGACCCTGGCGTTCCCATCCCGGCATGGGTATATGCCACCCCTCCTTATAGAGAGGGGGAAAGGGGAGGGGCGCCGCGCTGGCGGTTTCTCCCCCTTTGCAAGGGGGAGTGGCCCCAAAGGATCGAGGGGGTATGCGATCTTCCACAATAAACCGGATTAATTACCCATGGGCATACGAATAGAAAATGGCGAGGTGATCGACCCGGCCCACGGGGAGAACAGAGTGAGGCGGACCATCCATATGAAGGATGGCAGGATCGTGGCCGACGCAGGGCTCGACGCCACGGTGATAGACGCCACCGGCTGCGTGGTGATGGCCGGTGGAGTGGATATCCACACTCATGTGGCCGGGCCGAAAGTGAATTTCGCCCGCCTGATGCGGCCAGAGGACCACCGATACGAGCATGTCTCCCGGGAGGATGGCTATGAGCGATCCGGAACGGGGGGTGTGGCCGCCACCACTTATACCACCGGATACCGATACTGCGAGATGGGTTACACAACCATCGTGGAGCCGGCTGTGCCACCACTGGGGGCCCGCCATGCCCACGAGGAACTGGCGGACATACCCCAGGTGGACAAGGCCATATTCACCCTGCTGGGTAACTCGGAGATCATCTTCCAATACCTGGCAAAGGGGGAGATGAGCAAGATCAACGAATACATCTCCTGGATCATGGACGCCACCAAGGCCTACTCTGTGAAGATCGTCAATCCAGGCGGGGCGAACATGTGGAAGTACCGCGCCGACATCCACGATATAGACCAGAAGCTGTGCGATTTCGACACCACGCCGCGACAGATTGTCCTGGCCATAGCGGACGCCATGGCCACCTTGGGTCTGCCGCATCCGCTTCACCTGCACTGCAACAACCTGGGGGTGCCGGATAGCTACAAGACGGCCATCGCCACCGCCGAGGCGATGGAAGGCCGCCCGCTGCACCTGACCCACCTGCAGTTCAGCAGCTATGGCGCATCCGGCAAGCGCAAGTTTTCCTCAGAGGCGCCCAGGCTGGCCCAAATGGTCAACGACAATAGGAACATCACCATCGACGTGGGGCAGGTTCTTTTCGGCAAGACCACCACCATCACAGCCGATGGCCCCTTCGAGTTTCACCTGCACAAGCTCACCGGCTCCAAATGGTATAACGGCGATGTGGAGTGCGAGGATGGCTGCGGCGTGGTGCCATATGACTACAAGCGCACGTCGTTCGTCAACTCCATTCAGTGGGCGGCGGGATTGGAGCTGTTTCTGCTGATAGACGACCCGTGGCGGGTGTACCTGACCACCGACCACCCCAACGGCGCGCCATTCATAACATACCCCCACCTGATCCGCCTGCTGATGGACAAGGATTTCCGCCGCGAGCATGTGGAGAGGATAAGCGCGGAAGCGGCGGCCGAGATTCCGCTCAAGACGCTGGATCGCGAATACACGCTCTACGAAATCGCCATAATCACACGGGCCGGCGCCGCCAAACGGTTGGGGCTTGTCAACAAGGGGCATCTGGGCGTGGGCGCGGATGCGGACGTGGCGGTGTACCGGATAAGCCCAGACTATGAGGAGATGTTCGCCAAACCCGCGTGGGTGTTAAAAGATGGAGAAGTGGTGGCAAAGGAGGGGAAGGTGACCCGGCAGGTGTTCGGACGGACATTATATGTCCACCCGGAGAGAGGATTTGCGGATATTAAAGGGGAACTGGCGGATTTTTTCGAGAGCTACTACACGGTGAATATCAACAACTACCCTGTGGGGCTCGAATATCTGCCCCGTCCGGAGCTTATCCCCTGCCAGGTGAAGCAAAATGATTAACCTTACGCTCATGGAGGAGCTCTCCATCCCAATGGAGGCGGACCTGGTCACGCCGGATAACCTTCATGACAAGTCTAACGACGAGATCAGGCGCCAGACTGTCTATTGGGGGAACAAGAAGAAAACCATAGGGGATTTTTTCCAGGTGGAGGGGGAGAAGTCTGACAGGATCACAATAGCGGGAAACTGCGCCAAGGTGAAGCTGATAGGGCACAAGATGAGCTTCGGCGCCGTGCATGTGAAAGGAAACGCAGGCTACAACACCGGCTCCTACATGACCGGGGGAAGGATCACCATCGATGGGAACACCGCCGATTATCTGGGCGCCATGATGGAAGGTGGGCTTATCCACCTGAAGGGTAACGCCGGCCATTTCGTGGGTGGCGCATACAAAGGAGAGACTGCCGGAATGACAGGTGGCGAGATCGTGGTGGAAGGGAACGCGGGCCACGAGACGGGCGGTTTCATGCGGCGGGGATTGATCGGTATCGGGGGCGACACCGGAGACTTTGCCGGTATTTTCATGCTGGCCGGCACTATTGTGGTGTTGGGCCGGGCGGGGGAGCGGGTCGGGGCCAATATGCGGCGGGGCTCCATCATCCTGATGAAACAGACCAGGCTACTGCCCAGCTTTTTTCAGAATGGGGTGGTGTCCACTCCCGCGGTGGAGATGATTCTTGCCCGGCTGCGGACCCTGGGGATGAATCCGCCGTCGGCCGGGAGATATGTGCGCCACACCGGCGACGCGAACACTATAGCCAGGGGGGAGATCCTGGTGCGGGAGGGGAACCGCAACCGTGTGGAGGCGTAACCAACGAAGTCATTGTTTTCGGGAGAAACGCCTGGCAAGTCAAGGCTCTTGAATATAAATGATTACGTTTGACAGGCGCCAGTCCCAGTGCTATCTTTGACCTGCTGCTCTGTCAGGGGATATGTTTTTACAGTATTGGACTCGTGCCCTCCAGTCTTCAGGGATGAGGCTGGATGGCCTGGTGTGAGGGTAAATGTATACTCGTTTGGTTCGGTTTTTGCGCTCATCCTTGGATTTGCGCCCCTCCTGCCAAAATGGAAATCAGGTATCATTAGACCCAAGTGTTTATTGTTCGGGTAACCGGAAAGAGACGGTCTGGCCGGAAACAATAATGAAATCTTTATACGGTTTTCTGGTGATCTGGGGATATGCAGACAGAAAACCTCATTAACGATGGTTTCTGATTGCCGCGTTCGCGGTGTTCAGGGGCCGTCTATGGCAGGCTGCTCCCGGAGAGTCAGCGCATTGACGGCAGGAAGGAAAATAGAGGCGACTATGATTAATTCTATAACGGGTATTTGAGGAGAGAGACATGAAAAAGTTAGCGTTTGCACTGATGATTACATTGTTGGCCACCGGCATGAGCGGATGCGGAAGTGATAGCAAATCCAAAGGTATAGCCATGATGTACAACGACCTGATATACAGCAGTGGCAGAACATTTGTGGCGAAGCTTGTGATCGCTGGCATGACGATGGAAGCATGGACCGGACAATGGTCCTCCGAGGCCTCCTCCGAGGATTGCGGAGGGCAAAAACCAGCCACTTTGTATCTGGAAAACGAAAATTACGGGACGAATTCATTGACCTTTGAATGCGATAAACGCAACCTCTACAAGGTGACCATTTCTGGGAGTCAGGTCGTCATTCAATACACTGACGGGGGATCCACCAGAGAAGCCTTTTCAGTCACCATTCCGGAGGGAAGCAAGTTCTCCGCGCTGTCCCAGCAATAAACCACAGATAGCAAACTCGCCGTCTTTCCTGCTTTAGGGGAAGACGGCGGGGGCGCTTGATTGAAAAGGTCATCGAGGCCGATATCCAACGGTCAGCTGGTCAATAACGCCGCCAGTTCATGGGAACCCTGTTTTTGGCCGCGTAGCTGTCTAGTTTGCGCAACAGCTTGTCCGCCTCATTATATTGGCTCTCCGCGAATTTCAGCTTGTCGCTCCCTCTGGAGTTGGCCGATTTTAGATGCTCCATGTATTTTCCCCATCCGGTCCGCATTCTGGCAAAGTCGTAAAACAGGGCGCGCCACCAGTGTTCATCATGGCCGCCAGGTCTGTTGTCGCTCTCCGGCATTTCCTGAAACAGCAGCAGATGCCGTCGGTTGTCGATGGACAGCTGAAAGTTGGCCATGAAATCCATCCCCACCAGCCCCTCGAAAGCCCTGGATATGGAATGGGTCACTTGCACCGGCACGAATTCGGAGACTCCCTCCCCCACTTCCAGCTTGTCGATTATGGTGAGGATGGCGGGCACACTTCCGCCGAGACCGCCCGCCCGGACCTTCAGCTTGCCAGTGTCCCCTTCGAAGACACCAATCCTGTTGGCCAGCGCCTCGGAAATCGTCACTCCGGGCGCTCCCGTGTCCAGCAGCATCGGCGCCGTGACGGAGCCGTTGAAGGTGACATCGACGATGATCCTTCGGGCAGTTCCTTCGAATGCCCTGTACGGCACCGCGAACCTTTTTAGCTTCTCCCCCTGCTGGTACCCCTCCGGGGGCGCCAGCCCGTTGCCATTACCCTGATTCCATGGGGACATCCACTTCCTGGTGGTTTCTTTTTGCTTATCGAATTTGTATACCTTCCGCTCGATCTGGTCCCTATATTTGGCCGGCACTTCCGCCTCAGAGTCGGAATAATGGACATTCCCCTCCGCGTCCGTCCACTTTATTACTTCACCATCCGCAACGGAAACCATGGCCAGGAAGGAGCAGCATAGCAGCATTGGAAAGTATAAAAGTATTAGTTTCTTATGTGTCATTTCACCAGCCCATGATATTGCCAGTCAAATGCGTGGATCGCTCCGCGCAACCTTTGACAATGATATTATAAGGCGCCAGGCCACTCTGGGCCATATTTGGAGGACAGGTTTTACGGAGGAGAGAGGAGATGTCAGGCGGGTTTTCTCATTCTGGCCGCCAGGTTGAAAATCCCGGCCTTTCGGGCGCTTTCCAGACGCAAACCGGAGGCGATCGCCTGAGAGGCCAGATCATCCTCGCTGAAAAGATGTATTTCGAAACCGTGGCGGCGGTGCCACCATCGGTAGATTTTTCCCGGAATATTTTTCGACGGCGCCAGCAGGGTCACCTGTCCACCTGGTTTCAGCACCCGCGCCGCCTCATGAAAAAAGAGCGGTGGAGCGTCCATGAACTCCAGCGCCCCGGCGCAAAGGACAACATCGAAAACCGGTTTGAACGGAAGGAACAGGGAGTCTGCCACTAGCGAGTCCATTCCCTCGGCTCTGGCCTTGGCCACCATGGAAAAAAGAGTGTCCAGCGCCACATAAGTCTTCGGCTTATGGGAGGCAAGCCTTTTAGCGTACCACCCCGCTCCGCATCCGGCGTCCAGGGTCACCAGCCCCTCTATTGAACCTAATTGGGCTGCCACCGCTTCATACTCGGCGTTCTTGAGCCATGCCCAGGCGCCCTTCTCGCTTTTCTGGCCGTATTCCACCGCGGCGGAGTCGAAATAACTCTTCACGGCTCGTCGTCGTCCGTCGGCTTTCGCCGGTGGCGCTTCCTGGCTGGCGCCGGGTTGGGGCGTATTCATATGGATATGGTCTTAAGCCTTTTTTTCAGGGAAATATCCCCCTCTTCTCCTGCCCATGGAGTGTATGGTACGGGGGGCAGGGGAGCTGATTTGCAGTCGCCTGGGACGTTTAATGTCATGACCAGCCAAGTATAGCAGAATTCATGGCGGCTATGGATGGAACAACTGCAACTGGGCGGGTGAAATTCAGTTCAGCTTATTCCCGGTGAACCCTGCGCTGCCGTGGCATTCGGTGTTGTAATCATGGAGAAAAAGATCCACGAAATATTTGCCAATCACTCCCTCGTCGGTGAAAGCGCCTTCGAATCTCTGGCGGATATCCACCGGCCCGGCGGAGCCGTCATTAGGCCAGGTGTCGGTGCTCTCCGCGGAAAAGGAGCCGTCTTCGGCGACCTGGCCGGTCATGTAGGTGGAATCGCCCCCGCTGGCGGCGGCTGCGGCGTCCTGCCGCAGGTTTATCCAGTTCCAGTTAAAATCATTGGAGTAAAGCAGGATATCACCGCCGTCCTGGGTGATATCCACCTTGAACTCCTGCCTGGGGATAGGAGTTATGGACACAGATAAACCTGTGGTTTTTTCCTGGCACTTCATATTGACCGGCTCGGTGATGAACTGGTACGTACCGCCGAAGTTGGCGGAAGTCTGCGTGTTTCCTTCTATACACCCGTCGCTGGCGATGACCACAGCCATTAGAACGATGCCAAAAGCCGCCATTCGATAATTATTCATCACACCAACCTACTCCATAGCAAACCGCCCTGGGCGGGGCGCCACCACAACATACTCGTGTCATTATAACGGGTAAATTATATTTATTGAATATCATTAACAGATACGAGGCAATATCTCGCCGTGGGGCATGTTGATCACCCTGTCGCCACCCACTACCGAAAGGCAGGTGACCCTTCCCACCCTCCCGTCGGTCACTCGCCCGATGATAGAGGACCGCTGGCCAAGTGGATGGCCCCGCATAATTGAAATGGCCTTTTCCGCCTCCCTCTCCGGCAGAACCAGGATCATTTTGCCTTCGTTGGCCACAGTCATCGGGTCCAGGCCCAACAGCTCGCATGCGCCCGCCACCGCCTCGTTCAGGGGAATCTCCCTCTCATCGAGGAGGATGGCCACCTTGGAGTCCGCGGCGATCTCGCAAATGGTGGTGGCCAGCCCGCCCCGGGTGGGGTCACGCATGGAATGGACTTCCACCCCACCGTCCAAAAGAGCCCGAACCAGTGTGTGCAACGCCGCCGTGTCGCTTTGCACCGGCGCCTGGAACCTGAGCCCCTCCCTGGCGGACATGACGGCGATTCCATGGTCGCCGATGGTTCCGTTGATTATTATCACATCTCCCTGTCTGGCCCCGGAGGCCCGTATCTCCACTCCCCCACGCCGTACTCCAACGCCGGAGGTGTTGATGAAAATGGCATCCGCCTTTCCATGGGGGACAACTTTCGTGTCTCCGCACACAACAGGGATTCCCGCTTTTCTGGCGGCCTCCCCCATTGCCGTCATGACCAATCGCAGATCATCCATCGCAAACCCCTCTTCCAGGATCAATCCCATGCTGATGGCGATCGGGTCCGCGCCGCTCATGGCCAGGTCGTTCACCGTGCCGTTGAAGGCCAGATCGCCAATGTTCCCGCCGGGAAAGACCCATGGGGAGACCACATAGCTGTCCGTGGTGAAACTTAGCGCTGTGGAGGGGGCGGTGATCAGGGCGGAGTCCTCCATGGGCGGGGCTCCTTCGGCGCCATAGAGGGCGGGAACGATCACCTCTCCGATCAGGTCGTGGGTTAGTTTGCCGCCGGAGCCGTGGCCCAGGGTGACAAGCTCTCTGTTTTTAGCCATATAAACCTGGATCCCTATTTCAACAAAAACAATCCTGAAAAAAATATCATTGTACGGCATTCCGGGAGAATCGGCGGCGGAATAAAGAGGGAATATTGTAGTTGATTTGTTCATCGGAGAGTCGCATACTGATACCCAATATATTATTACATATGGTTGGCGCTTTTCCATGCTCCAGGAAAGGGAGGGGAAGTGAAAGGTTTGGTTAGATTATTTTCCATTATCCTTTCTTTTGGGGGCGCCGCCTCCGTATTTGCCCAGACCGCGTCAACTATAGACTCCCTTGATGTATACACCAGCCAGATCAAGCCAATCTTCGATTCCAGGTGTGTTGTGTGTCACGCATGTATCGAGGCGCCCTGCAACCTGCTGCTCACCTCCCATGAAGGCGTGATCCGGGGAGGACATAACTATGATGTATTCGGGTCCAACGTTTTCGCCATTCCAAAACAGCGTCTGGGAACGGACGCCACCAGCGAGGCCCAGTGGCGGGAAAGAGGATTCCATCCTGTGGTGGACAAGTCCCGGGGCGTCACTGCCGGGGAAAGGGTGGAGAATTCACTGCTTTTGAGGTTCGTCCAGCTGGCTGCGGCGAACAACACCCCGGATAATATAAATCGGGTGGAGGCGCCCAAAAATAAAAGCTGCCCCAGGAATGTTGAGGAATTTGATGACCTTTTCCGGCGGAACGACAAAGATATATTCGAATGGCTCAGCCCCTCTACCCAGGCGCATAAAGATAAGCTGGAGAGAAGCAGGGCTCTTGGCATGCCCTTCGGACTTCTCCCTTTGACATCCAATCAAATCACAACTCTTACAGAGTGGGTAAAATCGGGAGCTCCAGGTCCGACGGAGGCGACGATAAATGGGCGTTTAACCGCAAAAAACCGGAGGTTTGTAGAAGCGGCGGAGAGTTTCCTTAACGCCGGGCATGAAATTGAGAATGGTGATAAAGAACTTGACCGCAAGCGTCTGTGGACAGCAAAGTACCTGTATGAGCATCTTTACACGGCTCACCTGTTTCAGGAGGACAATCCCGGCGAATATTTCATGGTTGTGCGCTCCGAAACAAGGGATGGACCAATAAAAAAAATCGTCACCGACTATCCCTATGATGATCCGAAAAAGAATTTCTGGTATCGGCTGGAGCGATATGACGAGACGGTGGTCGTCAAAAGCCACTCGGGATACGCTCTGAGCGAGGAGAAATTAAACCGCGTCAATGATTTGTTCATCAACCGGCCCTGGACAGGGGAGAAGGGTCAGGGAGGGATCGGTATACCTGAGGTGAACTGGGACGACAATAATCCCTTTATCAACTTCGCTGTCATCCCGGCCAGGGCCAGATATCAATGGATGCTGGAAAACGCCTTCTTGATGATGAACATGTTTTCCAAAGGCGACGCCTGTATAGGCGGCGTTTCCACCTACTCCATCAGGGATCACAGCTGGGTAATGTTCATAGATCCGGATTCAGACATTTCCTTGACGATGCCCGGATATTTCAACTTAAAAAGCGGCTCATCGGGCAAATTCGGCGATAAAACGATCGCCGAACTTTTAATGATCCCCGCCCTGGATCCCACTCAATACAAGGTCCCCGGGTATTTTAAGGAGAGGCTGTATGAGTATGAGAAATTTCATGCCAGGCTACTACAAAAAGAACTTCCGGAAGGATATTCTGAGGAAGACATATGGAACGGAGAAATTACCGGAAGGGACGGCCAGACCATCACCAGCCCCAATGCGCTGATGACTCTCTATCGGCACAAGCTGAGCGTGACAATCCATCAGGGACACATGGGAAGCACACCCAAGACCGGCCTGGTTATCGACTACCCGAGCTTTGAGCGGCTCTATTACGATATCGTTGGTACGTTCGACATCTACGGATCCGCCGCGCGCAAAATCCACGCCAGAATCTATATGGAGCGTCTTCGGCGCGAAGCTGAAGACAAGTTCCTGGCGTTTCTGCCGAAGCGGATGAGGTCGCCGGTGAGGAAAAGCTGGTACAAACGGGATTATCAAATGCCGGAGTTCAAGCCTCTGTTCGTGAAGGATCTGGAAACCAGGGTACCTGTAGTATATCCGAAAGACCCCCCGGAGATTCTTGGCTACAGGCGTCTGGAATATCTGGGCGAGGGGGGCCCGGAAAACGCGGCAAAACAGTTTCTGCGCAGAATGTCGGAAATCGTTCTTTCAAAAGGCGCCGCTGGATATCCGGACGACATAAACGACCATCACTTCAAAAACACCACCTTTGCCGGAGAGTTGCCGGAGAAATATAAGAAAAGCCTGAGCAACGACTCAAGGGAGTGGAGAAAGTTTGCGTCGTTTTTCACGCGGCTGGCCGACCGGAAAAAACCGTTTGTCCGTCTTTTCCCTGATGTCAGCTACATCACCATCACTCAGGATGAGAACGCCGATCCGATATTCCTTACAGTCGTCGCCAACAAGTCGCACAAATCGATGAACGTGCTTTTTGGCGAAAACCAAACCAGGGATCCTGAAAACGATACGCTCCACATCGTCAAGGACCTGGTCATGGCCAGGCCCAACCAGTTTTTCGAATTCCCCCTGGAAGAGACACCAGAATTTATCCGGCAAGCCGAGAGGATGGAAACGGACGAGGACTATAATAGGCTTCTTCAGATGTACGGTATTTTTAAATCGAGTGGGCGATTCTGGCCCTACCTGGACAGGCTGACAAACCACATAATGAAAACGCACCCGGTTTACGGCGGCAGGCTGGACCTGAACGAGTATGGCGCCTTTTCAGCCTACTAGACGCGACGGAAAATAGTAGGTTCGGGGCTGTCCACGGGGGCTGCGGGCGGATGGCCGCGGAAAAGCGGTAACGCCGCCAGGCTATTACTCTGTCTTTTCCTTGCCTGGTTTGGGCGATTCGCCGGTTTCCCTCCTCCTGGTTTCAGGCTCATCGGGCCGCCCTTTGGCCAGTTCCACGGCTTCCTTGTCCATACCCTCATGGACATGTTGGAGGCTCGCCTTCCGTTCCTCGTATTGGCTGAGGCTGAGCACGTCCAGCCCCCAGCCGGTGATGCGTTGGGCCAGCTTTATGTTTACCCCTTTTTTACCAATGGCGGGGGAGAGTTGGCTCTCCGGCGCCACCACGCAAGCCTTGCGGGCCTCATGGACCGGGACGACCATCAGGTCCCTGGATGGAGTCAACGCCCGCCGGATGAGCAGGGCTGGGTCGTCGGTCCACTCGAAAATATCAATCTTCTCCCCGGACAACTCCGCCACAATAGGCTGGATACGCCCTCCGCGAACTCCCACACACGCCCCCACCGCGTCCACTCCCGGTTTCCTGGAGCGAACAGCCACTTTGCTCCTGCCCGATGAATCCCGGGCGACATCCATAATCTCCACCTGCCCATCGGCCACTTCCGGAGATTCCAGGGCAAACAGCCGACGAAGCAGATCAGGGTGGGTACGGGACACTATGGCTATCGGCTCCTTTTTCCCGCGTTCCGCCCCGACAATCAGAAGCCGGACGTTTTTTCCACGCTCCAGCCGGTCCAGCTCCAGTTGATCAGACTTGGGCAAAATGGCGTCGGCGACATCTATCTCGAAAAGTATCCCGCTTCCAGCCCGCTTCACCATTTTCCCGGTGACCATCTCCCCCTCCCGGTTTTTGAGCGCAGCGAAAAGCCTGTCCAGCTCTAGTTCTTTTCCTTTTTTGTGGATCATTTGGCGCACCGACTGGGCGGCGATCCTGCCGAGACCCTCCATCTGGAACTGTCTGCGGAAAACGTCCCCCACGAAAGCGGTGGGATTTATCTCCACCGCATCGGCCAGGGCTATTTCGGTGATTTTGTCCTCCACCTTTTCCTTAATCTGGAAAAGCTCGAAAAGGTCGAACTCTCCCTTATCCTGGTCAAACCGCGCCTCCAGGTTTTCTCTCCCAAGCCGCTTGGCGGCGGCGGCGGTGACCGCCTCTTCTATTATGTGGACCAGATCCTCTATCTGGATATCCTTTTCATCCGCCACCATTTTCAGGGCGTTTATCAGTACGGAAGTCATTTTCCAGGCTCAAGCTCCAGATTAGCTTTTCTTATATCATCAAAAGAGAATCTTATAATCTCGCCCGACTCCAGGCGCAGATCCAGTTTTTCCTCGCTGGCGCTTTCGATCCACCCCATGAACTTGTCCCCCTTGCCTCCGGGGCCGCCCACCCTGGCGGTAATAGCCGCGTATTTGCCCACCGCCTTTTGAAAATGGGTCGGCTTTTTCAGCGAGCGGGTGAGTCCTGGCGACGAGACCTCCAGCGTATACGACCCAGGGATAAGTTCATCAGTGTCTAGCAGAAAACCGAGTTGTCTCGACACCCGGGCGCAATCATCCACCCCCACTCCCCCATCCTTGTCTATATACACGCGCAGCATGGATGAACCCTTCCCAAGTTTAAACTCCAGGTCGAACAGGCTACACCCCTCCGCCAAAACGGCGGGCTCCACCAGCGCAACAATCTTATCTGTAATAGTCGATTCCATGGCAATATCCCCCTGAAACTCCGGACATACAATCCCCCTTCGGTTTTTTCAGGGCTTTGGTAATTATCACACAACCCGAACCGGGGCGCCAGATTTATCCCCAGGGGGAGCCTGCCCGCCAGGAAATATTCTCGTGAAACCCGGGATTTACACAGGAAGCGCAACAGGGTAACCTATACCATCTTTTTCTGGGAGACTTTTTAAGTGACACAGCCTGATATAAACGGACATTTCGACGTATTCGGCGGCCAGTACGTCATAGAGACGCTAATGCCCGCCCTCAAGCAACTGGATGCGGAATACGAGAAGGCCATGAAGTCGCCCAAGTTCCACAGGCAGCTGCAACGATATCACTCCACATATATCGGTCGGCCCACCCCGCTATACTTCGCGGGGCGTCTGACCAAGGCAGTGGGCGGGGCCAGAATATACCTGAAGCGGGAGGACCTGACTCACACCGGCGCCCATAAGATAAACAACACCATAGGGCAGGGGCTTTTAGCCCTGGCCATGAAGAAAAAAAGACTGATAGCCGAAACCGGCGCCGGACAGCACGGCGTGGCCACCGCCACAGCTGCGGCCCTGATGGGGCTCAAATGCGATGTTTTCATGGGCGCGCGGGATATGGAACGCCAGGCCCTCAATGTATTCCGCATGCGGCTTCTGGGCGCCAGGGTCATAAAGGTGGAAAGCGGAACCCAGACCCTCAAGGACGCCACCAGCGCAGCGATCCGCGACTGGATCGGCTCCGTAAAGGACACCCACTACATCATCGGCTCAGTGGTGGGCCCCCATCCCTTCCCCAAGATAGTGCGGGATTTCCAGAGCGTGATCGGCCACGAGGCAAAGTTCCAGGTCATGGTGAAGGAAGGGCGATTGCCGGACCTGCTGGTGGCCTGCGTCGGCGGCGGGTCGAACTCCATGGGATTGTTTCATCCTTTCCACTACGACGATGAAGTGGCCATGGTGGGGGTGGAGGCGGCGGGACTTGGCATTTCCACGGGGCATCACGGCGCTCCGTTGGCCAAGGGGAAAATCGGCACGCTCCATGGCTCCAAGAGCTACGTCATGCTCGACAAGGACGGCCAGGTGATGGAGACCCATTCCATCAGCGCAGGGCTGGATTACCCAGGCGTGGGCCCGGAGCATGCCTGGTATCGGGACACAGGTCGCGCCGAATACGTGGCGGTGACAGACAAGGAGGCCTTGGCCGCATTCGAAAAGCTCTCCAGGCTGGAGGGGATCATCCCCGCACTGGAATCGGCTCATGCAATAGCCCATGCCATGAAGGCGGCGGGGAAAATGAAAAAGAATCAAGTCATCATTGTTTGTCTCTCCGGCCGGGGGGACAAGGACGTGACCACCGCCCAGCGAGAGCTGGGGTACGAGGAGTAAGCCGCCATGAGCAGGATAACAGACACCATGGAGAGACTGCGCAAGGAACGAAAAAGCGCCTTGGCGATATTTCTGACCGGCGGCGACCCATCCATCAGAGCCTCTAAAGAGCTGATCCTGGCCGCGGCAAAAGCCGGTGCGGATATCATAGAGATCGGCATTCCCTTTTCCGACCCTCTGGCCGATGGGCCGGTGATACAGCGCTCATTTCTGCGGGCGATCAAGGCGGGCGCCAACGTGAACGCAATATTAAAGCTGGTGGAATCGGTCCGCAAGGAGACAGACATCCCGCTTCTTTTCATGGTCGCCACTACCCTGGTGATAAATCATGGGGTGGAGAGGTTCATGAAGGATTCCGCCAGGGCTGGTGTGGATGGGATCATACTGCCGGACGCCCCGCCGGAGGAGGCGGGAGAATTCGTCCCCGCCGCCCGCGCAGCCGGGCTGGACACCATCTTTCTGGCGGCGCCCACTTCCACGCCGCAGAGGCTGAAGACCGTGGCAAGGCTATCCACCGGATTCCTGTATTATATAAACGTAAGCGGCGTGACCGGGGACAAGTCCGCCACGGTGTCGGATGTGAGCGCCCAGATCCGCAAGGCGAAAAAGGCATCCAAGGCTCCGGTGATGGCGGGATTTGGAGTGAAGACGCCGGAGCAGGCCAAAGCCTTGTCGAAAGTGGCGGATGGGGTGATCATCGGCTCAGCGGCGGTGGATATAGTAGATTCGGCAAAAAACAGATCGGCCGCCGCAAGCGCCCTGGCCAGGTTCGTTGGTTCTGTCAGAAAGGCGATGGATAGCCGATAGGGATTTGCGCAAGGCTTACATTCCCGATGGTTCGCCAGCGATATCGGCTTGGCGGTTGACCGTGTACGCGCGGGAAGGCTTGCTGACGGCCTGTTTTTAAACGTTCCCGTTCATTGCGCTCCCAATATCCATCCTTCCTCTTTCTCCACAGCACGGCTCATCCCTCATCCCTCATCTCTTTCCTCATTGGCGGCGGCCTGCGCCAGGTAGTTATAGGCGTAGCTGTAAAAGACATTGGAATCCGCCCTCATATCCAGGCACAGGACCATCAGCTTTTCGGCGTTTTCAGCCTCGCCCCGGGCCAGCATGTCCTGGGCGATGGCGTACATAACCTGGACCGCCTTACTCTTGTTGGTCATCGTGGCCCGCAATTCCTCCTCCGCCGCCTCCCCCAGGTAGTATTTCGCCAGCAAGGCCCGCCATGGATTCACGCCGGGGAGCCGGAGCCTTTCCTCTATGGCGTTTCTCATGTCAGGATCTTCGCCGCCGGAGCCTTTCCAGGCGGCGGCCATCAGCATTGTTCCATCGTCCCGCCGCCCTTGGGCGGATTCCGACCACCTGGAATACACGTCGAACGCCTGGCGGTAATGGCCTTCCTGGTGCAGGTGAATGGCCAGCCACATCCAATTGCTTTCAAAATTGACCTTATCTTCCAGAGCCTTTTCGACCAGGGCCTTCAGGCTGGAAGGATCGGCCATGGCGGCGGCGTCCAGATGGGCTATGGTGAGATAGGCGGGAATCATGGGACGGATGCTTTCAATGAAATCCCCAGTGATTCTTGCCGCGGCCTGATGCAGCTTGGCCTTCATAAGCGCGTCATGCAGGCCTATGATCACAGATAATTCCAGCTTTCCACCTTCCACCTGCCGCACCAGATCGGCTATCTGCTCCGGATTTTCCCGTTCCTTGAAATGCCTGATGGCGGCCCTGAAGTAATAAGTATGATGATTGAATTTCCGATACCCCTTCAGCGCGGCGGCCGCCTTGTTCATGTCCCCCTGCCGAAGATAGAACATTCCCAGGGCCCCGGGCGCCCATCCGGTCTGGTACCTTTGCGCCGCCATGATGAAATAATCCTCCGCCAGGTCCATTTTCCCCAGGGCTTCCGCCGCCCTGGCGTACAGGTCCAGCGCCCCGCCCTGCCATGATTTGATGTTTTGCTCCATCAGCTTGAAGGCTTGCTCGTTCTTCCCCTGGGCCAGGTATATCTCGCCCAGGTCGTTGCGGCCATGCACGTAGGCGAACGATCCATCGTCCCCCTTGAGGTACTCCTTTATCACCTTCTCCGCCTTGTCATACTCCTTGCTCTCCTTGTATATCTCCGCCAGCTCCTCGGGCAGGCCGCTGTCCCTGGAGATCGCGATCGCCTTTTCATACAGATTCACGGCGTCATCGGTCCTTCCCTGCTCCTTCATCCACATGGCGGCGGCCCGGAGGAAAGTGGGGGACTTCATCAGAACGCTGTTTTTTGCCTGCAAATGTTTTTCATCCCCGCTCCCGAAGTTGTTCCAGTAGACCAGCGGATTGTACGGGTCCATTTGCCTTGCGCGCCTGCGGTAGTCGCGCGATACCGGAAGAAAAAAGCTCCTGCCGTACAGGTTCGCTTGCTTGCGTAGCTCATCAGGCGCCGGCCCCACCTTCCGGCGCAGCAGGCGAAGCGTGAAAGCCCCCTTGGAGACTGTGTGCAGGTTTCCGGAATTCCATGTGTAAAATTCTGCCGCCTCCGTCAGCAAGGAAACGTCCGCGGCCATCATGGGCGCCTTGTCGACAAGGGCAGCGATCCTTTTGTAGTCATTAGTCTCTCTGGCGTTCGATATGGCCGCCAGGTGGCTTATCGGGGAATCGGGCCACACCTTGCCTATCAGGTCCGCCCATTGCCCGGCCATCTTCAGCCTTGAATAGACATTCCTCTCGGCTTGAAAGCACAGGTAAACGGAATCCCTGGCCTCCTCCGCCAGATAATCCACGATGAAGGACCGGGTCAGGATTTTCTCTTTTTCCTTCAACGGCCCCGAATTCTCCAGCATCGCTTTGCGAAGTTTGAGCAAAGTTTCCTGCCCCTTGTCCTCGGGTTCGACCGCCATGGAAACACTCGCCGCCATGATCGCCCCCACGGTGGAGGGGGAGATTTCCAGGTTTTCCAGGGCCAGCTGGGTGTGCAGGGCGCCAACCATGGTGACATGCGCCGGCGCCATCCCCACATGCCCCACGCTGCCGTTGATTATCGAATACTCCAGCCCGAAAAGAAACCCGGGATGCTTCTCGATCATCGAATCGTATTTTGCCGCCGCGCTGCGGGATGAGTCTACCTCATCGGTAAATCTAGCATCCAGGTATGCCAGCAGGCTGTCCGGCGCGCCGGCTTTTTTCACAGCCTCCAATCCCGCGATATTTCTCATGGCGACCACGCTCACCAGTTCCTCTTCCGGCCGTGGCAGGCCGGATACAGACGACATCGCCGCGGCGGGGTAACCCAGCCCCTGCCAGAAAAGCCCCCGGCTTCTGGCCATCGCCGGCTCCCCTTCATCGATGAACAGGGTCGCAAGCAGATGATTGGCCACAGCGTATGGCGTGATGATCTGGTTCTGGTTCGGCCTGTCGTGGGCGGATTTGAAATAGGCGAGCCAGGAAAGAATGTCGCCCGCCGCCAGAAGCGCTCCCGGCTCAACGGTATCGGGGCCGGTGGCTTTGCCCAGCTTCGAAAGCGCTTCGATTATCGATTTGTCGCCGGGAATCTTCATCGCCTCCCTGTATATCTTCGCCGAGCCGCCGCCTGTCAGCTTTATTCCACCCACAAGTCGGACATTCCCCTCCATTTTCCCCACGGCTTCCTTCAGGGCCAGGGCCAATGCCCGCGCGTTTTCCGTTACCCTGTCCGGATCCGTGGTGAGCGAGGTTTCCACGCTTGCATGGGTATCTCCCGCCTTGATCTGATAAACAAGCCGCCAGTCGTCCACTCCGGCCTGACTGGCGTCATAGGAAATCTCCACACTCCCCGCGCCCTCCCCGGCGGGGAACAGCCGGGCGTATTCTCTCACCGCTTCGGCCAGGCCATCGGCCAGCCGCCTGTCGAACCGGGGGGCGAACTCCCTGTCATAATATTCCACCAGGTCGCCTTTCGGCATGGTGTCTGGCGCTGGATTCGATGGAGCGGCCGGCCGGCCGGCTGTGGGCGCGGGAGGAGCGGGGGTGACTGGCGTTGTCCACGCATCGAAATATCCCTGCTGGTACCCCGCCGCCAGAGCCAGCACGGCCACCAGGGCCAGCGCGGCGCGGCGATCCTTCCTTTTTGGCGCTTTTGCGGGGTTTGCAGCGGCTGGAGGCTGTTTTCCCCCTTGCATATCCATGGGCGCGGCGGCGCCGGCGGCTGATTGAAGCGGTGAATATAGCGGGTCGTTTACCGCGCCTTCGGCGATGAACTCGGCCCTGCTCCCCAGCTTCCCCAGAGCTTCCACCACCTTTTCCCCATTGCGCCGGGAGACGCCCCTGGCGATGACGGCGGGGAGCTTTTTGAGCATGGCCTGCGCCTTGGGCCGGTCATTGGCCGGATATTTTGAAAATTTCAGCAGAAACTCAACTACACGGCGAGAGCCTTCCACCCCTTCCGGCATCGAAAGGATACGGACATTACCCCGATCTTCCTTATCCATTGCCCCCCCTTGGCAAAATTATTTTCAGCCTGCGGAATGCCAGGAATATATCATAATACGGGGTGCGCCACGGATACTTTATGCGTCATGACATTATTCGTTCTTTCTTTCATCGACATACATGGCCGCCGCCGCGGCCACGCTGTATTCCAGCGATTGTCTTTC
>JAOUMU010000199.1 GCA_029881335.1 Nitrospinota bacterium | reverse complement strand
TTCCACCAGGGGTTCCGGCTCCACCCCGGGGGCGAACCAGGCCAGCCCCACGCCCTGGGGGCCCAGCAGCCCCTTGTGCCCCGGCGCCACCAACACGGAGACTTCGCCCGCCGATGGCATGGGGACGGATCCTGCCGTCTGGGCCGCGTCCAGTACCAAAAGCGCGCCTTTCTTCCGGCACGCCTCCGCCAGGGCTCCGATATCGGCCATGGCCCCGGTGACGTTGCTGGCCACGGTGGTGACCAGCATTTTCACGTCCGGAATCCTGGATGGATCGGGTGTCCCGTTATCCAGAGATGGAGCATGCTCCACCAGCACACCCCGCGTTTTAAGGGTCTGAAGCGGGCGAGTGACGGCGTTGTGCTCCAGCCTGGACACCGCCACCCTGTCCCCTGGCCCCAGCAGGCCCTTGAGGGCCAGGTTCAGCCCCTGGGTGGCGCCGCCGGTGAACACCAGCCTTTCCGGATGAAGCAGGCCGAAAAACCGGGCCGCCTCCTCCCTGGCCTGAAATATGATCCGGGTGGTGGCCATGCCTGGCTGGTGAAAGCCCCGGCCGGGATTGCCCGCTCCTTTTTCCACGGCATCGGCCATCGCCTTGGCAACGCTCTTCGGCTTCGGATGGCTTGTGGCGGCGTTGTCCAGGTATACATATTTTTTCATGTTGCGGCCTTTTTTGCGGCGGTGAGCGGTGAATGATTCGCTTTCATTCATGATATGATACCGCAACCGGCCGCAGGTGTCCCCCCTGTTGAAGCCGAGCCTGAGAGGACCTATAGGCGTAAATATGAAAGCCCTAACGCTGATATCCGTTTTTACCAGCTTGATATTGCAGATGTCATGTGTCGAGCCCGCCTGCGCTGCGGAGAAGAAATACATTGGCCCTCTGCCATGCGCGGGGGAATGCCACAAGGAAGTTTTCGACACCTGGAAAAGCAGCAAGCACGCCACCGCCTTTGGCAGCCTGGCCTCCGGCGCGCGCGAAAAAGAAAAAAAGGAAGCCGGGCTGAAACCGGGCGTCGATTACCAGAAGGATAAATCCTGCTTGCCATGCCATGTCACCGGATGGATAGATGGTGGATACTCCTTCGAGAATCCCGACCCCTATTTGCAGGGAGTGGGCTGCGAAAGCTGCCACGGCGCCGCCGGGAGGTGGAACGAGCCGCATCAGAAGAAGGACTTGGAGAACAGAAAACGCCATCTGAAACAAAAGGGACAGAGGGAGCCTTTCAAGGGAAAATATGTGTGCGTAGGATGTCACGAGGAGGACACCAACCCATACAAATTCCGCTCCCCTCCCGGAAAAACAGACTGGACCGAGCCAAAGCATGCCGCGTCATACCACGCTTTAAAATGACCTGTCGGTGACAAAGTGATGAATCCTATGGATACCGGCTCATACCTGGCCAGCCTGGATACGGAATATATGGGGCACGACCCATTCTTCCTGGACGAAACCGGCTCCACCAATGACTGGATATCCTTCCGCCTACCTTTGCCGGGAATAGAGAGGACTGTGGTGGCCGCCGAGCGTCAGACCGACGGAAGGGGCAGGATGGGCCGTACGTGGTTCTCACAGCCGGGGGGGAGCCTTGCTTTCAGCGTGGCATGGCCCATGCCGGAACGGCTGGAGCATCAGCCGGGAGTGGTGACACTGGCCGCTGGAGTGGCGCTGGCGGAAATGCTGGAGGAGTCCTTCGGTGTATCCACCGCCCTAAAATATCCCAACGACGTGTGGATAAACGGAAAGAAAGCAGCCGGCATACTCACAGAGTTGAAGAGCGGCGGGGAGAAAAAGTTCGCGGTGCTGGGCGTTGGCATCAACGTGAATATTGCCCAATCCGATTTCCCGGACGACCTGGACGCCCCCGCTACATCGCTGCTTATAGAAACGAAGAGGAGAGCCGACAGGGAAATGGCGCTGGCTCATTTTATGAATCGGCTGGAGCCGACGCTGGAATTGTTGGCAAACGGCGGCCTGGACGATATCATGTTCAGGTATCGACGCCTGGCCGCGCCG
>JAOUMU010000130.1 GCA_029881335.1 Nitrospinota bacterium | reverse complement strand
AATCTGGGCCTCAGTAAATCTCGACTTCCTCATAATCCAGTTCTCCCTTTAGGTTTAAAAATATCCCGGAGAACTCCAATTATCAATGGCTCTATTTTAAGGGAGGGTTACACTGGCCGGGATCAAGGATATGCACACCAGGGAGATCGTGGGGCACAGCATGTCAGAAAGCGTGGGTTCAAAGCTTGTATGCGACGCTCTGGAGATGGCGCTGAGGATACGGCGTCCATCTGGCAGGCTTGTTCACCACTCAGACCGAGGGAGCCAGTATTGCGCCCATGATTACCGGAAGATTATGGACCGGTATGGAATTACCATTTCCATGAGCCGGAGCGGGGACTGTTATGACAACGCTCCGATGGAGAGTTTTTGGGGCAGCTTGAAAAGCGAGCTTGTGAATCAGAGGAGGTGGAGCTTTTGTGAGGAAATGAAATCCGCTGTCTAAGAATACATCGAGATATTTTATAACCGGCAAAGACGGCATTCGGCGCTGGGTTACCTGGCTCCCGCCGTCTTCGCCAAAAAACATGAGATGGAGCAACTGCGTGGTTGAATCATGAGTGTCCACTATTGCCAGGACAGGTCAGTTTTTTTAAAAGGTCCACCTGGACGCTCAGCTCGCCGACCTTCCTCTTGTACATCTCAAGCTCACGCTCAAGTTGCTTCTCGCTGGGGGAGGGGCGGGGGCGCATGGATCCATCGTGAATCTGCCTGCGCCAGCGGTCAATCAGCGTGGGGGCGACTCCGTGTTCCCGGGCCGCCTGAGCCTTGGTCAGACTCCCGCCATCGATCTGGGCGACCAGGCCGCGCTTGAACTCCTCGTCATAACGCCGATACTGTTTCTTCATCTGTCCGATTCCTTTCAGGGGAATGACCCCCATTATCGGACAGGCGCACTAATTCCGGGTCAAAAACCCTCCAGTTTCAGGGGTGCAGTCCACTTTGCCATCATCCGCCCTGGCAAAAGTTTATCTCCTTTACTTGCCAAAGCCATACTATTCGCCCCATCTTACTTATGAAGGAGGTGAAGCCATGAGATATTTTGCTATTGCGATGGCGCTATTCGTTCTTTTTCCCGCCAACGCCGCAGCGGATGAGCCCATTTCCTCCCTGCGGTTTCGTGTAAACATGCACGAGATATTCAAAAACTACAGAGGAATATACATTTCCACTAAAGATGGAGTCCATGTGGCAACCACGGCCCATGTCCATCTGATGAGAAAGCATATCGAGAATCTATACCCGATCATTCCGGAAAAGAACGCCGACGGTGAGCCCATCGACAAAAAGTCATTCGCGGGCCGACTGGACACCCTGGGCGCGGCGCTCGACGGTTTGGATGAGGCGCTGATCAAAGGCGACACGAATAGGATCGGCCAGTTTCCTAGAACCATCTTCTCCATCTGCGTGGGATGCCACACCGAGGCCCGACTAAAATACATGTTCCGTCTGCCCCGGGGCCAGAAGCTGCTGGGCGAATATATGCACTCGGTAGCGGAGAACTACGAAATGGCCGAGATCTACTATGAAAGCGGCGAGACCGAGGAGGCCCAAGACTACCTGTTCATCGTGAACGAGTATCTGGGTCTGATTAACATGGTGTTCCCCGACAAGGGCCCCACCGGCGTGATAATGGACAGGAACAGGCTTAAAAAACAGATCACAGAGGTGGAACGTTTCAACGAAATGCTATTGATAGACGTGAAAAGTGGCAAGGTTGTGAATTTTGACTCCGTCAAGAAATCGCTGAACACCATCTGCATCGCCTGCCACGAGCCGGACAAGATCAAGTGATCTTGTCGGCTCGGGGAATCGGGCGCCCGGGGGGGGTGCGCCGCGTCCCTAGGAGGCCAGTTGTTTTCTGGACTTCTTGCGGTCCTCTTCGTTGAGTTGCCTTTTGCGGATGCGCAGTTCCCCTGGCGTAATTTCCGCCAGTTCGTCGTCACTCAGGTACTCCACAGTTTGCTCCAGCGACATCAGCCGTGGCGGGGCTAGCCTCATGGTGTCGTCAGCGGCTGCGGCGCGCATGTTGGTCAGCTTCTTGCCTTTGCAGATGTTCACCACCAGGTCCCCCTGTTTATTGGCCTCTCCCACAACCATTCCCTCATACACCTGCTGGCCCGGCTCAATAAAGAAGACTCCCCGGTCACTGAGTTTATCTATGGCGTATCCCGTGGCCACTCCGGCCTCCTGGCTGATCAGGGAGCCGTTACGCCGTACATCGATGGGTCCGGAGAAAGGGATGTACCTGCTGAACACATGGCTTATGGTGGCGCTTCCCCTGGTCTCTGTCATCAGCTCTGAATGGGCGCCGATCAATCCCCGGGCGGGGATGGAAAACTCCAGCCGCGCCCTGCCAGGCCCGGCGGAGCCCATTTCGGTCAGGATTCCTTTTCTAAGGCCCATCCGCTCCATGACCTTGCCGGTGTAGGCCTCGTCCACATCCACCACCGCGCTCTCCTCCGGCTCCATCAGCTTGCCGTCTACCACCCGCGTGATGATCTCCGGTCGGCTCACGGCAAACTCCAGGTTCTCCCGGCGCATGGTCTCTATCAAAATGGCCAAGTGCAATTCACCCCGGCCAGAAACCTTGAACGCCTCTCCGTCACCGGCGCGTTCTATCCGCAACGCCAGATTGGAGCGGGTCTCCCTCTCCAGCCTGTCGCCCAGCCGCCGGCTTGTAACTTTTTCTCCGCTCTTGCCTGCCAAGGGGGAAGTGTTTACCATAAATTTCATCGCCACAGTGGGCTCGTCTATATCCATGGCCGGCAGCGCCTCCGGCGCCTCCCGACTGGCCAGGGTTTCGCCGATCTCAAGATCCTTTAGCCCGGCCACCACCACGATCTCGCCAGCTTCCGCCTTTTCGATATCGCTCTTGCCCATTCCGTTGTAGGCGAAAAGCTTCACTACTTTTCCATCTAACTTTTTTCCGTCCTTCATGATCCGTGTGACGACATCTCCCACGGCCAGGGAGCCACGGTGGATACGGCCGATGGCCATTCGTCCCAGATAGTCGCTATACTCGGCGCTGGAGACCAGCATCTGGAACGGCCCCAGGGGCACTTGCGGGGCCGGGGAGCGGTCCACTATGGCGTCCAGAAGAGGGGTCATATTCTCGCCTGGTTTTGTCGGGTCCATAGTAGCCAGGCCCTGCTTGGCGGATGTATATACAGTGGTGAAATCGAGCTGGCGGTCGTTGGCCCCCAGTGTGGCGAAAAGCTCGAACACCTGGTCCAGAGCCCACATGGGCCGAGCGTCCCTCCGGTCGATCTTGTTTATCACAACGATGGGACACAGCCCCATCTCCAGCGCTTTGGCCAGCACATATTTTGTTTGCGGCATCGGCCCGTCCACCGCATCCACCAGCAAAAGGGCGCCATCCACCATCTTCAGGATGCGCTGCACTTCACCGCCGAAATCGGCGTGCCCAGGGGTGTCCACTATGTTTACTTTCACATCGCGCCAGGATATGGCCGCGTTCTTAGCGAATATGGTTATTCCCTTTTCGCGCTCCAGATCATTGCTGTCCATGGCGCGTTCCTGGATCTTCATATGGGCGGCGTACACCCCCGCCTGACGGAACAGAGTGTCCACAAGAGTGGTCTTCCCATGGTCGACGTGGGCTATGACGCCAATGTTGCGGATATCGTCACGAGTAATCATTATCGGTCTACGGCCTTATCAAATCGTTAAAACCGTAAATTCTATCATGATAATATGTAAATATCTATAAAGAAAAAAAGGCCCTTTTGGCTATTTGGCATGGGCAAGGTCTAAGGGACAGGTTATAAGTTACGCTTCTGACGAGGGGCGCGAAAGCTCCGCCTTGATGTAATTCGCGGAGGAACTGGAGTCTCGCTGCGGGGACTACTGGAATATCTAGGAAGTAAGTCACGATGTGATCGCCGCCCATCTTTCTTGTGTTGTGGAGGTATTCGCGAACCAAGAATCTAGCTCGACAGGTTTCACGTCACGGGGTTGGTGGAGGAGGCAGTGGATGAAGTTCGCGAGGCCGAACGAACGGGCCAGTCGCCCCGAGTTGAGCGACAGCCGGATGATACGTCTCAAGGGAGCGGAGAAACCGAGACGCAAGAGGGGAGCTGATGGATCGTTTGATCGTGAAGAGGCTCAAGACCGGGTGGGCTTACCGATTGACAACAGATAAAGCAATCAATCATCATATACCGCTTACAGGCGCCAGTACGGCAATATCTGGCGGTGCGCGTATATAGACAGGATAATGGAAATTTGACATGAATCATTTCGACTATAAAGAGGGCCAGTTTCACTGCGAGGATGTGCCGCTGGCCAGGATTGCTGAGGAAGTGGGCACCCCCTTCTACTGCTACAGCCACGCCACATTGCTGCGCCATTTCACCGTGTTCGATCAGGCGTTCCGGGAAGTTCCGCACCTGGTGTGTTTCGCCGTGAAGGCAAACTCCAACCTGGCGGTGATCCGCATCTTCGCAAAGGCTGGCGGTGGCGCGGATATCGTCTCTGGAGGTGAGTTGTATCGCGCCCAAAAGGCGGGTGTCCCCGCCAATAAGACCGTATTCGCCGGAGTGGGGAAGACCCATACGGAAATCGAAGATGCTCTCAAGGCGGGTATTCTCATGTTCAACGTGGAGTCCTCCCAGGAGCTTCTGCTGATAGACCTGGTGGCGGGAAAGCTGGGCGTAAAGGCCCCGGTGGCCCTGCGGGTGAATCCTGATGTGGACCCGCAGACCCATCCATACATATCCACAGGCCTGAAACAGAGCAAGTTCGGTATCTCCATAGAAGGCGCTCTGGAGGAGTATAAAAACGCGTCAAAGCTCCCCAATATAGAGATTGTAGGGATGCACAAGCATATCGGCAGCCAGATCACACTGGTGTCTCCATTCGCCGATGCTCTGGAAAAAACATTGGAGCTGGTTGTCGCCCTGCGTGATGAGGGGATCAATATCAGCTATGTGGACATAGGTGGCGGGCTGGGCATCACCTACAACGACGAGGCGCCCCCTCATCCAGATGAACTGGCAAAGGCCATTGTCCCCATGCTAAAGGAGACCGGGTGCACTATCGTTTTCGAGCCGGGGCGCGTGCTTGTGGGCAATGCCGGAGCCTTGGTCACTCGTGCCCTGTTCACGAAGACAAATGCGGACAAGACTTTCATCATAGTGGATGCCGCAATGAACGACCTGGCCCGCCCCAGCCTCTATGGCAGCTACCAACACATCGTCCCCCTGCTACAGGAGGCGGCAAAGCGCAAAAAGACCACTGCGGACGTGGTGGGGCCCATCTGCGAGTCGGGCGACTTTCTGGCCAAGGGCCGGGTGCTGCCGGAATTTTATCCGGACGAGCTGATGGCGGTGATGAGCGCCGGGGCCTATGGATTTACCATGTCATCCAACTATAACTCCCGCCCACGTGTGCCGGAGGTGCTGGTTCATGGCGCCACGTATGATGTGATTAGGAAGCGGGAGACGGTGCAGGATCTGGTGCGAGGGGAGATCATCCCCGCATACCTGGAGTAAGACGTTATGGCGTCTATCAAGTTTGTGAAGATGCATGGTCTGGGCAACGACTTTGTGATGATCGACTCACGCAGAAAGCCCACGCAGAGGCTTAAAAAGAGGGCCGCCGCCATATGTGACCGCCGGTTCGGGGTGGGGTGCGACCAGTTGATCGAGATTCTTCCTTCCAAAAAGGCGGATTGGCGCATGAGAATATTCAACGCCGATGGCAGCGAAGTGGAGATGTGCGGCAACGGCATCCGCGCTTTCGCCAAATACCTGTGGGACCGCAAAGACCGGAAGATCCGCTCCAAGGGCTGGATAAATGTGGAGACCTTGGCCGGGATCATCAAGCCAGTGATGAAGAAGAACGGCATGGTGGAAGTGGACATGGGCCAGCCGATCCTGGATGGACGCAAGGTGCCCACCATATTCGATGGCCCGGTGCAAGGCCAGCCCCTGTTGGCGGGCGGTCATGAATATATAATCACCGCCGTCTCCATGGGCAATCCTCATTGCGTCATCTTCACCGATGACGTGGAGAAGGTGGACCTGGAAAAGGTGGGGCCGCTTATAGAACGGCACCAGGCGTTCCCGAACCGGATCAACGTGGAGTTCGTCCAGGTGATGGCGAAGAACCGTGTGAAGGCTAGGGTGTGGGAGCGCGGGTCCGGGATCACTTTGGCCTGTGGCACGGGCGCCTGCGCCGTGGGGGTGGCCTGCGCCATCAATGGCAGGGCAGGGCGCAAGACCAGGGTGGACCTGCCGGGGGGCTCGCTTGCCATCGAGTGGACAAAGGATAACCGGGTGCTGATGACCGGGCCGGCTACGGAAGTTTTTTCCGGCGTGATAGATATATAATGGATTCCGCCGGCCGATGAGCCGCGCAGAAAAATATTCGGAGAGTTAAATAATGTTCAAAGGATCGATTGTGGCCCTGCTCACTCCCTTCAAGGATGGGGCGGTGGATGAGACGGCGTTTAGGGACCTGATCAATTGGGTGATTGAAAGCGGCTCCGATGGAGTGGTGCCTTGCGGCACTACGGGCGAGTCCGCCACGCTGACCCACGCCGAGCATCATCGGGTGGTGGAGCTGTGCGTGGAGGTGGTGAACAAGCGTGTTCCGGTCATCGCCGGGACAGGGTCCAACTCCACCGCCGAGGCGATAGACCTGACGATGCACGCCGCCGAAGCCGGGGTCGACGGGGCGCTTCTGCTGAGCCCCTACTACAACAAACCGACCCAGGAGGGGCTGTATCAACATTTCATGGCGGTGGCGGACGCAGTGGAAATCCCGCAGATTGTTTACAACATTCCCGGCAGGACGGCGGTGGAGATTCTTCCCTCCACCATGGCCAGAATGGCGGTCCACCCGAACATCGTGGGGGTGAAGGACGCGGTGGGTAACCTGCAGAAGACCACGGACGTGATCTCCCAGTGTGGGCCGGAATTCGCCATCCTCTCAGGCGACGATCCGCTGACCCTGCCAATGATGGCTATAGGTGGCCACGGTGTTATCACCGCCACGGCCAATGTGATTCCTGGCCGGATGGCGGCGATGGTCCGCGCCGCGATGGAAGGGGACTGGGTGGAGGCGCGGCGGGTGCACTATGATATGGCGCCGCTGTGGGAGGCGATGTTTTTGGAGACAAACCCGATCCCTGTGAAGACCGCCTGCGCGATGATGGGGAAGATGGCTGAGGAGTTCCGCCTGCCGCTGTGCCCCATGTCCCACATGAATCGGGAAAAGCTGCAACTGGCGCTGAAGAAAGCGGAGATAATTTAATCGTCGTTGTTTGTCACCCCGGGCTGATCCGCTTGAGGATCTGACCAGGAATCCCGTAACAGAAAGGCCCAGCCACGGGCTTCCAGTTCCTTGCGGATGGGATGGGCAGTATTATTATTGAGTGTGACCCTTATGTATTGGCGGATTTCGTCGTACAGCGGACTTACTTCGTCGTGGGTAAAATCAATTCTTAGAATATTTATAGCTATGTAACTGTTGCTCAGCGCTAAAGCCTTATTGACATATACGAATCTAGCGTCATCGTTCGGCGCATTCAGAGCATCAGGTAGTATGGGTGGATTCTCTTGTCTACAACTCACTATATTTCTTGCTTGTCTCAGTCTTACCATAGCAACTTCTGGAATAGGTAAAATAGACATATTAGAAATTAGTTCATTCCAATTAGTGTTGTCCCGGTCGAATCGAAATCCTACCCAGGTTCCATCAACAACAATAGGTAGTGTCAAATATCTTTCGCACTTTTATTCCGGCAGCCTCTCATCCGGTGTTAACCTGCTTTTGCAGTCTTCCCCATTTCCTTCAATCGGTCCATGCTCATGTAACAGCGGGAGCCCCACTTGGT
>JAOUMU010000030.1 GCA_029881335.1 Nitrospinota bacterium | reverse complement strand
CAGGGAAACGGCCCAGGTCACCTCATCTTCATACATACTTATTGCCTCTTCTCTGGTTATCCTGTTTCTGGATAGGGAAATCGCCTGCGCGTCACTCTTCTTCATAGCCCTGGGCGACCCTGCCGCGGCGCTGGGGGGAAAATTCTTTGGAAGCATCAGGTTTGCAAATGGCAAATCGCTTGAGGGAACGGTAGCCATGTTCGTTGTCTGCCTATGGGTGGGGCTGACCATCACGAGCTCGGAAGACATTGCGCTCGTTGGGGCTCTGGCTGCCGCCCTGGCGGAGCTTTATGCCTTTGGGCTGGATGACAACCTGGCCGTGCCCATATTTTCTGGCCTGGCCATGTCGGCTGTGGCGATGCTGGTATAGCCTGATGGTTGACCAGAGGTAAAAACAGCGTTCAATTTCCATTCATCCGCAATATACTCTACATTGCTGTTCAATCCCCCATGGAGACTAAATCAACGGGCGCATGGACGAAAAGATATTCGAAACGGCATTATCGTCGCTGGCGGAGGCTATCGCCTTATTCGCTCCCAACGGAGCGTTGCTGTGGGTGAATCCGGCGGGTGAACAGCTTCTGGGCATGTCTGGCCAGCGGTTGGCTGGCAAAAGGGCCATAGACATTTTCCGGGGCGCGGCCGATATCGCCGATCAGATGGAGCGGGTGGCCGCCAATGGCTATGCCATATTCGACAATGAAGCCTGGCTGGTGAATTTCAGCGGGACCGAGTTTCCAGTTTCCGTCTCCATCCATCCTATGGAATGCGAGAGCGGAAGGGGGCTGGCGGTGGCGATGCGCGACCTTACCGGGCTAAAGGCCCTGGAGCGTTCCGTGAAACTACAGGAAAAGGTTGAGGAGACGGCCACCCTGGTGGCGGGGATAGCCCATGAGATAAAGAATCCACTCTCCGGAATAAGAGGCGCCGCCCAGCTTATCCAGGGAGAAACCGATGAGGAGAGGGTGGGGGAGTATACCTCTCTGATCATCAGGGAAACAGACCGGATAAACAGGCTGATCATCGACCTTATAGAGCTGAACCATCCAGCTGTATTCGTCATGGGGCCGGAGAATATCCATTCAATACTGGATGAAGCCATTCTTGGCCAGAAAATGGAAATGGAAAAAAGGGGCATCTCGACACTGAAGCTATACGACCCCAGCCTGCCTCCGGTGGAGGGGAATAGGGATCGGCTGGTCCAGATATTCCTGAACCTGGTGAAAAACGCCGTGGAAGCCAATCCGGATGGAGGAGTGTTGACTATCCGGAGTGGAGCGGCATGGCGGTTTCCCGACGGAGCGCCACCGCGCAAGGATAAAAAGTACGCAACGGTGGAGATAATTGACGAGGGGAGCGGGATAGACGAGGAGGGATTGCGAGGTCTGTACACTCCCTTCTTCTCTAGGAAAAAAGGTGGTGCAGGCCTGGGGCTCACCGTCACTCTGAATCTGGTGCGAGCCCATAACGGGCTCCTATCCGTGAAAAACAGGAAAGAGAAGCAAGGCGCCGAGGCGGCGGTGTACCTGCCCTTGGCGTGAAATGGATACTATTTCCTGGAGAAGGTGGGCAACGTCAATGTGTCTCCTGGCAGGAGCCAGCGGATCTCTTTGCCCGGGTTGTAAAGCATGGCCAGCCACAGGGGGGTGTTGTGCTCCTGTACGCACAGCTTCCAGATAGATTTTCCGTTCTTCACCACCACCTGTTTCTCGTCATCGACGCTATGCTTTTCCAAAAACGCTGACAACATGGATTTGTAGAACTCAAGTCTGCTCGACTCGAACTTTTCAGTAGTAGTCCTGCTCAGGGGGACCTTCACCTTTTGGCCCGCTTTAATTTCTCTCAAACCCCCGTTCATTTCTCTTATTCGCCTCACACTGGTCCTGGTCCAATCCGCATAAAGACCGGCGGACTCCTCCGGAGCGGCGACTATAACGCCGATATCCCCATTCACCGATTTGAATGAGTAAAGCTTCGGATTCAACTGCAGATCCCGGCCAAGCACCTGGGCCACCACGTCTGCGGCGGACGTGTCTGGCTCAGACGTGTCTGTTCCTGACGAGTCAGTTGATGATGAGGAGGTCGTCCCCGGTGTGGAAACCATAGCCACGCTCGACTTAGGGGGTTTACCCTGGGGCGCCAAGGCCATGGGAGATGAGCCTCGGTTTTTCCTATTATCCAGTGGAACAGGAGAGTTAACCAGGAATGCCGGGCCCGCAGATTTTGAGGACTCTGGCTTGACAGCCTCGGCATTCCGGGCCGCTGAAGTTTTTGATTCGCCGGTCTCACCACCCACAAGTGGTGGCGCTTCCTGTTTGGTGGGAGTCTTTTTTCTTGCCTTCTCCCTGTACTTATTTCTGGCGGGCAAGTTTTTGGTTGGGGAGGGGACTAATATTTTAGAGCCGATACTCAAGGAGCGCGGCTTAATGTTATTGGTATCCAGCAGGGAACTCATCGCCACACCATAATGAAGAGCTATGGCGCTGATTGTCTCTCCGCGCCGCACTTTGTGGACGATGTCCCCGGAGTCATTGGAGAGGCTGGAAGGAGCCTTCTCCAGTGCAATCAAGGCAAAGCTCCCCATCCCCTCTGGCACCTTCAGCTTAAAATTACTTGGAATCTTTGCTCTGCCATCCCACACGGCCCGTGAAAGCGAGGGATTCAGGATTTTTAGGGTTTCCAGAGAAAGATTGGTGACTTGGGAGAGATCCTTGGCGTGGATATATCGACCATAGACGATCTCGTCATACATTACCTGGTCATTGAAATCGACAGGTCCGAAATACTTTATATGATTTCTGGAGACCTCCAGCGCAGCCAGGAACTCCGCATAGAAATTACTGGAAGCGAACCCGAAATACCGGCTTTTATGGTTGTAGATGATTTTGGTCAGATCCGCTCCATGTTTACTCACGGCGCGTTTCATTCCGTTCAATCCGTGATTATAAGCGGTGATCGCCAAAGGCCAGGAACCGAGAGCTTGGTAATTTTTCAGCAGCAACTTGGCTGCGGCATGAGTGGAAAATACCGGATCCCTCCGTTCGTCCACCAGGTAATTTATCCGCATATAATTTCTGCCAGTGCCCCGGGTGAACTGCCATATTCCAGCTGCTCCCGCTTTGGAGTAGGCCTTGTAATAGAAGGAAGACTCCACATGGGGCAGGGTGGTCAACTCCTCCGGCAAACCATATTGACGGAACACCTGGCGCATCCGGGCCAGATGCTGGCCAGACCGCTCTATCCCCTCACGGAACCTGTCCGACTGCCCTCGCTGGGCCCGCACGTTTTTGTAGTATTGCAGGAACCTGGAATAGCTGTCCAACCTTTCCGGCAAGGCGTTGGCGATGGCTGCCTCTTCAGCATTGACCGCCACACCCTTGTTCTTATAAATCTTTTTCAGCAGGGAGGCCACATGCTTTTTCTGATTTTTTATATATTTGTCCACCTTGCGGCTGCTCAAATTCTCACCGGGGAACAGTTGGTCGGCGTTTATTACTCCATAGACGATCCCCAGATTCCCACTGTCATGCAGAATCCATTGACCCGTGGTGTACCTGGAATATACGGATATCCAGAAATCTACGTTGGGAACTAATGCTTTGGGTAAAGGAAACCGCTCTCCAAAATAAAGATTGGCTGCTGAATCTTTATCGGAGGAGGGTAATATGGAGGAGTATTGACCCTGCTCGAATCGCGAAGCTGCTTGTCCAGACGCGACCGCCTGTCGAGAGGCGAACAGAAGAGCGCAGACAACCGATATTACAAGCAGTGAATAAGGCTTCATTTTCACTGGAGATTCCCATTAGTTTGGATTTTATGTATAACACATTTTCGACAAAATATCAACGCTTTATGAGGCTATCGGAGACAGGGGGAGATATTTATGTTATTGACCTTAACTATAGGTTGTTGTATAAACCTGATATGTAAAGAGAAATTGATATATTCTGGTTCGAATAGAACTATTACCGCATCGATTATTATATTGAATTAATGCCGCCGAAATCAAAAAAAGCAGATACTGCCGGTTCAAAGTCCAATCCTCCCAGGAACTCCGACCTGAAGGAAGAACTGGAGTCGCGTTTCCTTTCATACGCGCTTTCCACAATCGTCTCCAGGGCTCTGCCGGATGTCCGGGATGGGCTCAAGCCTGTCCATCGACGTGTGATCTTCGCCATGAATCAGCTTCGGCTGTTCCACGATGGTAAATATAGGAAATCGGCCACGGTGGTTGGAGAGGTGATGGGCAAGTATCACCCCCATGGAGACCAGGCCATATACGATGCTTTGGTGCGTATGGCCCAGAGCTTTTCCCTGCGATACCCCCTGGTGGAAGGCCATGGCAACTTTGGTAGCATAGACGGAGACCCGGCCGGCGCCATGAGATACACCGAGGCGAGGCTGGCAAAGCTGACTGGGGAGATGCTAGGCGACCTGAAAAAGGAAACCGTGGAGTTCCTCCCTACTTTCGATGGGGAGAATAAGGAACCTCGGTTAATGCCATCCGGCTTTCCAAACCTTCTGGTAAATGGCTCCTCGGGCATCGCAGTGGGCATCGCTACCAATATCCCGCCACACAATATGCGTGAGACCATAGACGCGGCAGTGGCCATGATCGATACACCAGATATTGACAACAAAGGTCTGCAAAAATTCATCAAGGGGCCCGATTTTCCCGGTGGCGGCCAGATTCTGACCACCAGGGCGGAACTGCATAACATTTACGAAAGCGGACATGGCTCGATCAGGTTGCGTGGTGAATGGGCAACCGAGGAAGATAACAAGGGGAAATGGCAGATCGTAATTAACAGCATCCCCTACACCGTCAACAAAAGTTCTCTGCTTACAAAGATAGGGGAGTTGATAGCCCAAAAGAAAATGGTCTACCTGGTTGATGTGCGGGACGAGTCGACAGAAGATATCCGGATAGTTTTGGAACCGAAAGGTCAGGATGTGGAAGCGGAGAAGGTCATGTCCTATTTATACATGCATACCGACATGCAGTTAAACTATCACATTAACATGACGGCGCTCACTCCAGAGTTAAGGCCGGAGCGCCACTCTCTGCAGGATGTCCTGAGAAGCTACCTCGACTTTAGATATAAAACTGTCAGTAAACGTATGGCTTACGACTTGGCGATACTTGAGGAACGACTTCAGGTTCTGGCCGCATACCTGAAAGCCAACGCAAATCTGGACAAGATCATCGCCATTATCCGCTCCTCGAAAACCCGGGATCAGGCCCGTGAAAAGCTGATGAGCGAGTTTAAGCTGAACGAGCTGCAAGCCAACGCGATCCTGGACTTGCGGCTGGCCGCCCTGGTGGGATTAGAGATATCCAAGATCCGAAATGAAAAGGCTGAAAAGGAAACTGAAAGAAGCGATATTATTGATCTTCTTGGCAGCAATGCCAAACTCTGGAAACATGTAAAAAAGGAGCTTCTGGAGATCAGAAGCGAGTATGGCGACAAAAGGCGCACGGTGGTGGTCACGTCTACCAAGGATGAGCCGGAATTCACAGCCGCCGATTTCATCGAGCATGAGGATACGCATGTGGTGGTTTCCCGCGATGGATGGGTGCGGAGGATGAAAACCCTGAGTCGACCGGAAACCCTGCGATTCAAGACGGGAGATTCACTTCTATCATGGCTTCCTGTGAGCACGCGCGACCTGATCTGTTTTTTCACCTCTCATGGCAAGGTTTATTGCGTTAAGGCGATGGATGTAACCCAAACTACAGGTTTCGGTGATCCGGTGCAGTCGATTTTCCGTTTCGCGGACAAGGAGAGAATCGTGGCGGTGATGGCGGTGATTCAGCCGGACGCCGAGGGGAAAGTGAAGAAGAGGGAACAGTCCGGGCTGTTCGACCAATTGGATAAACGGCAGGTGGAGTCGGTTTACGGCCAGATTCTGGTGAAGGACACAACCTTGTTGTTGGTGACTGAAGGGGCGATGGGGCTCCGTTTCTCCTCCTCGGTACTGGCGGAGACAAACAAGAACGGCAGGAAGATCGCCACCATCAAGGAGGAGGACGCCGTGATGGGGATCAGCATTGCCTCCAAAAAGCGGGTATTCACCCTGTCGGCGGATGGCAGGGGATTGAAATTCGATCTGGAGGAGATTCCCGTTTTGGGTGGGCCCGGTTCCGGTGTGCGTCTTATGAAGATCAAAGATGGACAGATTCTTAAAGGCTACCGTTTGGTGGATGAAAAGGAGAAGATCACGCTAACCTATATTTCCGGCAAGGATGAAAGCATAAAGGTGGCGGACCTGGAGAGGGGCGCCCGTGGGACGGTGGGCAGGGTGCTGGCCTCCAAAAGAAAAAAGCTGCTGGGTCTGGTTTCGGGTTGAGAAAAGGATAGAAGAATCACATGAGCTCAGATTACACGGCCAAGGATATTGATGTACTAGAAGGGCTGGAGCCGGTGCGCAAACGGCCCGGGATGTATATCGGGGGAACCGACCTTGCGGGGCTTCACCACCTGGTGTGGGAGGCTTTGGACAACTCGGTGGATGAGGCGATCAACAAGCATTGCGACAGGATCACCGTCACCCTGCAGAAGGATGGGGGTGTGACAGTGGAGGATAACGGCAGGGGCATCCCGGTGGACAAGCACCCGAAGCATAAAAAACCTGCGCTGGAGCTTATCATGACCACCCTGCACTCCGGCGCCAAGTTCTCCAATAAAAGCTATTCCTCCGCTGGCGGCCTGCACGGGGTTGGTGTCTCTGTGGTTAACGCTCTATCAAGAAAAATGCTGGTCGTCGTGAGCCGCGAAGGGTATGAATGGACCCAGGAGTATCAGGCGGGCGTCGCGGTTTCAAAGCTGATTAAAGGCGCCTCTATCCGGGGGACAGGCACGAAAATCACTTTCTATCCAGATCCAAAGATATTTGGGGTGCTCAATTTCAGCAAGAAAATCATCATAGAAAGGGCGGAGACAAAAGCCTTTCTCAATTCCGGCTTGTCCATAGAAGTGGCGGACGAGAGGGATGGTACCAGGACCCGGTTTCTGTATGAAAACGGGATCAAGGATTTTCTCGGCAAACTGCTGACCACCAGGAAAAAGGTGGGTTCGGAGAGATTTTACCATCACGAAGAAAACGGTGTACAGGTGGAAGTGGCCCTGCAATGGACCGAAGAGACAGAGAACCGGATGTACTCATACGCCAACTCTGTGTACACAGCAGAGGGGGGTTCCCATGAGGCTGGATTGCGAAATGCCATCGTGAAGGGGCTGCGTAATCATATGGAGCGGCTGGGGCCAAAAGTGAAAACGCTCCCTATTACCGCCGAGGACGCTCGAGAGGGGCTCTGCGCGGTACTCTCCATCTTTCTGCCGAATCCCCAGTTTCAGGGACAGACCAAGGAGAAGCTGAATAATCCCGAGGCGCAGTCGGCGGTGGAGTCTGCCATCAGACCGGCCTTCGAAAGATTCCTGCTGGAGCATCCTTCCGTGGCGGAAGCTGTTGTGTCTCGTGTGAACCTGGCGGCCCAGGCGCGGCTGGCTTCCCGCAGCGCCAAGGATGCCGTGATGAGAAAGACCTTCGTCAGCCATCGGCTTACCTTGCCAGGTAAATTGTGGGATTGCTCATCTTCCGATCTTGCAAAAACTGAATTATTTATTGTGGAAGGGGATTCGGCTGGCGGATCTTCGAAAATGGCCAGGGACAGGGTTATCCAGGCTGTGTTGCCTATCCGCGGAAAGATACTCAATGTGGAGAACGCCACAGAGGAAAAACTGGCTAATAATAACGAAATCAAAGCCCTGACCATATCCATAGGAACCGGGATAGGCAGGGATTTCGACTACTCGAAGCTGCGCTACGGCAAGGTAATCATTATGACCGACGCCGATGTGGATGGCGCGCACATCAGCGCCTTGCTGCTCACTTTCTTTTATCGATACATGCCCCAGCTAATAGAAAAGGGGCATCTGTACCTGGCCCAGCCACCGCTTTATAAGATCGGCATGGGGAAGGAGGGTGAGTTTTTCGCCAACGATGAACTGGAAAAAGATAAAATTCTAACGAGAATAAAAGGGCGGGGGAAACCTGAAATCCAGAGGTACAAGGGTTTGGCGGAAATGCCGAACGCAACGCTGAAGGTTACTACCATGGATCCCGCGTCAAGAACCCTGCTACGGATTACACGAAGGGATATCGATGCCACAAACCTGGCCTTCACCCGCCTCATGGGAAAAGACGCCTCAGCGCGATACGAGTTCATCAAGGAAAATTCTGAAGCTTTCGTCAGGAGCGGTGGAGAGCTGGATCTTTAATATACCAGCCATAATCCTGAGCCGCTGGCGGCATGTGGGGTTCATACTCCTTGCCAGCGCGATGCTTTTAGCGTCAGTGACCTTGCTCTCCTCCGGATGCGCTGGATTGCCGTTTCGCTACGGCGCCACCATAAGAATCCTGCATATCAACGATCTGTACGATGTGGCCCCCGACGAGGAGGGAGTGGGGGGGGTAGCGCGGCTGAAAACCCTGGTGGATGAGGCTCGCCAGGAGGATCCCTCCACTTTGCTGATCGTCTCTGGTGACTTCTTGTCCCCCTCACTTCTCTCCAGCCAGGACATGGGGAGCCACATGATAGAGCTCCTGAATATGATGGAGACCGATTACGTGACCATCGGGAACCATGATCTGGACTTTGGCTCAGAAAATCTGAAAAGGCGTATAGCCCAGTCCAGGTTTAAATGGATGGCTTCCAATGTCCTGGAAAATGGTGGCGCTATTGCCGGAACCCATTATGTGGATATCAAAAGAATAAAAAGAGTGAACGTGGGCTTTTTTGGTCTGCTGGACTCCAAGGCGATGGATTCTTACTATTTACCGAAGCACATCGATGCGCTGGATCACCTGGAAGCCGCCAGAAGGGCAGTTAAGGCCCTACGACAGCGTAATGCGGAAGTGATCGTGGCCATCACCCATATGGATGCAAGCGCCGATCTGGTGTTGGCGGAGAACATACCGGAGATCGACCTGATCCTGGGTGGGCATGATCACGTTGTGGTCAACCAGTCGACTCGCGGGGCGAGAATATTCAAATCCGGCTATAACGCGTCACACCTGGGGAAGGTGGACATATTTACCCGAGGGGGCAAAGTGGACACGGTGGAGGGATATCATGTGAAGATCGACAACAATATTCCGGAGGAGACCCAAGCCGCCGAATATGTGGCAGAGGAGTTCAGACAACTGGACGCGAGGTTCCGGGGAACGGTTGGAGTGGTCTCCACACCGCTGGATGCGACAAGCCGGGCCAACAGGACCAGGGAGACCATTCTTGGTGATTTCATCACTGATACCATGCGCGAAACAATGGTGGCGGATCTGGCGATAATCAACAGTGGAGCCATAAGATCGGAAAAGGTATATCAGCCCGGCGCCTTGACGAAGAAGGAGCTGATTTCCATCATGCCCTTTGGAAACGTTCTGTGCAAAGTGAAGGTAATGGGTCATGTGATCAAGGAGGCGCTGGAGCATTCGTTCGCTGAGTATGAGAAGAGAAAGGGTTCGTTTTTGCAGATTTCCGGCATGAGGGTAGAGGCGGACCTGGCCCGAGCCCCAGGCGCCAGGATTACGAGCGTACATATACAGGGCTCTCCGCTGAATGAGGGGAGGGTGTATACGTTGGCTCTTAACGACTATCTGCTGCAAGGCGGTGATGGATATGGAATGTTCTACAACGCCGAAACTATGATCGGCGCCAATTACGGTCAACCCCTTGTTTCCGTAGTGGAAAACTTCATCAGAAAGAAAAGAGTCATATCTGCTGAAACCGATGGCCGGATAAGCATACTGGGTGGACGCGCTGAATGATGAGTTGCTTCCCAGTTCCCAAGTCCGCTCGTTCAGCTGCCACATAACGTAGTTAACATAACATATCTTATCGGCAGATAGCGCGGCCTCAGGTTTTTGTTTTCTAATGAATACCAGTTGTTCCTTGACGATAGCTTACACATGTTTACTTAGCGTGCAGTACCTTGTATACGGCCAAGGAACTTGACAAATCTCCTGGTTCTTGGCTTATGTTGCATTCTGGATTAGCCGGGCAACAATGACAGATTTGAAGCCGACTCCTAAACAGCCAATCTTATTGACATGCGGCTCGTTTGATTCTATCTTAGGACCTGAATCTTTTTAGGAATAACTAACTAATTATGTACACGGATATTATTAAGGATTTCATCGAAAACGGTGATTTCAGCACGGTCATGGATTTTCTCAAAACAGCGGATCCTGTCGAAGTCATCATGATGCCACCGGTTTTCCTCGCGATCGCCATTACGATCGGACTCATGTTTCACCCAAAGACCACATACCTGGGCAAACAACTGCTTGTGTGGATTCCGGCTTTGCTGTGGCTTGGAGTCACTGCCGTGGTTCTGAAAAACGATTCCATCTCTCAAATCGGGCCTTTTATTTTGGGCATCGTCTCTTTTTTCATGATCATCGGATACATGATTTATTCTCAATTGATGGCCAGCGATTGACGGAGCCCTTCTCATAAATCAATTGCCATGCCCACTCCCAAAGGGCTGCGACAAATGAAAGTCCTCGTCTCTGGCGCTGGGGGGATGTTGGGGAGCGCCATCTCGGCAGTATTCCCATCAGCATTGCCAGGTGTATCCTTGACCCTTGCGTTCAAAAGCGTTTTCGATATTACAAACATACGTAGCGTCAGCAGGATTCTTTTGTCCGTAAAGCCGGATATCCTGGTCAATTGCGCCGCATACACCAAGGTGGACAAGGCAGAGCAAGAAAGGGAGGTCGCTTTGATGGCTAATGCGGTGGGCCCTGGGATCCTGGCTAATGCCTGCCGCGAATCGGGATCCAAAATGATCCATGTCTCCACCGACTATGTATTTAAAGGTACACGTGATGGCGCCTACAAGGAAGATGATACCGTGAATCCACAAAGCGCATATGGCGCCACCAAGCTGGAGGGGGAAAAAAGAGTGCAAGCCGCCCTGCCCCATCAGGCGCTAATAGTAAGAACGTCCTGGTTGTATGGGCCAGGCGGACCAAACTTCGTCAAAACAATCGCCACAAAGGGAAAGGAACTCGGAAAGCTGAGAGTAGTGGACGACCAGACCGGCTCCCCAACATTCACCCGAGACCTGGCCCGCGGGATTGCCAGGCTTATACAGGCCGACGCCATCGGAATCGTCAATGTCACAAATTCCGGCTCCTGCACATGGTTTGAATTCGCCTTGGAAATATTGCGGACGGCAGGGCTGGATCATGTGGAGGTGACACCCGTCCCCACTTCCGAGTATCCCTTGCCGGCCAAAAGACCCAAAAACTCCGTATTGGACAGCGCCAAATACATAAGCCTGGCCGGTGAACCGCTACGTCACTGGAAAGTGGGGCTGGCGGATTACATGTCAGCCGGAACTGACGGATTGTAACTCGCCCCCGCTATTATCTATTTCCTGGGCAAGTTTGGCGTCTGGCTCGGAGCTCCTGTGCTTTTTCGGATCGTCTCGAACACTCCCAGCGCCTGGGCCACCATCGATCCGGCGTTGCCGGTATCGGCAGGCAGCAGTATCGTGTTGTTGGTTTTGGCCAGGTTCTGAAACGCGCTCACATACTGCTCGGCCACTCGCAGGTTCATCGCCTCAGAGCCGCCGGTTTTCATGATGGCTGCGCCCACCATCTCGATTCCCTTGGCCGTGGCGTCGGCCACCATCAGGATCGCCTCCGCCTCGCCCCTTGCCCGGTTCACCTGGTCGGTATAAGCGGCTTCCGACTCCAGCACCACTTCCTGTTTGCCACCCTCGGCTACGTTGATCTGCGCCTGTTTCTTTCCTTCGGAGTCGAGAATCTCCGCCCTCTTCTGCCTTTCGGCCGCCACCTGCAGCTCCATGGCCTTGCGCACGTTGTCAGGCGGGGTGATGTCCTTGATTTCATAACGCATGCACTGGATGCCCCACGGATTAGCCGCCTCGTTGATGGAGCGAACGATGTTCAAGTTGAGAGTCTCACGCTCCTCGAAAGTCCTGTCCATTTCAATTTTGCCCAGCTCGGAACGCATGGTGGTCTGTGCCAGCTGGGAGATGGCGAACGCGGGGTCCGACACACCGTAGGAAGCGGCCTTCGGATCGATGATCTTAAGGTACAACAATCCGTCAATGCGCAGGCTTACGTTGTCGCGAGTGATGGTGGTCTGGCTGGGGATGTCGATGGCGGTTTCCTTCAGATTGTGCTTGTAGGCCACGGAGTCCACGTATGGAATGATGACGTTCAGCCCGGGATTCAGGACAGTGCGAAATTTGCCGAGACGTTCTATCACCCAGGCGGATTGCTGGGGGACTATCCTCACCCCCTTGAAAACGGTGAGAACCACTATAAAAGCAACAACCAGTGAAAAGACTTCCATGGCAAAGACTCCTTAGGCCTGTGAAGATTTATAATCAAATCCGCCCTGCTCTCGTGGCGGACTTCCCATTCTATCTCATTTGTCCGGAAGCGCGACGCTAAGTACTCCGGTTTCCACTTTCAATATCACCACTTCCCTACCCCCTTCAACATTGTCCACCGGGCTATCCGGCGAGAGCCTGGCGTTCCATATGGAACCGGACCAGACCACCTCTCCCTTGATCCCCTTTTGCAGTCCATTCTCCCCCACTATGGCGGTGTGCCCTATCATATCCTCATACCCTCCTCCTTCCGGGCCATACCAGCCTTTCAGGGGGATCCAGAGGATCAGCGCCCACACAATGGTGCCGAAAAAGAAGACGGCTACCTGGTTTGGTATTGTCTCCACCATCCCGAAATTCAAGGCCAGACCGGCGGTGATAGCGCCGAATCCGGCGAAAGCCAGGATCATGGTGGGCATGACGAATACTTCCACGGCCACCAGGATGGCGCCCGCGATCAACCACAAAGTTACGGTGGAAACTTCCATGGCTTAATCCAAAATAAATTCAAAAATTAAATCCAGGGGGAATTATATCAGAAACAGTTTTGTACCGCAGACAAATTGACGTCCGTCGCTGGTTATACCTCATACCTTCACCATCTCAGGAAATCCTGCCAATTCGCTTCCGCTCCACCTCACCTTGCTTTGCAAAGGTAATTGGACATATGTCCTGCTTTTTCCTCTTCCCAGGCAGTATGGCGATCCATGGTTCCATTCACAGAAGTGCGGTTGTTATCACTCCAGGGCAGGTATAACCTGGTATCCAAGTCTTTAAGACAAGACGGGCCGCGCCCTTGGTAAATAAAAATTGCGGGGAATGGGGATTTTCCAATATTTAATAACAAGGAGCGGCCATTTCTTTTTTTTACAAACCTTTCCTCCTCTTCCCTCCAATAAGCGCGAAACACTAGTGTAAAAGATATTCCAAGGATATGCCACTGTCAGATCCACTTGTACTTATCAGGGCATTCCCACAAACCCTTATCCGTGACTGACAAGCTTAATTAATTAAACAAAGTCGCTTGATATGTTTAAATACCACTGTATTTCTATAAACAAGGAGTGGCGTCATGGGCGACAAGATCATCCTCGATGGCCTGGAAGTGGAATGCATTATCGGCATATTCGACTGGGAGCGGGAAACCAGGCAGAAGGTGCTGATAAATTTCGAGCTGGACTGCGACATCTCCCTCGCCGCCAGGACAGACGATATCCAGGACACTGTAAACTACAAAACTATTTCTAAAGAGATCGTTGCCTTGGTAGAACCCAGCGGCTTCTTCCTGATAGAAACCATGGCGGAAAAAATCGCACAGCTATGCCTGGGCCACAAAGGAGTCTCCCGGGCCATAGTCACAGTATCCAAACCGGGAGCCATCAGCGGGTCCAATAATGTCTCTGTCCAGGTGACCCGTCCAATTCAGTCGCATCGGGTGTTTCTCGGAATCGGTGGGAACATAAACCCGGAGCGCAACATCCCGTTGGGCGTGGAGCTGATCTGTTCCCGATTCTCCCTGGTACAATTGTCGCCGGTGTACCGATCCGAGCCGTGGGGGATAAAGGAATCTCAGCCGGACTACCTGAACCTGGTGGCGGAGGTGACGACGGAACTGGACATCTTCGGCGTTCGCGGGGAGCTGTGCTGGATCGAGCGGACGATCGGGCGAAAACGAACCACCGACAAATTCGCCCCCCGTCCGATGGATGTGGACTTGTTGCTTTACGACAACTCAATAGGACAACACGCCGATGGCCCCCTGCCCCACCCCCAGATCCTCACCCAGCAGTTCGTCTACTTTCCAATGATGGATATCGCGCCTGACGTGATCATACCGGGCGAGGATAAGCCGTTGCGGGATATACAGCCTGATTACGATACGCCAGGGCTACGGATAGAGAAAGTGGAGATGAATTTGAAGTGACAGGATTTATCTGGGGCCGGCGCCGTACTTCATGCTGAGGGAATGATTTACCGCATATTGTGAAAAGAACCGACAACGCGAAGGCATGCCGCAATGCGCCGCGGAGAGCATGGGCTTCGCCTATGACGGCAGCAAAGACCACCGGCCTCACCCTCGTTGTCGCGGTGAACGGCTCCATCGCCAGGACCTTCATTAACAACTTTCCAGTCGAGGCGTAATCGGAAAGGTTCGTGATTCCGGCTCGCGTGGTGGTCGTCAATCCGATTAGTTCTCCCCCCCCCTTTTCACTCCTCTCTATACTTGCACGTAATCGGCAGGCGCCGGTCCCGTCCAAAAGCTTTGGCGGTGATCTTCAATCCAATGGGTCCCTGGCGGCGTTTGTACTCGTTCAGGTCCACCAGACGGATGACTCTTCGGACTATTTCCGGGTCGTGCCCCATGGCGATTATCTCCCCCGTGCTCCGGTCTTGTTCGATATATTCCCTCAATATCGGATCCAAAACCTCGTAGGGGGGGAGCGAGTCGGTATCCTTCTGGTTCGGGCGCAATTCGGCGGAGGGTTCCTTATTTATAGTCTCCCTGGGGATAAGGTCACGCTCGGCCTTTTTGTTCCTCCACCGCGCCAGGCTGTAGACCTTCACCTTGTATAGATCCTTGATAACAGCCAGCCCTCCAGCCATGTCACCATAAAGGGTGCAGTATCCCATGGCGGTCTCGCTCTTGTTCCCTGTGGTGAGGACCAGAAGCCTCATCTTGTTTGATATGGCCATCATAAGGTTTCCGCGGATGCGAGCCTGGATATTCTCCTCGGTCACATCCGGTTTTTTCCCGGCGAAAACATTGGCCAGAGCGCTGTCGAACACCTCCATTGCTTCTCCGATGGGGAGCGCCGCGGTCTTGATCCCCATGTTATCGGCCAGTTTTTGAGCGTCCTCCACGGAGCCCCGGGAGGAATAAGGGGATGGCATCAGGTATCCGGACACCCGGTCGGCGCCCAACGCATCTACGGCGATGGCGCAGGTGAGCGCCGAATCGATCCCCCCGGAGAGAGCCACCGCCACTCCGGGAAAGCCGTTTTTCTGTACATAGTCCCTTGTCCCCAAAACGAGCGCCTCGTACACTTCTCCATCGGGGTCGTCGATGACCTTTCTCCTTTTTTCCACTGCGGGCGGCTTTTTCCCGCTGGGGGCGGTGGCGGTGATCGTCTCCCGAGCGACCTTCCTCCCCTTGCCGGGAAGAGGGAAATCGATGGTCATGAAATCCTCTGCAAAAGACTCCATGACTGCGACGGTGTTCCCCTCATGGTCCAGGACGAATGATTTGCCGTCGAATATCAGTTCGTCCTGACCTCCGACGATGTTGCAGTAGGCAAAGGGGACACCAAGCCTTTTTGCGGCGGAGGCGGCTTTCTCCCTGCGGAACTCAAAAACTCCCTCTCTATATGGTGAGCCGGAGATATTGACCAGCAGGTTTGCGCCGTCACTCACCTGGCTGTCCAGCAGGCCACTTTCCACCCAGATATCCTCGCATATGGTGACGCCGATGGTCATGGCGCCGATCCTGACCAACGGACCGTTGGCGCCAGGGGAAAAGTATCTCTTTTCATCGAACACGCCATAGTTTGGCAATTCCGTCTTGCTTACCAGCCCAGCCACCTTTCCCCCCGCCAATACCACCGCCGCATTGCGCAGGGCTCCGTCCCATATCACAGGCGCTCCCACGATAGCCGTCACCTCCGCCGTTTCCCCGGCGATCACTTCCAGCGTCTCCCTGCATCCTGAGATGAAGGAGGGACGTATCAAAAGATCCTCCGGCGGATATCCACAGATAACGAGCTCCGGGAAGATGACCAGGTCGGCTCTGGCGTCGGCGGCTTTCCGAATTCCCTCCTGGACAAGGCGCGAATTCAAAACCAGATCCCCAGCAGTGGGGTTTACCTGGCCAATGGCCAGCCTGAACGTCATGATAAGAATCGCCTCATAATCCTCATATGATACTCACTATGTACAGATTGGGAAACAGCGCATTTTCCTTGACTTAGTGAAAGCTCTTTATATTGGCCATCGCCTTTTGGTTCCCAATGTGGAGCCGCCTGAGGTGATCACAAAAATGCGGGGCCAAAATAACCTGGTATGGATGGAAAGATCAGGTGGAAATCGTGATAAATAGCCTCAGCCTGCTACGCTGTAGAGGGAGCATATCACAATGTTACATGCTAACATATTGGAAAGCAGGAAAATAGCATGGATACACTCTGATATGGCTAATGGCGAAGTGAATATTCTCATTACCGCCTGACCGTATAGCCTCTTTTTACAGCGCTATACATGCAAGTTGAAAATGTTGAAAATCATGTTTCCATTCAGAGAAATTTTTGCCCTAATCTTTGTTTTCACAAGGACATCTGATTGTTTCGATACACAAACCGGTATTTCGCGAATGGATTGTTATACAAAGTAAGGTGAGAAACGAGACCTGACCAGACAAAACATGACATAAGTCATAATTGTAAAGGCTAGGAAAGCATTAAAACTGTATGCAATTTTTTGATGTCAATTTTCCATTGACACTTCTATCTTTACACAGAAGGAGGGGGAACACATTTATGAAACTTAGAACACGTATCAGTTCGCTTTTGCTGGGGGCGGCTTTCGTCATGTCCCTTGCGCTCACGAGTAGCCCTGCTGCAGCGGTTGAGCTCAAATTGTCAGAGGTTGAGATTGCCAAAGCGAGCAAGATCTATTTCAACATCTGCACAGGATGCCACGGAACCCTGCGCAAAGGCGCCACCGGCCCGAGCCTGTTGCCTGCGAAGACCAACGAGATGGGAAGCTCCGCTCTGGAAGAGATCATCTGGTCCGGCACTCCAGGCGGCATGCCGAACTGGGGCGAGCAGGGCGCCATTACCCGCGATGAGGCTGTCCTACTGTCTCGTTTCCTGCTGTTAGATCCCGTGGCTCCACCGGAGATTTCCATGGGTCAGATCAAGATGAGCTGGAACCTCATGGTCCCGCCCAGCAAACGCCCTTCCAAGCCGGAGCACAACCGTAACTGGCAGAACTTCTTCGGCGTTGTGGAACGCGATGCCGGCAAGATCGTCGTTTTCGACGGCGACACCAAGGAGATGCTGGCCCGCCTGGACTCAGGTTACGCGACCCACATTCTTCGCTCTTCGGCTTCCGGCCGCTATTTCTTCATTATCGGACGTGATGGCAAGGTCGGCATGATCGATCTTTTCACCAAGGTCCCCACCCTGGTGGCCACCGCGAAGCCCTGCTCGGAAGCCCGCTCGGTGGACACCTCCAAGTACAAAGGTTTCGAAGACAAGTACGCCATCGTGGGTTGCTACTGGCCTCCTCACATGGTGATCCTTGACGGACAGACTCTTGAGCCTTTGAAGGTCGTCGGAACTCGCGGCTACACCTACGATACCCAGGAGTTCCATCCGGAGCCTCGCGTGGCGGCTATCGTCTCCTCGCACTATGATCCTGAATGGGTGTGCAACATCAAGGAAACCGGCTTCATCTGGCTGGTGGACTATTCCGACATCGAAAACCTGAAGATCACAATGATCGAGGGTGAGCGCTTCTTGCACGACGGCGGCTGGGACATGCATCACAGGTATTTCATGGCTGCGGCCAACATGAAAGATACCATGGTGGTCATCGACACCAAGACGCGCAAGAGAGTGGCGAGATTCGAAACGGGCACGAAACCGCATCCGGGTCGTGGCGCCAACTTCATTGATCCAAAGTATGGGCCTGTCTCCTCGACGGTTCACATCGGCGAGGGTCTGGTCTCTGTTTGGGGCACTGATCCTGAGAAGAACCCCAACAGCGCCTGGAAGGTTGTACGCTCGATAGAGCTGGAAGCCGGCGCTGGCGGTTTGTTCATTAAAACCCATCCGAAGAGCAAAAACCTTTGGGTGGACTTCACTCTGAACACAGATCTGGTTACCCATCAGAGCGTTGGTGTTCTTGACATCAATAATCTTGACAAACCTGCGGAGATGATCCAACTTACGAAGGATCCGAAGGCCCGCGTTGTGCACATGGAGTACAACAAGGCCGGCGACGAGGTGTGGATAAGTGTTTGGGGCAAAGAGGGCGAAATCGTCATTTTCGACGACAAAACCCGGAAGATCAAGAAGCGCATCAAAGGTTTGAATACTCCCACTGGTAAGTTCAACGTGTTCAACACGATGAACGACATTTACTAGAAGGTAGTTTTCACGATTTCACAGGCAGGCGTCCGGACAACCGGGCGCCTGCCATTTTAATATAAAGGTATAGCCATGAACGGCAACGTTGTACGCCTGTTCTTCGCCTTGGCCATCGTTTTTTCACTCGCCCCCGATAACGCCACAGGTGAGGTTCCCTCCGTCAAGGAGGATTACACGAAATTTTGCGCCCCTTGTCACCGCCCAGACAGGCTGGGGTTCACAGGGCCACCGCTGATTCCAGGGCATTTTTCCAAAACTAACAATAATCGTCTGGCCGATGTCATCATTGAAGGACTGCCAGCCACCCAAATGCCACCCTTTCGTGACATCCTGTCGGCCGAAAGAATCGCCGCCCTGACCAAATATATCCAGACTCCGGCCGGAAAGGTGGAATGGACTCCCATGGACATGGCGCAAAGCAGGAAAGAAGTGGCGGTGGAATACGCCCCCCGGGCCAGAAGAATAGCAGACCTTGAAGAGGTCATCATGGTGGTGGAGAGAGGAACCCGCAAGCTGGCGGTGCTGTCCGGCAATCCACCCAGAATCTTCGCCTCCTATTACGTGGGCGCGGTACATGGAGGGCTCAAGTTTACCCACGATCTCGGCCGTGTGCTCTCCATCGCCAGGGACGGCAAGGTCACAAGCTTCGATATCAGAACTCTGAGAGTCGATGTACAGTTCAAGGCCGGTGTCAGCTCCAGGGCCATAGCCATATCGAAGGACGACAAATTCATCGCAGTGGCGAACAACCTGCCTTCCAACGTGGTGCTCTTCACCCCGGACATGGCCCCCGTACACGAGATCAAGATAGATGGAACCATCGGCGGCATATATGGGCTGTATGAGGATAATTCCTTTCTTCTCTCCTTTCGGGACAAGGCGGAAATTTGGCTGATCGACGCCAAGCCGCCATTCACAATAACAAAGATCAAAACCCCGGAGCCTTTTGAGGATATCTCAATAAGCCCCACGAAGAACCTGATGATCGCCGCCAGAAGAGACGGCGCCAAGATGTATGTATTCGACTACAAGAACCAGAAGACACTGGCCACTTTCCCGGCGGGTGGATTCCCTCACCTTGCCTCGGCGGTTTTCTTCACCAGGAAAGGGGAGCTTTTCGCCGCGCTCAACCACATCAAAAAAGCGGAGGTGACCATCATCTCCATAGACAAACTGCAGGTGGTCTCTCGCGTCCCCATCGCAGGTGCCGGATTCTTCGTCCGCACCCACGCGTTCACGCCATACATCTGGGCCGGCACGAACACGGAAAAAATAGCGCTGATCGACAAGGCCGATTTCAAAACCGTAAAGTACATCACACCCATGCCAGGGCACAAGGCGGAGCATGTGGAGTTCAACGCCAAAGGGAACCTGGCCCTCATCTCCATTCCGGAGGTGAAAGGCTCCGTCATGATATTCCATTCGGAAAGCCTGACCCAGGTGGATTCGATCCCGTTCAACACACCCAAAGGAAAGTACAACTCCAAAAACAAGACCTTTCCCGCCCACGCCTTCGACGGTGACCAAGCTTCTATTTCCTTCTCCACTACCGGCGGGAACAGGGCCACGCCTTCCCGGGCGCAGATGACCAGCGGTCCCAAGGGTAGTCATGTATATGAGGAAGCTTGCATGGGATGCCACCACCAAAGATATGACGCCTTTGGCCCATCCTTTGCCGAAATCGCCTCGGTCCGCTCCCGCGACCAGATCCGCGCCCAGATCATGGCGCCGGCGTCCATGTTCAAGACGCTGGGATACAGGCGAAACTCCATGCCCACCATCCCCCTCTCCACGGAACAACTGGACGCGGTCACCGATTATGTATTAAGCTTTAAGGAGTGAGGGAAAGATGCTTAGAATATCCGCGCTGATTGGCGCCGCTGTTTCCGCCGGGGCCGTGACAAAGAAAGCCCATGGCGCCAATAACCATACAGTCCCAGCGGGTTCCCGAGCGCCCATCGTCATCTGGAACCTCACCAGGAATTGCAATCTGACATGTGTCCACTGCTATGCGGCGGCCCAACCGCGCCAGTTCTCCGGCGAGCTTACCCTGGAACAGGCGCTCAAAACCGCGGAAGACATGGCGGAGGCCGGGGTGAAAATGGTGGTCCTATCCGGCGGGGAACCCCTTTTCCGACAGGATATATTCCAGATAGCCGAACGGCTGGTCCATCTGGGAGTGACGACCTCCCTCTCCTCTAACGGCACCCTGTTCGACAAGCCCGCCATCGAAAAAATCGCCAAGACCGGATTCTCCTATGTGGGTGTCAGCCTGGACGGGCTGGGTGATATCCACGACAAATTCCGGGGTCTTCCCGGCTCCTTCGTAAAAGCGGTGGAGGGGGTACGCAATGTAAAAGCCGCCGGACTGAAGTCGGGCGTACGCTTCACCATCACCAAAATGAACATCGGCGATGTGAACGGCATGTTCGACCTGGCAGAAGAACTGAAGGCGGACAAGCTGTACTTCTCCCACCTGGTATACAGCGGCCGCGGCAACGGGCTGAAGGATTTCGACCTGACAAAAGAGAATACAAGAAAGCTGATGGACCTGATCATGGACAAGGCGGTGAAATACGCCAAATCGGGAAATGGGCCCGAACTGGTGACCGGCAACAACGACGCCGACGCGGTGTACCTCTACATGCGCGTTGTCCGGGACTACCCCGCCGCCGCTGACAGACTGATGCAGATCCTTAAGCTGGCAGGAGGCGCCAGCGCGGGAATCGGTGTGGCAAACATCGACGCAAGGGGCGCGGTTCATCCGGATCCGCTCATGTCCTCCGTAAACCTGGGCAACGTGACGGAGAAGACATTCAAGGAAATATGGTTCCAAAACCCTGACCCTACCCTGGCCAGGCTGCGCCGACGGCCCCAGGAATTCAACGGGCGGTGCGGCTCCTGCCGATGGATCCCCATATGTGGAGGCTCTACCCGAGTCCGCGCCCAAAGGCTCGCCGACGACCTCTGGGGATCCGATCCCGCATGCTATCTTACCGACGAGGAGATACAACCCGCCGAGAGTCATGCGTTCGCTTGAGGCCATCGCGATAGCGCTTGCCGTAATCAGCGCCCCTGGTCCCCTGTACGCCACCGAATGGGGCACAGGCTCCCTGATGGTGATCATAGAGCGTGAAAAAGGCTCTGTGCTGGTGGTGGACCCTACAGAGGATCACCAGGTGCTCGGCCGTGTGGAAGGCCTGGGCGTCCTGCAGCATGCTTCAATAGCCTTCTCGCGTGACGGCCGATACGCCTACGTCATCAGCCGCGATAGCCTGCTAAGCAAGGTGGATCTGATAAAACTGAAGCTTTCCGCCCAGGTGAAAACCGGCTCTTCCGCCGTGGGTCTGGCCGTCACCCAGGATGGGCGCCACATTGCCGTAAGCCAATACAAGCCACCGGGAGTAGTGATCGTGCGCGACTCCGATTTCAAGATAGCAAAAACCATCCCCACCGGAGGCAAAACCGTGGGCCTGGTGGACGCGCCGGATAATCTGCTCATCGTCGCGGATATGGAAAAGGACTCTATTCTGGTGATCGACGCGGGCAAGAAGGATTTCCCCGTGGTCAATAAGTTCGATGACATTGGCGCCGAACCTTACGACGGATTTTTGACTCCCGATGCGAGACACTACGTGGCGGGCTTTTTCCTTTCGCCATGGATGGGAGTGCTGGACCTGTGGCGGATGGATAAGGTGGAGAAAATCCCCCTTCCTGCCCGTGGCGACTTGTCCGGAGACATGCCGGTGCTCAAAGTGCCCCACCTGGAGGGATGGTTCGACGCGGGGGGATATCTGTTCGCCCCGATCGTGGGAGGCGAAGGCCTGGCGGTGATCGAGGCCGCCACCTGGAAAACTGTGGATACCATCGATCTGCGGGCGCATCCCATCTTCGCCGTGGTCCGGCCAGATCAGAGGCATATATGGATCAACTATGCCATGGGGCAATATCACGATACCGTGGATGTGGTGGATGTGGAAACCAGAAAAGTGATCAAGACGTTAAGGCCGGGGGGAAAAGTGTTCCACCTCCACTTCGCCTTGAAGGGGATGGTGGCCTATGTCTCCAGCTATGCGGACAACACAGTTCTGGTGTACGATACAAAGACCTTTGAGGTAATAACCAGGATCCCGGCCCAAGGCCCATCCGGGATTTTTTGCACAGACAGGGCCGGAAAGTTCGGACTTTAAAATGAGCGTGACGAAAAGATTGGGATTTGGCGCAGTGACGCTTGCCCTGCTCGCCCTGCTGATCCCCTACCCCACGGACGCCCTGGCCCAAAGCCGCGAGGAACTGGACAAGTGGGCTCAGAAACTTTTGGATATTCGAAACATCGAATGTAAAAACGAGCACAAGAAGAAAGTCCGGGGAAAGATCGAATACGCCGCCATCCTGCTGGCTCACAGCGAAGTGGATGAGGCTGAATCGTCCGTCGCCAAGGCTGCGGCCAACGCCAATGACGCCAAATGCCGGGAAGCCCTGATAGATAACGGTACGCTCGGCAGCGTCAATTAATCCTGTCGACGCCGATTCATTACCGCTTTGAAGTGGTAACCACCATCACGAAAAGGATCAGCCCGAAAAGCTCCAACCTCCCCATCAGCATCTGAACTATCAGGATAAGCTTGCCCCCCGTGGGGACTTCCAGGTAGGTCTGCGCCGGCCCCACCGTCCCCAGCGCCGGCCCCACGTTGCCCAGGCAGGAAGCGGAAGCGGAAAACGCGGACACCATGTCCATTCCCAGCAGGGTAAGCCCCAGAGACCCTATCACGAAAAGCCCCATAAAGAGTGTAATGAACACCAACGCGTTAGCGGTCAGGCTCTCGCCGATCACCTCATTATCCAGCCGCAGGGTCTGAACCCGTCTGGGGTTGGCCATCCTTTTCAGCTCCCGGGCGATTGCCTTGAAGGCCAGAACATGGCGAATAGCCTTCACCCCGCCGGAGGTGGAGCCTGAGCACCCCCCCACAAACATTAGAAAGAACAATATAGTTTGGGCGAAATAGCTCCATTGGCCGAAATCAGCGGACATATATCCGGTAGTGGTGAGGATGGAGGTGGCCTGGAAAAAACCGTGGGTCAGAGCCTGCAGAGGCCCGATCCCGGGATAGTCGTTGGTCAGTAAAAGGTCCAGCGTCAAAAGCCCCCCAGCGGTGGCCAGTATGCCCATATACGTCTTTAACTCTGCGCTTTTGAAATAGACACCAAAGCCCTCCCCCCTGGCCAGACGAAAGTGGAGCATGAAATTCATCCCCGAAAGGGCCATGAACACGATCACTATCCAGTGGGCAATGGTGGAGGCGCTGGCTTTGGAATCAGGAAAGGTGGAGAATCCGCCGGTGGCCACCGTGGTGAACGCGTGCAACAGCGAATCAAAAAAACTCAGCCCCACACCCCACAGCAGCAACGTTTCCGCCACTGTGAAAACCAGGTATATGGTCCACAACGCCCGCGCAGTGCTCCTGATTCTTGGCGTGGCTTTCTTGAAATTGGCGCCGCCGGGAATCTCCGACTGGAACAGGTTGTGGCTGCTCTCCCCGATGGCTGGAAGAATTGCCACGAACAACACAACGATACCCATCCCCCCCAGCCACTGGGTCATCCCCCGCCACAGCAGAATGGAGTCTGGCATTATGGCAGGGTCCGGCACAACCGTGGCGCCGGTGGTGGTGAACCCGCTGATCGCCTCGAAGAAGCAGTTCACAAAGCCGGGTATCCATCCGGAAAAGTAATAGGGAAGGCTGGCGAATAAGCCGACGGTGATCCAGCAAAATGCCGCGATCACCGCCCCGTCGAATGCCGCGATCCGGACGCCGGTGATCTTTTCCCTGGAGATGAAGACAGCCACCAGCCCCGCAATCAGAGCCAGGACCAGGGTGGCGACAATGGAGGCGGTGTCTGATAGATGGCCGGAGACCTTGCCATGGGGCCAGATAACCGACACAGCAAGGGGGATCGACAGAAAGCAGCTTAACGATATCCAGATCCACCCCGCGGTGTTTATGAGTACCGGTGACAATAAGCCCCGCCTCTCCTGGGGAGGGAGGATGCCGCTGGATGAATCGGTGAACATCCCGTTCATCACAGCAGGCCGCCGCTGGAAAAGAGTTTTTCCACCGCTTCAATTTTTTCCCGCAAGGTAACCACGATCACCTTGTCATTTCCCTGGAACACAGTTGCCCCATCCGGTATTATCAGGTCTCCCTCGCGGATGACCATGCCCACGATGGCGCCCTTGGGGAATCCGGCGCCTTGCAGCCTTTTGCCATCCATGCGAGAGCCGGGATTCACCTCGAACTCCAATAGATCCGCCACTCCCGCCCGTAGCATCACCACACTGCGAACCATTCCCTTTCTCATGGCGGTCAGTATCCTCCCGGCGGTCAGATTGTGAGGATTCACCACCACGTCCAGGCCTATGGAGTCCAGCACTGGAAGATAGGTGGTCTCGTCTGTGACCACAACCACTTTTCGCACACCGATCCGCTTGGCCAGGAGGCTCATCATCATGTTGTCCTTGCTGTCGGTGGAGGCGGCTATGAAACAGTCTATCGACTCCGGATCCAGATCCATCAAAAACTCCGTCTCGCTCTCCAGGTGGATGTTGAGCACTTCCACCTTTTCCAGTCTTTCGGCGGCTTTCCGTGCGATCGAGGAGTCGTTTTCGACCAGTATCACCGCCACTCCTCTGGATGAATACATCTCCGCCAGACGTGTTCCTATCAAAGAGGCCCCCAGAATAACCATCCTGCGCAGAGGGCCCCCCTCTTTTTTTCGAAATATGGCCACCAGGAAAGGCTCGGTCTCCTTAGCGGTGAGCACCCACAGCCTGTCGTCGGCCTGGATTACATCCGCTCCAGAGGGGACCAGAAATTTTCCTCCCCGCAGAATACCGATTATCAGGAAAGCGTCCAGGGCGAAATCCTCCTTCACCTTGTATAGCGGCATCCCGATGATCGGCAATCCCTCCTGGACTGCAAAGCCGATAAGCGACGCCTCGCCGGCCGCCGCCTCGGAATAATCGAATGCGCCGTGGATACCCAGGATACGGTCGATATGCCCCACCGATTCCGCTTCCGGATGGATCACCAGATCCAACCCCAACTCATCCGGAATTAAAAGCCCTTCAGAAAACCACTCCTCGTTTCTGATGCGGGCGGCCTTTTTCACGGCGCCCAGCTTTCCCGCCAGCAGGCAGGCGGCCAAGTTAACCTCATCGGACTCCGTGACGGCGATAAACACATCCGGCGCCTCTGCCACAGCCTGGCGCAATGTGGCGGCGTCCAGCACGTCCTCCCGGATCACGCGCACATCCAAGGCGCCCTCCAGCATGGCGGCGGTCTTTTTGTTCTTTTCTATCATCACGATATCGAATCCGAACCGCACCAGCTCCCGCGCCACGCTCTGGCCAACGCGGCCCGCCCCTGCGATCACACACCTCTTCTTGGCTGGTTTTTCGCCAGTAGCCTTTTTGTAAAATATTTCGGATAACATCACTGCGCCTTGTTTGTCCTGAAAATCCCCATGTGCTGAAATGCTAAATCTTATTCTTATTTCGGGCGAGGCGCAAGATACAGGGGGAGCCAATATTAGAAGTAATTTTAAATGATCGCAGGCTGCCACTATACGCCAATCACCAATCTCAGCCGCGCTGCCGATCCATCATGGATATAGCCCTTATAACGGTACTTTATGCGGAGCAAATTATCTGCCGAAAAGGGTGACGAGAACTGATTCGGCCAATGGGCCACGGAGAGCATCAGCTACTCTTACGATGTCTCCATGCCATGATTAAAAGGCGGCTGGGCAGGGCGGATAATTCCACAAAACGCTTGCGCCGGAGAATTGCATAAGAGCCGCAATATGGGTTAACCTATTTCGACGTGACGGGCCACCGCACGGTGGTCTGGCGAGCCGTATCGTCAACTGAACTAATTTAAGCTGGAGTATTTATGGCCCCCCCGAAGTACCATATTTTCGTATGCGCAAACCAACGCCCACCAGGCCATCCGAAGGGATGCTGCTCCGACAGGGGTGGGATGAGCGTACTGCAAAAATTTTCCGAGGTTTTGAACCTGAAGATGGCTTATGACCGAATGATGATATCCAGCACAAAATCTTGCCTGGTTCCCTGCCAGTATGGGCCCGTGGCTGTGGTGTATCCGGATGGGGTATGGTATTGCAATATACAGCCGGAGGATGTGGAGGAAATCTACCAGAGCCATATTGTGGAGGGGAAGCCCGTGGAGCGGCTGCTGCTGCCTAAGGAAGTCTTCGGGTGAGGCTCTCGGCGCTCGAGGGCGCCCTGTGATCACCAGGGCCGAAGCGGAAACCAGGGAGGAGATGAACCTTGCGCCATACGCCTGCCGTAGCGTCGCCAGCAGGGGCCGCGCCAATGTGGAGGAGGAACATTCCTACAGGACCGCCTATGTGCGCGATCGGGACCGGATCGTTCATTCCAGCGCCTTCCGTCGGCTTGAGTACAAGACCCAGGTCTTTGTATATCATGAGGGGGACTACTACCGCACCCGGCTGACTCACACTCTGGAGGTGGCGCAGATTGCCAGGACTATAGCCCGCGCTTTGAATATTAACGAGGATCTTTGCGAGGCCATCGCTCTGTCGCACGACATAGGGCATCCTCCCTTCGGCCATTCCGGGGAGCAAGCTCTCAATCAGCTAATGAAGGATCAGGGAGGATTCGAGCATAACGTCCATGCCTTGAGGATCATCGACCATATAGAGCACAGGTATCAGGGATTCCGCGGGATAAACCTGACCTGGGAGACCAGGGAGGCGGTGGCCAAGCACTCAAAGGAGAAGGATCACCCCAGTCTGGCCGCGTTCAAGGAATTTGAGCACCCTTCCGTGGAGGCGCAGGCCACGGACGCGGCTGACTCTATCGCTTATGTGAGCCATGACCTGGACGATGGTCTGAAATCCGGATTGATAAATACGAATATGCTCGAGGATCTTCAAATCTGGCGTGATGCCAGGGAAAAAGCCCAGTCTTCCGGTACGATGTCCCCGGAGATGGAGAGCTATCAGGTGATCCGGAACATAATAGGAGCCCAGGTGGATGATCTGGTGCGGCAAACCGAGGAGAATATTCGGCGCCTGGCCATCGCCAGCCCGGATGACGCACGTAAAGCCCCGGAGATAACAGCCGACTTTTCCAGCGGAATGACCACGCTCCGCGGGGAATTGCGGGATTTTTTACGGGCCAAAATGTACAAGCATAACAAGGTGATCCGGATGGAGGAGAAGGCTTACAGGGTGGTCGTGGAGCTATTCAAGACATATGAAAAGCGGCTGGAGCTTCTGCCGGAGCATGTATACAGAAACGCCAAAGTGGTGGGGCCGTGCCAGCTGATTTGCGACTACGTTGCCGGAATGACAGACCGATACGCCCTGGAGGATCATCGCAAACTTTTTGATCCCATGACCAGGGGCTGAAAAGCCGAGGCTGAAAAGCTTTTGACGGAAAAGCCATGTCTGCTGTAACCTTTAAAAAGGAGAAACGCCAAGGCGGCGAGTTACGGAGTATGGATGGAGCATATTGAACGAAAGCTTTTGGATGTGCTGGAAGAGGCGATCAGGCTGGAGCGGGAAGCGGCGGATCGCTATCGCCACGCCAAGGAGTTGTCCTCCCTAGGGGAGATCAAGGAGATGTTCGAGCGGCTGGCCCAGGAGGAGGAGGTCCACGAACAGATTCTCAAGGAGCGATACGCCCAGATAAAGAAAAGACTGGGCCTGAAAATCATGAAAGATGATGGCTGATAACCCTATTACACCGGCCCGGCATCCCGTTGGCCACATGACATCCCTATATATCTGAGATGAGCCACTCTGGCCGCATGACGGTGATCGGTGTGGTGGGCGCTGGATCTTGCGATGAAAAGATTGACAGGCTGGCGCATAGAGTGGGGGAACTAATCGCCAAAAGGGGAGCGGCCATGGTTTGCGGTGGGCTGGGCGGCGTGATGGAGGCGGCCTCGCGCGGCGCGGCGGAGAACGGTGGAGTGACCATAGGCGTGCTGCCCGGAGGCGGCAGGGAAGATGCCAATCCATATATTAATCTTCCCTTGGTGACAGATATGGGACACGCCCGCAACGTGATAATCGCCCACACCGCTCAAGCGCTTATCGCAATCTCCGGTGGATATGGCTCCTTGTCGGAAATATCAATTGGGCTCAAACTTGGAAAACCGGTCATCA
>JAOUMU010000129.1 GCA_029881335.1 Nitrospinota bacterium | reverse complement strand
CCTATGACTGTGGGGTTCTTGCTGCGTCCGGTTCTTTTGATTTGTGTGATCCACATGGGAGCGCTTGGCTCCGCTTGCGGCGATAAACCGGTCAAGTTTATCTCAATCTAACATCATTGCCAACCATAGTTTGGGGAAGGACTCCATGACAAGCCCCTCCCTGCCAGCCCTGACACCCGAATATGGCTCGTATTCGTACCCGGACTTCTCACAAATATACCTCAAATCCATGGCGGCGCGGTAAAGATTTATTCCTACAGGGGAGTTATAGGGCTGGGCTTTCACCCTCCTGGGGATTGCCCTGGCGGCAAGCAGCTTTTCCTGTGGGCGGTACCAGGGGGAGCCGGTGGCGTTCCATTCCGGTGTCAGGGGGCCGTCCAGGGTGATGGATTTGAAAGGCGCGTCTTTCCTCCATCGCAGCAGGCGCGGCAGGATGAGGTTCCGGAAGTCCTCCAATGTGGCCAGCCCATAACCCTGCAGGCCACCCGCCTGCGCAACCACCTCCACCCTGCCATCATTCACACGCAACACGCAATAGCCCAGAGAGGGCCGTCTGTCGGAATAGCCCACGTCCACGCCAAGGAAATACGCCTCCTTCAACCTCGCCGGCGGCTCCCCATCCACCCTCCTGTATATGGCTTGCGCTTCGACGGAGCTTTTGGCCAGGCGCTGCAAAGCCCGGGTGTTCTTCATCAGAATATTCATGTTCATCTCATCCAAAGTGGTTCCAGCCAGCGCCGGCGCAGAACCGGCCGCCAGAGCGGCGATAAAGGCAAGTGGGGCGGCGTCCTGTTTCTTCATTGGTTTGCCATCTCCTCCTTCAGCTCCTGCATCTCCGTTTTGGCCCTCTGGATTGTCTCCTCCTGCTCTAAAGTGGCATATTTCAGGCAGCGTTCATAGGCTTTCAGCGCGCCCTTGTAATCCTTCTCCCCCCGCAAAAATCCGGCGAAGTAATAGCCCCCCTCCACGAACTCAGGATTGATCTCCAGGGCCATCTCGAAAGCCTGCCTGGCTTCTTTGGAGTTGTTTGTGTCCATGTGGATCAGTGCGATGTGTAAATACGCCCAGTAATGGTCTGGATCAAACTCTAAGGCGTTTTCCAGATAGGTCATGGCTTCATCCAGATTGCCGAGAATTAAAAGGCTTCTGCCCAACTGATAATATGTCATCGCCAGATCTACGCCGTTGGCCAGCGCCGTTTCGAAGTATGGAATGGCGCGGCCGTGCTGATTCAGCTCCGCCATGGAGGCGCCAAGGAAATAATTCGTCTCCAGCTCGTCCGGGTCCATCTCCAGCGCTTTGTACAGATACATGATGGCGTCCTGAGGCTTGTCCTGGTAGTACAGGGTTCTGCCCAGATATGAAACGGCCCAGAAATCATCCGGGGATAGGATCAACACCTGGCGATACTCCCGTTCCGCCTCCTGAAACATTTTGTTGTCAAAATAAGCGTTTGCAAGCCGGCAATGGAACAGGCCGACGTCCGGCGCCAACTCCACCGACTTGCAGCACGCCGCTATGGCCTGGTCATACTTGCCGGACAAGCTCAACGATTCACCCAATACACTGTGGGCCATAGCCAGGTCCGGAGCCGCCTCCACCACCTTCGTCAGCACATCCACGGAAGCGTCCAGCATCTCCATCCGGCGCAGCGCCTCGCCCAGCTCCACCATGTCGTCCGCGCCACCGGTCCATTCAGGCTTCCCCTGCGAATAATCACGGAACAGCTCATCTTCTTTCATCGCCAATTCCTTCAAGACCTGAATGCCTTCATCCCTGTCATAAACAGCCCGGATCGGCGCTTCGGCGGCGATCGCATCCTTTTCCCCCTGTATGAAGTGTTTTCTTTTCCACCTGTATAGTTCAATAGCCGCCACTGTCAGCAGGATTACGCCGAGCGCGACGGCGGACAGGAAAACTATTGGGCCAGCAGGGTCATCAAGACGGCCAACGATATCAATGAAAACGCCAAACATAACGCCGAAAGGATAGAGGATATAGGATTCCACCCGCAGCCCATCGGAGACATATTGGAGGGCCTGGTTTACATGTCTGTCCTGGGTGAGGATAATTCCCAACAGCGGAACCATGAAATCGGTATCGCTTCTCGCCAGTATCAACGCCCGGATGCACCACAGGTGGAAAATGAAAAACAATGCGCTCAGTAACCAGCCCAGCCATAACAAATAATCCATAGTTTCAGCATCATCAGCAACGTGAGTCACATTATTCAGCCAGAGCGCAAATACTATGACGCTGCATCCTGCGGCAATATATTCACCCAACCGCTCAAATACTTGTTCGGCGCTCTTCATTTCCGCAGATCCTCCAGCAGGCCGGCCACCAGGGCCAAACCATGGGTGTTGGCGTATATGGAAAGCTTCAGCCATGGGCTTCCCTTTTTTAAGTAGCTGGCCGACAGGCAGGAAACCCGCGTGTATCCATCCACCACCGGCCAGGATTCCTCGCGCCAGTTGAAAACCAGGGCAAGCATCGGCGCCTGCCGCGCCGCCGCCGCGTCCAGCCTGGCCAGCCATTGGGCGAACAAAGAGGATTCCACCCTAGTCAGACCATATGGGTCAATCAGGGCGAAAACCGCCGAATATCTCCCACTTGAGCTCTCCAGCTCCGCGGGCAGTTTTGCGTTGTCTTGCAGGATGACCGGTGTGGCCGAGCGCCAGCCGTGGTTTTCCAGCATGATGCGCGAATCGGCGGCTTTTTCGCACAGGATGAATCCCGTGGCCCCCTCGGGGCGGCCAGTCAGAAGATGATCGGCGATCCCGGCGGAGCACAGGTACTCGTTCCGCTCCAGATAAGGGTGCTGGATGCTCTCATAGGGCTCACCCTGACTACGCAGAAGGAGCCGCGCCCGCTCCCCCCACCGCTCCACCCGGCGGCTGTCAATAACCACCACCGGACGGAAGGCGTGAGTCTCCACATACAAAAGCGGCCCGTCCATCCGCGCCAGCCGTTGGAGGATAAGCGTGTGTACGAAATGCTTCGTGATGTCGCCGTCATTGGCGGCGTTGTTGATCTGCGTGATGTCGCTGCCGGTCATGCTCTCTCCTTTGTGAGCCGTCATTCGTCAACTTGAGGCTGGCGCGGGTCCAGCTTTCTGCGCTGCCTTGATCCGGTGATATAGCAAAAACGAGGCCAATCAGAGAAAAACAAATATTTTTATATATATGAAGCATTGCACGGCCAGAACAGGCGCATGTCCTATCAATTAATGATTATTGTGGACATCGCAAGCTATGATATGCATAATATTATTTATGTAAGCACAAATTATGTGGGAGGGCGGAATGAGCATCCTTGCGTCATGGATAGGCCAGGCGGACCTTGACGCCGCCGAAGGAAAAAGGCCTGGGCTGGGGCCCATCGCCGCCGCCGTTACCACCCGTCAGTTCGACGAGATCCATCTTCTCAACAACTATTCCCCGGCGTCATCGGTCGGATATTCCAAATGGCTCTCCGGCCAAACCGCCGCCAGGATACATCGGTATGACATATCCCTGTCCCGGCCAACCGATTATGGGCAGATATACAAGGCGGCCACGTCTGTGGTGTCTGGCATTCAGAGGGACAGGGAGGAGCCTGCCGGCCTTGTGTATCATCTGAGCCCGGGCACCCCGGCCATGGCGGCGGTCTGGATCATCATAAGCAAGACCAAGTACCCCGCGGAGCTGATAGAGTCCTCCGCCTGGTCGGGGGTCAACGTGGTGTCCATGCCCTTCGACATCTCCGCCGAGTTCATCCCGGACCTTTTCTGGAGGCCGGACAGCGAGCTGGAGCGCCATTCCGGGGAAAGACCTCCGGAGCGTCCGGCGTTTTCGGACATCATCCACAGGAGCGTCGTGATGCATGAGGTGGTGGAGAAGGCGGCGACGGTGGCGTTCCGCAACCTGCCTGTGCTGCTGGAGGGGGAGAGCGGCGTTGGCAAGGAGCTTCTGGCCAGGGCCATCCACAATTCAGGCCCTCGCCGGGATGCGCCTTTCGTCGCGGTCAACTGCGGCGCCATATCGCCGGAGCTTATGGAGGCGGAGCTGTTCGGCCACGAAAAAGGGGCATTCACTGGCGCAATAGCCTCCAGGGCCGGCTATTTCGAGTCCGCAAATGGTGGCACATTGTTTCTAGACGAGGCCGGGGAGTTGCCCAAATCCGCCCAGGTAAAGCTTCTGCGGGTGATCCAGGAGAGCGAGGTGACCCGCGTTGGATCATCCAAATCCATCAAGATTGACGTCCGGATCATATCGGCGACAAACCAATCGCTTATCAGGAAGGTCACGGACAACGAGTTCCGGGAGGACCTTTTCTATCGCCTTGCCGTTGCCATCATCAGTATCCCTCCGTTGCGGGAAAGGGAAGGAGACTTGAAGCTGCTGATAAAATCGCTTCTGGAGCAGGTGAACAGGGAAAGCGCGGCGGAGCCCAACTTCACCCCAAGGCGCTTCTCGCCCGGGGCCATCAATGCGCTTATGAGGCATCATTGGCCGGGGAATGTGCGCGAACTGCTGAACACCATCCGGCGCGCCGTTGTATGGTCCAGGTCGGAGGTGATAGGCCGGGAGGAGATCATAAAATATATTTTCACTTCCGCGCCCGGAAGCGGTAGCGGCAAAATTCTCAACCGCCCCCTGGATGACGGGCTGGACCTGCAGAAGCTGATTGGCGAGGTGGCTATACATTACATCCGGCGGGCGATGGAGCTCACGGGTAAAAACAAAACCAGGGCCGCCAGCCTGCTGGGCTTTCAGCACTACCAGACATTCACCAACTGGATGGAGAAATACTCCAGAAACCAGGGGTGAGGAGGCCACTTCACAGGATTAGAAAACCACTGATGAGGAGCCGGTAGAGAATAGCCCCGGTGAGCCGCCGGGGGCCCAGGACCTCCGCCAATTCATCGAACGGATGGTTGCAGGTGACAATCTTCAACAGAAGCTCCACCCGCGTCTTTGACAGAAAGGGGGGGGGGCACCCTGGAGCCAGGATCATAAGCTGGCCCATGCCAATAATAGTTCCCTTGCCGATATGCAGCCATTGCGCGGCCAGCAACAGGGGCCACACATACCCCGGCCCGGATGGCAGGTAAACGCCCCCCGACACGCCGGAGAGGTTGATTTAGCTCTTCTGGCTGCCAGAATAACACACAAGATCCAACCTTTCCCAATCCGCTCCGGCCACTTGAGCTATCCGGGCGATATCCATTATTTCATCATGCAGATCGTTCAGCTTCGTCTGATCCTCCTCCCCCACCAGGGATCGTAGTCGCCGGAACGCTCCCACCACCAGATCCGGGAATGTGGGAGTTTCGATAAGCCGCTTTTCCTTAAGCAGCCTTAACGGAGCGGAAAAAAAGAGCCTGCAGGGAGCGGACGCCGGATCCCCCGCCACCGGCCAGATGGCCAGGCTCAACGGCCAGCGCGCCGGTCATGAGCCGGATGACCACCACGCTGCCATCGGGCCTGACCACCACCACCACGCAGACCCGCTCCGTCACCCTGGCCGATTCCGCCGACCCGCTCAGCGTCACCGCCACTTCCGATACCACGTCCATGAATGAAAGGATCTACAGGACCGGTTACAACGCCGCCGCCCGGCAGATCACCACCACCTCCCCCACCGGGAAGCAAAGCTACCGCTGGCTGGACGAGAAGGGCCGCACGGTGAAATCCCGCACACCGGGCCTGGCGGATGTGACGTATACTTACGATTCTTTGGGCCGCGTGGCCTCCGTGGACATGGGCGGGCGCACCACCCAATACAGTTACGACGCCCAGGGCCAAATCGCTTCAGTCACAGACGCGCTGGGCCGCTCCGTGGGCTACGCATACGACGGCGCGGGCCGCATGATCCGCCAGTATATGCCGGACGGGAGAGTTGTGTCCTTAAACTACGACTCCAATGGAAACATGACCGCCATCACTCCGCCTTCTCGCCCGGCGCACGCCTTCGCGTACAGCAAGGTGAATCAGGAGACGGAGTACGACCCGCCGGACATCGGCCTGCCGGTGGATGTGACGAGGTATGAGTACAACCTGGACCGGGAGCTGACGCGCGTGATCCGGCCGGACGGCTTGACGATCGGTTACAACTATGACTCGGCCGGGCGGCTGGCGTCCATTGTTGATCCCTCCGGGCGTATCGATTATACTTATGGCTCGAATGGCTGTACTTCATGCGGAGGGAATGATTTGCCGCAAACGGTGACAAGGACGGATAGCGCCAACGGCGCCACGGAGAGCATGAGCTTTGCCTATGATGGCAGCATGACAACCGGCGTTACCTTCTCTGGCACAGTGGGCGGTTCCATCGCCTGGACCTTTGATAACAACTTCTGGGTCACGTCCCAATCTGTGAATGGCTCGGCGATCAACTTCACCTACGACAACGACGGGCGGTTGACGGCTGTTGGCGACCTGACTATCACCCGCAATTGGCAAAACGGCTTCCTGACCGGTACTGCGCTAGGAACGATCACCGATAACTACGCTTTCAACACTTTCGGCGAGACTGCTAGTTACAACGCCAAGGGGGCTAGCCCCGGCGCGGCTTCCCTGTTCGATGTGCAATACACTCGCGACGCGATCGGCCGCATCGCAACCAAGACGGAGACCACCGGCGGAACCACTACTATCTACGAGTACTCATATGATGTGGCGGGGAGACTAGTGGCGGTGAAGGAAGGCGGCGTTGTCGTTTCCACATACGATTACGACGCGAATGGCAATCGCATCACGGCGGTGACTAGCACCGGTACTTATCAAGGTTTCTACGACCTGCAAGACCGCATGACCAAGTACGGCGATGCTAGTTATACTTATACCGCCAACGGCGAACTATTAACGAAAGTCGAGCCCGCCGGGACTACTAGTTACAATTATGATGTCTACGGGAACTTGCGGGGTGTCACGACACCCGGCGGAACTACCATCGAATATATTATCGACGCGAGCAACCGCCGCATCGGCAAGAAGGTCAACGGCGCACTAGTGCAAGGCTTCATCTACAAGGATCAGCTGGAGCCGGTCGCCGAACTCGACGGCGCCGGGAATATTGTAGCGCGCTTCGTCTATGCTAGTAAAGGCCATGTGCCCGACTACATGATCAAGGGCGGAGTTACTTATAGAGTTATTAGCGATCACTTGGGATCAGTGCGCCTGGTAGTTAATGCAACTGACGGCTCAATAGCACAGAAGTTAGATTACGACGAGTTTGGTAATGTGATTACTGATACTAATCCCGGCTTCCAACCCTTCGCTTTCGCCGGTGGGATTTATGATAGCCACACAAAACTCACCCGCTTCGGCGCCAGGGATTATGATGCTTTTACCGGCAGGTGGACAAGCAAGGATCCGATAAGGTTTGATGGAGATGGGCAGAATTTATATGTATATGTTATGAATGATATAGTAAATTGGGTAGATACTTCTGGATTAAAATTAACTCCATGCATTTGTGACGATTATTTATGTGAAGTGTGGTGTTTTTCACATCCATTATATCTAGAAATTGTATGTTCTAGAATTATATATAATTGTGGGAAATCATATGGAGAGCCTCCTGGTTTTTATTATTGGGAGCCATCAAGCCGTGGTTGGTATTGGGTTGGCAAATACTCATGTAGTGAATGGGATAGAATTAATCCAAATATCCCATTTCATGGGAGAGGACATTATGCATGAGTAAATGTTATGTTTAAAAAAGAGGCCATACTGTTAATTGCAATGCTTGCATTACCCATCGTCATATGGATATTGCTTATTATTGGAAGGTTATTATCGTGGCACCTTAAACATCACGGATTCAGTGGTTAAATGTAATGTGTATTTGGAGCCGGTGGTGGAGTTGGATGCCGCTGGTAATATTGTCGCCCGATTCGTCTATGCTAGCAAAGGCCACGTGCCTGATTACATGACAAAGGGCGGCGTGACTTATCGAATCATCAGCGACCACCTCGGCTCCGTTCGCCTGGTTGTTAGTACTGTTGACGGCTCGATCGTTCAGAGAATCGACTAC
>JAOUMU010000128.1 GCA_029881335.1 Nitrospinota bacterium | reverse complement strand
GCAAATTGGCTAGGGGAGCGGCCGCGGCGCTCTTGGTTTTGGCCCTGTCAGGCATTGTCTCCTCGTGCTCTTCCGCCCAAAAAGACTCGGCATATCCTTACAGCGCCTACGAATCGATGATCGATGAGCCTAAGGGGGCCAAGTATCACGTTATCCTGAAAGGGCAGAACCTGTACCGTATTTCCAGGCACTATGGCGTGGGGGTGGAGGAGCTCAAGCGATACAACAACATCTGGGATGTCACCGACATAAAGATCGGGACGAAGATTTACATCCCTCCACACGGAACCATCAAAAGGGGAAGCAGCGAGGGAAAACGATGGTACAACGCCACTCAACAGGCCGCTGTACCAGGGCCCGCCAAAACCTCTGTCAAATTCATCTGGCCCGTGAGCAGGGTGGACATTTCATCCCGTTTTGGGATTCGCGCCGACCGAAAGCACACAGGGATTGATTTGCGAAGTCCCAAAGGCTACCCAATCCTGGCGGCGGCTGCGGGGAGAGTGATTTTCTCCGGCGATGGGCCCTCAGGATATGGAAACACGGTTATGATCAAACATGACAACAGCGCTATCACTGTATACGCCCACAACCATAGCAATATGGTAAAGGAGAACCAGCGTGTTCACCAAGGCCAGCAGGTGGCGACTGTGGGCAGAACAGGCAGGGCCACGGGCAACCATGTGCATTTTGAGATACGGATAAACCGAAAACCTGTAAATCCTGAGAAATATCTTCCACGACTGCGTTGACTCCTCATCCTGAAACATCGTTTTGGCGGCGATACCTCCAGGAGAAGTCGCCCATCGGTTTAAGTCGCGAATCAGGGCTGTATCCTCCTTCCCAAGCCAGATTACTATCGATAACTATTCAAGCCAGTCGGCGGCTTTCTCGCTCAATATCCTGTTAGATTCCTCGATCAGCTCCTTCTCGCTCTTTTGCCAGTATATCCGGCCCCGGCGGACCCATATATGGTCTATCAGCCTGCCGCCTCGTTGCTCCACTAGCTTGCCGAACCTGTCGATTTCCTTCTGATCGAAGCTGCTGTTGAAGGTGTTGAACAAAACCACTTTGCATCCGGTCAAATCGCTATTCTTCACAAAAGTCCATAGTGGCGGGGAGGGGCTGTACCACCATATGGGAGAGCCGAGGAACAGAAGTTTATACCGGGAAAGATCCGCCCCCTCTGGCTTTATGACAGCCGGTTTTTTGTTCCATGCGTGATCGTAGGCCTTGCGCCATCCGGCAAAATCCTCGGTATACTCCTCCGCCTCAATAGGCGCCATCCGCACCCCGAACCATACGGTGATTTCCTGGGCCATCGTTTTGGTGGCCCCGCTGCGGGAGTGGTAGATCACCAGGGTATCGCCGCTGGTGGAGGAGTGTTTGCGCGTCCCCTGGGCGTGAGCGCTCTCGGTCGATATCAGCACCATAATAATTAAACCGCCTATGAGCTTTGCCAATGTTCCAAAGGCAGTGTCTCCCGAGGCTTCGCCCCTTGTTGACATCTTAGCTATACGCATATCCCAAGTATGACAGGTTTCAACAATTTTATCCTATCATCGTCATATCTCTGCGCGCCACACTGTGGCTATCATACTTCTGGATTGCCCCGATTCCCAAGGCGCCGGAAATATTCATTGGCGCCAGGGCATAATCGATTCTATTCCGTGGAGACCACGTTCCGTTCGGGCTCGCTCTCATCCTTGGCAGGTGTGGCTGTGCCATTATTGGCTTCGCCGCTTGCGACCTTATCCATGGCGCAGGTGAGCGCGTGCCAGGCCAGGGTGGCGCATTTCACGCGGGAGGGAAACTCGCGCACGCCCTGGAATATGGAAAGCTTCCCCAATGAGGTGTCCTCCGGCTCCGGGTCTGATGAACCGGCAACCATATCCAGGAACTTGGTCACCGTCTCTTTTGCCTGATCCTGAGTCTTCCCCCTGATGGCGCCGGTCATGAACGATGCGCTGGCCTTGAATATGGCGCAACCGGAGCCGGTGAAGGACACATCCTCGACCATATCGGAGTCGTCCAGGCGGATATAGATGTGCACCTTGTCTCCGCACAATGGGTTGTATCCTTCGCATGAATGGGACGCGTCCTCCATGGCGCGGAAATTGCGCGGATTGCGGTTATGGTCGAAGATAGACCTCTTGTAGAGTTCGTTGATACTGGACATGGTCACCCCCTGAATAAATCTGTTGCCTGTTTAATCCCCTCAACCAGCCTCTCCACTTCCTCGAAAGTGTTGTAAAAGGAGAAGGACGCCCTTGTGGTGGCGGCTACGCAAAACCGGTCCATGGTGGGCTGGGCGCAATGGTGGCCGGCTCTCACTGCAATTCCCTCACTGTCCAGTATGGTGGCCACATCGTGCGGGTGGGCGTCGGCCAGGGTGAAGGATATAATCGCCGCCTTGTGGCGGGCGTTGCCGATGATACTGACGGTCTCGATCCTGGAGACCAGCTCGGTGGCGTAATCGAGCAGTTTCTTTTCCTGCCGTTCAATCCGCTCCATCCCTACAGAGTTCAGGAAATCTATGGCGGCGCCCAGTCCTATGACCTGGGTGACTGCCGGTGTACCCGCCTCGAACCGATGGGGCGGTTTGACGAAAGTGGACTTTTCGAAAGTCACCCTCTCTATCATGTCTCCCCCGGTGAGGAAGGGAGGAGTCCGCTCCAGTGTTTCCTTCCTGCCATAAAGGACACCCAGCCCGCTGGGGCCATACATCTTGTGGGCGGAGAGGACATAGAAATCGCACCCTATCTTCCGCACATCGATATTCATGTGAGGGGCCGCCTGGGCTCCATCCACCAGTGTCACGACGCCCGCCGCTCTGGCTTTTGCGCAGATAGCCTGGACAGGATTGATTGTGCCAATGGAGTTGGACACATGAGTGACCGCCACAAGCTTCGTCCTGTTGGACAATAGACGGTCGAATTCCTCCATATCCAACTCGCCGATATCGTTCACAGGGATGACCTTGATCACCGCTCCCTTCTCCTGGGCCAGCATCTGCCATGGGAGGATGTTGGCGTGATGCTCCAGGTGGGAGAGGATGATTTCGTCCCCTTCCCCGATGAACTTGCGCCCCCAGGAGGCGGCCACCAGATTCACACCCATGGTGGCTCCGCTGGTGAAGACGATTTCTTCCGGCGAGTTGGCTTTAAGGAATAGCGCCACTTTGCCTCGAACATCCTCAAAACCCTGGGTCGCTTGCTCGGCGAGGCGGTATGCCCCGCGGCGAACGGTGGCGTATTCGGCGCTGTCGAACTCACTCATTCTATTTATAACGGCCCACGGTTTCTGGGTTGTGGCGGCGTTATCCAAATAGGCCAGGGGCAGGCCCCTAACAGATGAGAATAGGACTGGGAATTGATTTCTGATCCTGGAAAAATCCACATCCTTCCCTGTGATGGTGTTCATTTCGCTCGCCTTTGCCATTGCGCTCATTCCTCCCCCCGTCGCAGAATATTCTCCTCCACCACAGCGGCGGCATAAGGTTCCTTGATAGAGTTTGTCACTTCCCTGGCAAAAGCGTTCAAAAGGCTTCTGGCCGCTACGTCGCGGGTGAGGCCCCTGGACATGAGGTAGAAGAGGATTTCCTCGTCTAACTGGCCTATGGTGGCGCCGTGGGAGCACTGCACATCGTCGGCGTGGATCATCAGGTTTGGTTTATTGTCCGCACGGCCTTTATCGGTCGTCAGCAGATTTCGGATCAACTGCTGGGAAAAGCTCCCGCTGGCCCCTGGCTCCACTATAACAGTGCTATCTACGGAACTTCTTGATTCGTCGTTGACAATATTCTTGAACAGCAGCCGACTGGAGCATCCCGGCGCCTGGTGACGGATCGTGGCATACTTGTGGCTTTTGGCCTTGTTGTTTAGAGCGGCAAGACTCCGGATCTCCATGCTGGCGCCCGGGCCCTTCAAATTCCAGTCGTAAGCGTATCGCGATATCCTGGCGCCAGTAGAGACATTTACCAGCTTCAGGGAGCTTTTGGCGTATTGGTCAACGTTGAGCTTGAAGAAACGCCAGGCAGAGCCGCCATGGAGCGAAAATTGATAAAGAACAGATTCTGAATTTTCCCTGGCATTCACGTCCACCACGGCGTTATGCAGATAGGACCCGAACTCCCTGGTGTTTTTCAAGATGAAGTCCGCCTTGGCGCCCGCGCCAATGTCTATCACCAGTCTGGGAGCTGTGAAAAGGGGGTAGGATTTGTTTCTGGCCGCCAGAAAGAGGATCTCTATGGGGGCCTGGGCCTGTTCACCCTCCTTGATTCGCAGATGTGCCCCGTTTATTGTGAACGCAGTGTTCAGATTGGCGATCGGGTCATCTTCATCGATGGCTCTATTCAGCGTACTTATCTTAATTTCGGGAAATTGGGTGAATGCCTCGTTCAAGGGTATAAGCTCCACTTGGCCACGGACGGCGGATATATCGGAGAGATGGTCCATATATACTCCATCCACGAAAACTACCCGGCTATTATGTGTGGATGGGAGAAGCTGCGCCTCCACCTGCGATTGGGTGGTTTGTGAAGGCTCCTTACGCAGGTGGAATCCTGCCTTGGCCAAGTCGGAAACATCCAGGTATGTGAATTTCTCGTTTTTACGTGAGGGAAATCCAGTAGAGTTGAATTTTTCCAACCCCACGGCGTTGAGCCCGCACAACTCCGTGGTAAAACAACCATTTACAAGAAGCTCCCGGAAGTCGGCCATGATATCATCCGGTGTTTTTAATGCTTCAGGCCTATTTATCGCTGTAGCGTTCATTTCAGGCCGCCTCGGTTTTAAAGCCGTTGTAGCCGGTAGCCTCCAGCTCCAGGGCCAGTTCCGGTCCACCGGATTTGACGATCCTGCCGTGGCTGAGGATATGGATATAGTCCGGCTTGATGTAGTCCAAAAGGCGCTGGTAGTGGGTGATGACAATTAATGCCGTATTTTCGTTTTTTAGCTTCATGACATTTTCCGCCACCACCTTGAGGGCGTCGATATCTAATCCAGAATCAATCTCGTCCAGGATCGCAACTTTCGGCTCCAGCACCGCCATCTGCAGGATCTCGTTTTTCTTCTTCTCTCCGCCGGAGTACCCTTCGTTTACGTCCCTTTCCATGAAAACTCCAGACATGTTCAGCAGCCCCATCTTCTCCCGGACGATATCCTGGAAATCCATCGGGTCCGCTTCTTCCTGCCCCAGGTGGGCCATTTTAGCGTTGTAGGCCATACGCAAGAACTCCACATTATTCACGCCGGGAATCTCCACAGGATTCTGATAAGCCATGAACAGCCCCTCCCGGGCGCGCTGGTCCGGCTCCATCTCCAACAGGTTTTTCCCGTCCAGAGTCACGCTGCCTGAAGAAGCGGGGTACTCCGGATGTCCGACCAGCGTTTTGGAGAATGTGCTTTTCCCGGCGCCGTTTGGCCCCATGATGGAATGTATTTCACCCTTTTTTACCTTCAGGCTGATCCCCTTGAGAATTTCCATCCCCTCGAATCCGGCCACCAGGTTTTCTATAACAAGCATTTTTTCTCTCATCCTTTATTATGTCAATTGTTGAATTATCAGCCGACAACACCTTCAAGTTTAAGGGATAACAGCTTTTCTGCTTCCACCGTAAACTCCATCGGCAACCTGTCGAATATATCCTTGCAAAAGCCATTGACGATTGTGGAAACCGCCGCCTCTTTTGATATGCCCCGTTGCATGAAATACATCAGTTGCTCCTCGCTTATCTTCGAGGTGGAGGCCTCATGCTCCACCCGGGAGGTGGAGTTGCCCCCCTCGATGTATGGGAAAGTGTGGGCGGAGCTGTTGCTTCCCACCAAAAGGCTGTCGCATTGTGTGAAATTGCGCGACCCGGCCGCCACGGGGCTCATCAGTACCCGGCCCCGGTATGCGTTGGAAGATGTGTCTGCGGCTATCCCTTTGGCGATGATCACAGAGCGGGTATTCTTCCCCAGATGGAGCATCTTGGTGCCAGTGTCCGCCTGCTGGTGACCTGTTGTCAGGGCTACGGAGTAGAACTCACCAACCGAATTATCGCCTCTCAGGATGCAGCTTGGGTACTTCCAGGTGATGGCGGAACCGGTCTCGATCTGGGTCCATGAGATCTTGGAATTTTTTCCCTTGCAGAGGCCTCGCTTGGTGACGAAGTTATATATTCCGCCGACTCCTGTCTCTTTGTCTCCAGGGTACCAGTTCTGCACGGTGCTGTACTTGATCTCGGCGTTATCAAGGGCCACCAGCTCCACCACTGCCGCATGCAACTGCCTGGAGTCGAATTGGGGCGCCGTGCACCCCTCGATATAGGAAACATAGCTATTCTCCGCCGCCACTATCAGAGTCCTTTCAAACTGGCCGGTCTCCTTCTGGTTCATTCGGAAATAGGTGGAGAGCTCCATCGGGCACTTCGTATTGGGAGGTATGTATACAAAGGACCCATCTGTGAACACAGCGCTATTGAGGGCGGAGTAGAAATTGTCGCCAGCGGGAACCACCGATCCAAGATATTTTTCAATCAGTTCAGGATACTCAACCATGGCCTCTGAGATAGGGCAGAATATAACCCCAACCTCCGCCAGCTTCTTTCTGTGCGTTGTGGCCACGCTGACGGAATCAAACACCGCGTCCACCGCCACGTTAGATATCCTCTTCTGCTCCTCCAGGGGGATGCCAAGCTTGTTAAATGTTTCAAGTATCTCCTCGGGAATATCCTCCAGGCTTTTGTATTTCTTTTTGTTCTTGGGAGCGGAGTAGTATGAGATGTCCTGGAAATCTATAGGCGGATAGTCCACATGAGCCCATGTCGGCTCTTTCATCTCCAGCCAGCGGCGATAAGCCTCCATTCTGAAGTCGAGAACGGATTCCGGCTCTTCCTTGCGGTGGGATATCTCCCGGATAACCCGCTCGTTAAGGCCTTTGGGCAGGGTGTCCGAATCTATCTCGGTCTTAAAGCCGAACTTGTACTCTCGGTCGCCAAGTAACTGTTGTACTTCAGGTTGCAATTGGGTGACTTCGCTCATTATCATTCCTTGAATTTGTTTACCAGGGGAAACTGTTGGCCACCAAGGTCAGCCTCTCGTTCACCCTTGTCTTGATCACGTTTTCGACCGCAATAAAGGTCGAGCCTATTGAAGCGGAGCAGGAACTGCACGTTCCCTGAAACTCGGCGTATACGTTCCAATCGTCCCTGATATCAAGGATATCGATTCCCCCACCATCGACAGCCAGAGCATCGCGTACCTGACCATCTATGGCCTCGATGACGAGTTGAATCCGCTCCTGGTTGCTCATCTTCAGCCACTTTTCATCCTCTGTGGAGTTCCTGGCTTCTTTTGCCTCGGAAGCCTTTACTTCGGAGAGCGATAGCTTGGCCAGCGCCAAAGGGTGTTCCTGTTTCATCCTGGAGATCAGGTCGTTTATTTGTGAAACGAGAGACTCCTTGTTGAAGGGGAAGTAGCTGGATGCGGCCAGACGCGCAATGACATCCTCCCCGCTGATCGAATATGCCTCATGGATGGGGGCGCCGATGACCATATCGGATAGCGCCTCTCCAACGGCCACCGAATCGGGTCCACCGTAAGTGAAGAACTTGGCGTTGACCACTTTCTCCTCTTCAGGGTCCACCAGCCAGAAGATCTTGGTGTCCCGCACCTTAGCGGAGAGAAACGCCATACCTTTTGCCGTAGCCTCCTCGAGGAAATAGACGCCACGATGTTTGGGGATCTTGCCGTATTCCCTTACTGGTTCTCTCGCTGCCATTTTCATGTTTGTTCCCATCCAAATTAAAATCTGAATATACTATATGCAATTGTAGTGCCGTATTGTATGTCCTAATATTACAGACATATGAAAAGGAATATGAAAGAAACAGGACATCTATGTCTTAACCTCCTGTCGCAAATGACTTATCAACGAGTTTAATGTCTGGAGGTGTCTCGGAAGGCTTCCATTGTAAGCGAGCAAGACGATCCGGAATAAATTCCAAGAGGTTCCGGAGTAGGTTCATTTTCGCTTTTTTGCTGGAA
>JAOUMU010000029.1 GCA_029881335.1 Nitrospinota bacterium | reverse complement strand
TGGATCGCGATTGGCTTCTGATTGGCCCTGGTAGTTCACTTTATGCAGGTCATAGGCGAAGATATCCCTTTTCGGGATGAACACCTCGAAGAATCCCGCCTCGTGAATCTTCTCCATCGGGTATCGCAAGGCCCTGTCGTGAATGTCGATAACAGCTATCTCCGCCGATTCCGGCGAAAAGGCGCGCACCGCCACTCCCCCCTTAACGGGGTGAATCCCCAGCACGGAGTAGGGATCGTGATGGTCTGAGTTCACAATGCGGTCAACTTCCTGACCGGAAGCTAGGTTATTCATGCTTTCTCATTTCTTGATGATGCTTACACTGCTCCCCATGCTATCGCAAATCTGGTATTAAATCAGCGGATTTATCGGGCCGGAAAAAGCAGGCGCAAGGAAGCATGAAACCGGGAGGCAGATGTCACTTCTCCTAAATCTCGAAACGGTAGCCAACCCCCCGGATGGAAGTGATGGAAAATCGGGACGATGGACGCCAATTCATCTTCCTTTTCAAGCTGGATACGAAGTTATCCACCGTGCGCCCATCCACTATCACATCAGCGCCCCACACCACGTCCAGGATGCGATCCCGGGTCAGCGCCTGCCCACGAAATCGGTAGAAGCACAACAGCAGGTCGAATTCGGTTTTCGTCAGGTCCACGACCTCATTATCCGGGCTGGTCAGCGTCCGGGAGACTTCGTCGATCCTGAATCCTCCGAAAGTGTGGGCCGTTGCCCTGGGAGAGGGGGCGCCCCGCCGCAACAGAGCCTGGGTACGCATCAAAAGCTCCCGCAGGCGGTATGGCTTGCATAGGTAATCGTCGGCTCCAGCCTCGAATCCCCGCACCAGATCCTCCTCCAGCGAGCGGGCGGTGAGCATCATTATCATGGCGCCATAGCCTTTCTCCCGCAACGCCCGGCAGATGGAGTAGCCATCGGTGTCTGGCAGCATGATGTCCAGTATCACCAGATCAAAATCGCGGATGGCAGTGGCTTCATAGGCCCCGGCGCCGGTGGCGGCGCATTCGACGTCATACCCCTCATCGCGCAGGTTATCCGCCAGGGCCAGGCGCAGATCCTCGTCGTCCTCCACTATAAGAATCGAGGTTGTATCCATGGATGTCATTGTCTCACCCAGGGAAGAATAGTTCAAAAGCAGTACCCTCCGGCCCGGAGGAAGCAATCCGGATCGACCCACCATGTTCGCGCATTATACGCCTGCATATGGCCAGCCCCAGCCCGTTACCGCCCGTCGACGCGCCGCCGGAGCCTTTGCGGCGATAAAACTCGGTGAATACCTTCTCCCACTCGTCGGGTGGCAGGCCGGGCCCGTTGTCGGAAAATATAAGCGCCACGCCCTTTGTCTTGGCGCGCCGAACCACGATGCGCGCCTTCTTCCGGTGGTTATGCTTGACGGCGTTGTTGGCCAGGTTCATGAACAGCAGAGTCATCATCTCCGGGTCCGCCTCCACCATGACTCCTTCCAGCTCTTCCAGCTCCACCTCCACGGCGCCGGGGGACTGGAACCCGATCTCCGCCCGCATGGCGGCCAGCGTCTCCTCCAGATTCACCTGGCTTTTTCTCACCGTCCAGCCCCCCTTGTCCAGCCTGTTGAAGGAGAGAATGTTCTCCACCATAAAGGTTAGCCCATCTATCTGCCTCACCATCCGCTCCGGGTAGTCCCTGGCCTCCGGGGAGCCGGCCAGCTTCCGTTCCAGGGTCTCCGCCATCAGCCTGGCGGAGGCGAGCGGGGTTTTAAGTTCGTGGGAAACAGCCGCCACGAAATCCGATTTCATGGTCAAAAACCGCTCCTTGCGCCGCCAGGCCAGGGCCAGCAGCCCCAGCGCCGCCGCAGCCGCCAGACCGGAGAAAACCACCAGCGCCATCTTCATCCGGTACCGTTTGTTGATGTCATTCTGGGCCCGATCCCATCCCTCCATCCACACAGCCGTCGGCAGCAAATCGGCTGGATGGATATGTTCCAGGGGGCCATCGAACTCCACTCTGTCGCCAGCCTGCAACAGACCCAGTTCTCCCATGTTTTCGGTCACCTCCGCCAGCATGGAATCCAGATCCACCTCTATGCCGTGCGGTTCGCCGTCCACCTGCTTCACATACCAACGTGACGACATAAGAGCCGGGGGAGCGCCGGAAGGCAAAGGCCCGCGAATCACTTCGGCGGGCTTCAGCCTGGCCATGGCGGAGAAGTTGGAATGCTCCACGCCGCTTCGCTCTGATAAAGTAATGATTCTAGCGGAGAGGAAATCAAAATCTGGCCTGGTGAACTTGTCCCTGGCCATTAACATCGCCCGTTGCAATCCCTCCATCTTTTCCCGGCCAGGGCCCGCCGGCACGGAGTCTCGCAGCAGACCACGCATCAGGCTTGGGTCAGGATCGCTTTTCTCGGTGAACAGATCCAGCAGGGCCACCATGTATGGAATATCCCTGGCGGCGCTGAGCTGGAACACAGCCCGTTGCGTCAGGATGTCGCGGAACGTGTCCGCTATCCGCTTGTTATCCTTCATCTCCAGGGCGGCTGAGAATCGCTGAAATAGCTCCACCCTTTTCGCCCAGGGGGAATCCGGCTCATCGTCCATACCAGCGTAATCCGCTTTGACCAGACTTTCACACAGATCGGTGGCCGCTGTATCCGCCCCTTCCCGATACCGTACCGGTCTGGGCAGAACCTGCCTTCCACCTTTTACCAGCAACAGCCCATCGTCCGGCATCAGGGGATCCCCGGCGGTGATATGGATTCTTTTCAAGCTCCGCTCCATGGCCCCTGCCAGCTTCATATGCAGGGTCTTCCCGGCATAAAACGTCAGCGCCGTGCGTCTGGCCTTCAGATCCTCGGCCGCCTCCGCCCTCTCCCGGAGGAACACCAATTGCAAGCTGGCAAGCCCCCAGGCCAGAGCCGTGAGCCCCAGCCCGAGGACCGCCAGCGTCGGAAAAAACCGCCTGGTCATCCTCCGCTTACCTGGTCACCGGCAAGTTATCGAAATCCATCCGAGCCAGGGGCGCGTCCTTTTCGAACTTATCCGTCCGCCTGTCCAGCCCCTTGGCCCGCTGGATCATGTCCCGCAGTTCCACCACATCCTTGCGGTCGGCCAACTGTCCGCCTATCTGGTGGGACATGGCCAGCAGTTGATTGTAATCCACGTTTCGAGCCCAGTATGAGCCGCGAAGTTTTTCCGCGAAGGCGGCGGCCACCAGGGAGAGCCTGGCGTATGGTGGCGCCGATTCGATCGCAACCCTTACGATTTCGGAGGAGAGATTCCGCTCTATCAGAGTGGACTCGCCGCCTTCCGGTTTCTTGTAGCGAACCCTAAGGGTCCCGAAGTCGCCGATTCCTTCCCTGAACTTCACTTCATATATGGCAGTAACGGAATGCCCTGCGCCGATCTCCCCCGCGTCTATCTTGTCGTTTGCGAAGTCTTCCTTTTCCAGCGCGCGGTTCTCGTAGCCCAGCAAGCGGTAACGAGAAACCTTTTCCTTGTCAAATTCCACCTGGATCTTCACATCCTTTGCGATCACCTGCAACATTCCTGTCAGGTTCTCCACAAACACGCGGCGGGCTTCTTCTTCCCGGTCCACGTAAAAATAGTTGCCGTCCCCCTGATCCGCCAGGCTTTCCATCAGGGTATCGTTATAATTGCCCATGCCGAATCCGATGGTGGAGATGGTGATCCCCGTATCCGCCTTGTCCTTGACGGTCTTGAAGATGGCGTCTCCGCCGGTGGCTATACCGTTGTTGGCCACTCCGTCTGAACAGAGGATCACGCGGTTGATTCCCCCTTTTTTCATGGCGGAGAAAGCCATGGAGTAGCCCATATGGATTCCGGCCTGGGCGTTGGTGGAGCCGGTGGAACGCAGGTCGTTGAGCGCCCGGAAAATCACGCTTTTGTCACGGCCGGAGGTGGGTTTTAACACCTCGTAGGCGTTATTACCATAGGCCACTATCCCCACTGTGTCGTCGCCGCGCAATTGATCCACCAGATGTCCCAAACCCTTTTTCACCAACCCCAGCCGGTTTTCCGTTTCCATGGAACCGGAGGTGTCCACCACAAACACCAGGTTGGCCGGTTTGCGGTTCTTCGGGTCCACCACTTTGCCTTTCAGTCCGATGTGCAGCACGTGGTATCCTCGGCGGTTGGGGGAGGGGAACGCCTCCGCGTTGAGGCCGAACGCCTCTTCGGTGGGGGGTGAGTAGCCATAGTCGAAGGCGTTGATAAACTCCTCGACGCGGATGGCGTCCTCCTCTGGCAGATGGCCCCGGTCCAGGTATGACCTGGCTACCGTGTATGAGGCGGTATCCACATCCACAGAGAAAGTGGAGAATGGCTCCTCTTCCGTGTCTATGGTGGGGTTGACTCCGTAATGCTTGAAGTACATGTCGTGAAACGGCTTGTCATTGATCACCTTCAGCCGGGCGAATGGCGACACTGCCTCGGCAGGTGTGGCGGGTGCGGAAATGGTGGGGGACACCCGATCTCCGACGATGGACGCGCCAGCCATGTCGCCATATTCAACATCTGGCCTGGATGACTTAGGCGCCTGGCGGGTTGGGGCCGGAGCGCTGGCCATATCACCCCTTTTTTCGGCAGCGGCTTTATTATCCTTTGCCCGGTAATACAGGCTCTGGTCTTCAACCACCAAGGAACCTGATGCGCTCCCTGATAATCCTCTCTCCCCCTTGCCGGTTTTCACTTCACTCGCCGGTGGTGAGGCTATGCCCTTTTCCAAATCGGCGGGGCCTTTCTTTCCCGGCGCGTTTCCCCACTCCTCGGTCCTTTCCACCCGCGCCTTCCGCTTACTGTTATCCTCCTCGTTGTATGACTCTTCTATTTTCAAGGGCGCTGATAACTGGTCCGTGTCTGTACGGCCGCTTTTAGATTGCGGTTCCGACTGTTCAGGGTCATAGCTAACCCTCTCCTTTTTGGCGCACCCCTCCGTCAAAACCAGGCAGCCCGCAGTCATGGTGAATGCCAGAATCGCAGCCACCGCCGAATATCTTCCCAACTTTTCAAAGCCTTTCATGTCAACCTCCTGGTGTATTTAAATCCTGAGGACAGCATAGCCAATCGCCGCGGGAGAAGGGTCACGGCCCGCCAATGGTATTGTGAAGGTTGTGTCATGGAAACGGAAAGCCGCGGCAGGTGTAAAAACAGACAGCGACCAAGCGCGGGATTCGGCCCACGCTCGGCCAGATAGAGAGAGGATGTACCTTTCGGGATTCTACCTCTGTTTCTCCCACCCCTTGTGAAGCCCCTGGTCTTCTTTTTCAAAGCTTTTCACCTTATTGCCAGATTCGCTTTTCTTGAATTCCTTGGAGTCCTTCCGGAATTCTTTTGATCCCTGGGTGGCGCCGGAAGAATGGGATTTAACCCCCACAGTTCCATAACTGGTTTCGCTTGCGCCCTTCTCGCTCTTCCAGCCGGACTTTTGACCGGCAGAACCATATTTCCGAAAGTACTCCTCTTCCCACTTGGCGCTGGACCACACTCCGTGCTTTTGCAGCCTTGCCTTTTCCTGGGTCTGAGTCAGCTGGTCGTCCAGGAAGTTATACAAAAGCCAGGCCAGCCCGGCGGCAAGAAGGATGGAGGCTATATCCTGACCATCCAGGAGAACCCTGCCATCGAACAATCCTTCATTACCATGGCCCAGGCTTTTCCGCGCATGGCCCATGGAGCCATTCCGAACTCTGTCCACCGCCTCAAGCTGTCGACTATCAGTGGCCCTGAGCCGACCCGCCGCCAGATTGGGCGTGATCCCTTGCACGGTCACCTCTCTGCCCATCAGAACCCTGGTAAGGGTATCCCTGGCTTGTTTTCCCACGGCTTTGTCCTGGCCTTCCACTTCCAGGCCCGCCAGCCGGATAGTCCTGTCTCCCTGGCTCGTTCGTACCTTTATGGTGTTGCCGTCGAGCACTTCCACCACCTGGCCCTTCAGGCTCTCCTTCGCCGCCCACGCGGACCTTGTCGGAATGGCCCCTGTCAGAAGAGCGGTTTGCCAGATCATGGTTTGGGCGATAAAGACAGAAAGAAAAGGGCGCCATCGCCTTTTGGATTTATTTGTCATCGGTCCTCCTCCAACGAGTTCAAATGTCTTGTCAGCTGAATAATATGTGAACGGACAGGAGAGCGGAACCTGCCACGGCAGGATCGACCAGGCGCTCAATCGCCTTGAAGAAAATCAGACGTTGGCTACGGGAGCGGTTTTTTGGGCGCCCATATTCCTGGAGGCTTGGCACAGCTTGTCCAAGGTGTAGCTTTTCAAAAGATTAGTCATGGTATCCTTGATGTCGTCGTAAAAGCTGCTGATAACGCACATGTTGTATGACTGGCCGCACCGGTCGCCATTTTCCCCCTGGCCGCAGTTATAAGGCTCCAGCTTCCCCTCGGTCACCCGGAACACATCGTACAGGGAAATCGCCTCCGGCTCCAGGGCCAGCCGATAGCCGCCATGATAGCCCCGCACACTGCGCACCAGCCCCGCCTTTTTCAGGTCGGTAAGTATCTGTTCCAGAAACCGGTATGGGAGGCTCAGCTTCTCGGAAAGAACCCTGCCAGAGATAGGGGACTCATCCGGCTCGCATTTCAAGTATAGAAGGGCCAGGAGCGCATATTCGAATCTTGCTGAAAACTTCATTTTCTACCTGCTTTTTTACTCTGGCTGATTATACCAGCGTTTCCGGGTAAATGTCCATAGGGCAAGACATTGAAATCATAGGAGATAAAAAAAACCTTGACGATATACCCCTCTAATACGATAATCTACATCGAATCGATAGGAATTATGCAATTACAACAAGGAGCATTTATCTATGAGCATCAGTATAGAGAAAGCCAACAGCGGGGACCTGAAGGAATTGGTGGACTCCCTCAACTTTTACGAAAAGGTGGAACGCGCCAAGGAGCTTTTGGCATGGTCTTTCGAGAAGTTCGGAGAAAAATCTGTGGTAGCCAATAGCATCGGCAAGGACTCCCTGGTGGTCTGGGATCTGGCAAAGAAGGTAAACCCGAACGTGCGCGGATTCATCGTCACCACCGCCTACAAGCCCCCGGAGACCATCAAGTTCATGCATGATCTGGTGGCTGAGGACAAAAACCTGAAAATCTACAAGTCCGACAAGGATGTGGGAGAGCTATATAAGACAGATCCGGACCAGTGCTGCCAGATATTGAAGGTGGAGCCTGTGCGCGAGGCGGTGAAGGACATGGACGTGGAGTGCTGGATCACTGGCCTGCGTTGCACCGAGGGGCGCACCCGCACCGACTTCAAGGAGATCGAGCAGCGCGATCATGGGTTGATAAAGCTTAATCCCATTCTGCTGTTCAAGGAGCGAGAGATATGGCAATACCTGGCGCTGTACCAGGTGAAGATCAACCCGCTGTATGGGCTTGGATATCGTTCGCTCGGTTGCGCTCCCTGCACCGTGATCACCACCGACGATAACGAACGCGCCGGAAGATGGCTCAACACCTCCAAGTGCGGCGGTGAGTGTGGAATCCACACCCAGCCTTTGAAAGCGTACACGGATGTAGATCTAAACAAGATAGATCCTTCCGCCATTCACCCGCAAGCGGTTTTGGCGGGCGAGATCAGCAAAACGGACGTGGCGGACAGGTAATACGCCACGCCGGATTAAAGGAGCAAGAATTATGGGTTACACAGCGTTGAAGGAATCGGATCATGCGGTCCTGGCCATCGACTTGTTTGAAAAGGCGGTTTCGGAGTACCTGGCGGGGAGTATGCCCGCGGAGAATTTCAAGGCCGCCAGGGTGGAAATGGGAGTTTACGCCCAAAGACAGAAGGATTTTTACATGCTCAGGACCAGGCTGCCGGGCGGCGCCTTGTCACCGGAGGCTATGGAAATATACGCCGAACTGGCCAGCGATCTTCCTACCGGAACGGTTCATCTGACCACCAGGCAGGATATTCAGCTGCACTTCGTCCGCATCGAGCAGGCTTCCGGCCTGATGCGGCTGCTGGTCGAAGCTGGCGTTTCTTCCGCCGGGGCGGGGGGCAACACCATCCGGAACATCACCGCGTGTACCCATCCAGGCAGGTCCGGGTCCACCAGCCTGGCCCCTTTGGCGGCGGCGCTAAACTCATATTTCATAGGGCACGAGCATGCCCGGGGGTTGCCACGAAAGTTTAAGATCAGCTTGTGCGGGACCAAGGGCTGCTATGCGGGGCTCACGGACGACATAGCGTTTGTACCGGCCAGGAGCAATGGCGGTCAAGGACTGCTGTTTGATGTATACGCTGGCGGAGGGCAAGGCTCGGCGCCCAGACTTGGGTCGCTCCTGGAGCGGGATATCCCCGTGGAGAGGATCAACAGCATAGTCCTGGCGGCGCTGAAAGTTTTCAACCGCCACGGAACCAGGAAGAACAGAAGCCGCGCCAGGATCAAGTTCCTTTTAGAGCGGATAGGATTCGCGGAATTCGAGCGTCTTTACCGAGTGGAACTAGCTGGCTTAGGTGAGCTGGAACCCTTGGATATCGGCAAAGATTCTTTTGAAAAGGTGAACGCCGGCGGCGCAGGTGGAGAAGTACTGATAAAAGTTCCTGGCGGCGACCTTTCCGTCGCCCAATTGCGGGGACTGGCCGGAATCCTTAGGCAGGAGGGGAAGTTGACCGCCCAGGTAACAAAAAACGGCGATCTTCTCTTTTCCAATGTCAGCCGGGATTCTCGGGAGGATCTATTCGGCGCAATCAGAAAGCATGGCCTAGAATCCCATGAGCATATAGAAGGTCACGCGGTGGCCACCTGCAACGGCTCCGTCACCTGCAGCGAGGGGATAACCAACTCCAGGGGACTCTCCCTGCGGCTGGAGAAGATCGCCGCCCTGGCCGATGGCCCAGCGCTTTCCATCCGGGTCAGCGGCTGCCCCAACGCCTGCAGCGGCCACCACACCGCTGATATCGGGCTGCAAGGCTCCGCCAGGAGGATCGACGGGGCGCTGATCCCCCACTATGTCATAAGCGTGGGAGGCGCATCGCAGAACACCGCCAGGATCGCGGAGCCGGTTGGCCGTGTCCCGGCCAAAAACGTCCCTGCGGCGGTGATGAGCATAATCGGGCTGGTCGCTTCCCACGCGTCCGAGGGGGAAACCTCTGCTGATGTGATTGGGAGGCTGGGGCTGGAGCTTTTTGAAGCGGAGATCAAGCGGTTCGAGAATGTGGATGGTGATCTGACCGGACACAGGACCGATTTCGATACCGGCGGTGATTTCAACCTGGACGAGGTAGGCCCAGGCGAGTGCGCCGGCAGCGCCCTGGATATCATAGACGGCTACTTCGACCAGGCCCGCAGGGACCTGCATGCCGCGGAAAAGGAGCAGGGCGCCAACGCTCTGTCGCTGGCCCGGTCGGCCGCCATCCTTTCGGCCAAGGCTCTGTTGGTCAAGTATGGCTGTGATCCGGATTCCGACAAAGAGACGCTGGAGGCGTTCAAGTCCACCGTCGTCGCCAGGGATGAAAATCCTGGAGCATGGTTCGGGGCTTTGGAGGCGCTGTCGGATTCTCCGGAGCAACCCGGCGCTGAACTGCGCCTGGGGCTGACTAAAGCGTTTTTCGACAAGTGCCACGAGGCCTATACTCTCGGATCGATACCTCTTGCCCCGGCTTCGGAGAAAAAGAACCCGGAGGTTGAGGTGATACTTATGGATCTCACAGGAGTGGCCTGCCCATTCAACTACACGAAAATCAAGCTGCGGTTGGAGTTGTTGCCGGTGGGCGCCAGGATAGAAGCCCTGCTCGACGATGGCGCGCCTATCCGCAACGTACCCCGCAGCCTGGAAAATGACGGGCAAAAGGTGATATCAATCTCCCCCGTGGGCAAGCAGTTCAAGCTGCTGCTTCAAAAGGCGAGTTAACAGGTGCTCCCAACTTCCGGAGGGCTGATTGCAGCCTCTTCGGAGGTGGGGGGGACACCCGTTGTGGTACGATTCGACACCGTCTGGCGCATATAGTTCCGTGAACGTCTATACTCCTTGACACGGCTCCCGCTGCTGTGAGAGCTTAACTTCATTATGCGTAGCCCAGGAGGCGCCCCATTAGCGGCGCTGGCTCTTGCCACACAATCCCGATAAACAACTGATGACGTTCTCCACTCCACACCGGCGGCTGACACTCCTGGCTGTCATAACTCTCGTTGGTGGGGCAATGCGCTTCTGGATGCTGGGCCGCGAGTCCCTCTGGTACGACGAAGGGCTCAGCGACTGGTTCTCCCGACTTTCACTTCACAATTTGTGGACCCAGGTACCGGCTTATGAAATCCACCCTCCCCTCTTTTATACTTTCCTGAAAGGGTGGGTGGCCCTGTTCGGGAACAGCGAGGCGGCTCTGCGATCCATGTCGGTCCTGTTTGGGACCGCCGCCATCCCGCTGGTCTATCTTCTGGGGAGTCTCGCCTCCGTGGAAGGCAGGGGGCGCGCCACGGGAGTGGCTGCGGCGGCCCTGTTCGCCCTGGCCCCGATACAGATCGCCTACTCCCAGGACGCCAGGCCATATGCAATGTTGGTCTTCGCAGCCACGTTGGCCCTGGTGGGAGCCTTCTGGCTGATGGCAAATCCTGGCAAGGCCGTTGAACCGCTGTTCGGACTGAAGAGAAATGGGGAGACTGCGGGGCATGCGCCGTGGGCGTGGGGAGCGTTGACGTTTGGCATGGCCCTCACCCTATGGAGCCACAACCTGGGATTCACGCTGGTGGTGGCGTTGCTGACCACGACCCTGCCTGCGCTGTTGTGGATGAACCGCGCCCGCCGCTCATTCATGCTAAACGCTCTTTTCTCCGGAGGCGTCGCCCTGGCGCTCTGGTCGCCCTTTCTTCCCTGGTACCTTCGGCAGGCGGCGAATGTCCACACATCGTTCTGGGCTAAGCCTATGAGCCTGGAGGGGGTGGGTTCCGGATTCAATTACGTCTTCTTTCTTTTCCTGGATCCATTTTGGATCAAGACACTGATGATGGCCATGGCGGGGGCGGGGCTGCTGGCGATTAACAGGGAGCGTGGACGTTTGGCGGCGGGGGCTTTGGCTGGCGTCATCATCATCCCTTTTGCGCTGGAGATTTTACTGAGCCTTGCGTCAAGGCCGATCTTCGTTCCCAGGACGTTGATATGGACTAGCGTCCCCTTCTATGTGGCGGTGGGGGCGGGGCTGGCAATAAAAATGCGATGGGCCATAAAGGCGCCTCTCATATTGCTACTGACCGTGGGGCTGGCCCAAGGAGTGTGGAACCGGTTCCATCACCAAAAGGAGCCATGGCGGGAAATGGCGCAAATGGTGGTGGAAAAGGCGGGGACCAGTGACGTGGTCGTGGCCATCCCCAACTCCGTGGCGATCCCCTTTTCCTATTACTCCTCCCGGCTGTTCCCGGAGCTGAAGATAATCCCCCTGCCCGCTCCCTTCCCCGCGCCGGGGATGGACCGGCCATACCCTTCCGGCAATGTGGCCGAGCCCGGCTTCACCAGGGCGGACGCGGCGTCCTTCGATAAAATGGATTGCCAATCATCGTCAATATGGCTTGTCACCAGGTTCCGCTGGCTATACGATCCGGAACTGATCGCCTTCGAGGCCTTGAGCGAGAAGTGCGATCTGATCGAGTCTGGAGGATACCCTGCACTGCATATCGCCCGATTCGGAAAGAAGAGAGATCAAAAAAACACGCCACCTGCCACTTCCCGATAATTCATCTCCCCCTGCGCCGCCTTTACACAACTTTACATTTGAGACATCTCCGGGAAACACACGGCTTCTATTCTTTAATTACCAGTAGGCGGAGCGCCGCTGGATATGAACAAAATGGCTGGATAAGGAGATGGGAAAATGAGTGAAAAATGCGACAGAAATAAAACCGGATTCCACGGGCTGGTTATTATTGCGGTGGCGGTGGGCGCGCTGGTGGTGGCGGTGGGCGCCGCCACGGGCAAGCCGGGATTCGGCGGCCATATGGGCCATTGGGGTCATCACGGCGCCACGACACAGGAAGATATGCAGGATTTCTCCGAGTTCTTTGTGAAGCGGTTCTCCCGCCGTATCGACGCCACAGATACGCAAAAGGCGGCGATTCAAAAGGAGTTTGATTCCGTGATCCCGAAGATAATGGATCTGCGAGAGCGAAAAAACGCGGCGCATAAGAAAGTGATCGCCGCGCTGGGTGGGGAAACCGTTGATCGCGCCGCGCTGGAGCAGGCCCGCAGGGAGGCCGCCGCCCTGGCCGAAGAAGCCTTTGGCGTCGTCTTGCAGACCACCATCAACGCGGCCGAAATCCTGACACCGGCGCAGCGTAAGGAACTGGTGGCGCATATTGAAAAGACGCATGGAAGTTGAGTATAACCAGATAAGGATATGCGCGGTCTGGGCTGTTTCAGGCCGCGCCATTTCTTTCCCAGGCTACAATTAACATTCAATAGAGGAGCAGCCAGATGAGATATTGGCTATTTGTGACATTGGGGCTATTCCTTGTTATGGGCGCGCATTGGGCCCAGGCGGCGGACACTACTGTGGACAATTTGCCAAAAGACAAAACTTGTGTGGGATATAAAACCACCAAGGAAATGTTTTTTATCGCCAATGTGGATGTGGTGGGGATAAATTGCTCCTTGACCATGGAGAGGCCGGAGCAGGGTATGATACGGGTCACCATCCCTGTAGACAAGTTTGACTCGGGAGTCACAGGCAGGGATGAGCATGTGGCCCAGATCCTAGGTGGTGAAAACATGATGCCCATATTGTTCGAAAGCCCAATCCCCGGCGCCGGGGAATATTCCGGAGATTCCATTGTTGCCCAGGGCGCCCTTATCATCCAGGGAAGACGCTACCCCTTGGAGGTTTCCTTCGTGAAGGAGAGTGACAAGACATTCACCTTCGAGGTCACAACGAAACTAAGTCTGCTGGAAGTTATCGTGCCCAAAGTGGGATTTGGGGTAATTGCCATCCCATCGGATGACATCGTCCTGTATGGCAGGGTGTACCCATCTCATGTGAACCAGTGAAGCCAGTTCCTGATTTGGGCGCCCGCGGTTTTTCCGTTTCGTTTGTTAGGGTGCGTGAGCAGGCCGAGGATGATCCCGATGCCCTCGGCCAAGGCTGGTGAGCTCTCGACCTGCATCCTCAAACCGATCTAAAATGCCCATATGCGAAAATTACTTTTGGTGGAAGACGATAAGAAGCTGGCCGCCATGTTGGCCGAATACCTGGATGGGCGTGACTTTGCCGTCTCCCGCGCGGCGACCCTGACCGAAGCCGGGCGGTTGTTAGAGCGCCAGGATTTCGATATCGTGGCGCTGGACCTGACCCTGCCCGACGGGGACGGTGTGGAATTCTGCCGTCGGCTGCGCGTTTCCTCCTCCATCCCCGTAGTGATGCTCACCGCCAGAGGTGACGACATGGATAAAGTTGTGGGGCTGGAGATCGGCGCGGATGATTACCTGGCAAAGCCCTTCGACCCCCGCGAACTGGTGGCCCGGCTGCGGGCTGTGCTCCGCAGAATGGCGCCCACGCCAACCACCGGCGGATTGGGGGAAATCAGGTTTGCCGATGTGGTGATGGATTTGGACGCCATGGAAACGCGCAAGGCGGGAAAGGGGAGGGACATCACACCGCGCCAGTTCGCTCTCCTGCGGGCGCTGGTGGAGCGGCCCGGCCGGGTGCTCAGCCGGGATGCGCTGATGGACATGGTGAAGGGGCAGGATATGGAAGCCTTCGACCGAAGCATAGACGTGCATATATCCCGAATCCGCGCCGCCATCGAGGATGATCCCAAAAATCCGGTCCTGATAAAAACCGTCCGCGGGGAAGGGTACATTTTCACCGGCGCCCCAGGCCGTGAAAGGAAATCCAGATGAATGGCAGGCTTCATTTCCGCATATGGGTGGCGTTCATGCTGATCGTGGCTGTGGCGCTGCCCGCCACTTATTGGATCGCCCACCTGGCCGATCCCAAACCCTCCACCGGGGAGTACGCCATGGCGCTTGCCGGGGTACTGGTCTCCGACATGGCAGGGCTGGATGAAAGCGGGCGGGTCGAACGGGTGCGGCGAATCGGCCAGGCGCTTTCCGTGGAGCTGGGCGTATATGACAGCCAGGGCTTACGGATCGCTTCCACCGGCGCCGCTCCCCCTTTGCCGGAGAGAAGAAGGGCCGATGGATCATTCTTCCATTCACAAAATGGCATGGGCATGGCCTTCCGCACGGATAACGGTTACTGGGTGACGATCTCCCATTCCTCCAGAGGATCGCATTTCATGCGGATGGTTGTTTCATTGGGAGCATTTGCCGGTATATTGTTCATCGGGGCTTTTTTCCTGTCCCACAGGCTCACCCGCCGGTTGGAACGGTTGCAAGCGTCCGTGGCGGCATGGGACCCGAAGACCTCCCCCTCCATGGTAAACGTGGAGGGACGCGACGAAGTGGCGGCGCTGGCGCAAAGCTTCAACGGCGCGGCGGAGAGGATCGCCCGGCTTTTGGGCCAGCAGCGAACCATGCTGGCCAGCGCGTCCCACGAGCTGCGCACCCCCCTGGCCCGCATACGCCTGGCGGCGGAGATGATGGCGGAGTGCGGGGAGGGCCATAAAAGAAACGAGGCCCTGGCGGGGATCCATGAAGATATCCTGGAGCTTGACAGCCTCGTGGAAGATATCCTGCTGGCCGCTCGTCTGGAAGGGGATCCGCCGGACAACAGCCAGACCGGCATTGTGGATCTTTTGGAAATGGCTACCGATATTGCCTACGCCTACGGTTCCTCCGTGGAAGGGGCGTCATCCTGTGTCCAGGGTGACCCTAAGGCATTGCGAAGAATGCTGGTCAACCTTTTGGATAACGCGAAGAAACACGCCCCGGGAAAACCGGCTGCAGTGAGAGTCTGGCAGGATGGGGCCATGGCTATCATCACAATAAGCGACCGAGGCCCAGGGCTTACCATGGATGAGAAGGAAAACGTGTTCAATCCTTTTTTCCGGGGGAGCGGCGCCGCGGACCGCCAGGGGCATGGCCTGGGCTTGTCTATCGTAAAAAAGATCGCCGAGCGGCACGGAGGCCTGGCCATGTGCCGGGATCGTGACGGAGGCGGGACAGTCTTTGAAATCCGGTTGCCCCTGGCTGATCGGCGATAATCCGATAAAACGCCTTCCTCCCTTTTTTGCTCCCCTACCTTGGCGCAGCCACGCGGCTCCTGCCCACGAGGCAATATCCGCAAAACCGGATAATATGTATTATATGCCCTGTTGCGTAATGTGCTTTGCCGCTCCATATACCAACATCAAGCACAAGTTACCTGGAAAGCCCGTGGAGCGGGGAGAGACAAGGGGGCGGACAGTTCTTATCGACGCTCGCGCCGTAGCAGTTCTTGGCTCTGTCGCCTTCAATCTATCAAGAGGGAGGTTAAATGAGCGATCCTTGCATGAGTCAGATTCATATGTGGGGATATGATTTCGCACCCGTGGGCTACCCCAAAGAAGAATATGCTTCACCCTGCCGGAACTTGGGAGCAGGCGCCCCACAAATTGTGGATCCTACGTTTACCAGTGGAATCATGGCGGTTTGGAATTAACCACTCTTAGCGCGAATAACCTTCCCCAGCACACCCATCAGGCCCAAGCCTATGGCGCCATTTACTTAAATGACGCCAATATCTCCATCCAGCGCCTCCCGGATGTGGCGGGAAAGATCCTGGGGATGCAGCGGCTTGTAAAGTATTCTGTTGATCCCCGCCCTGGCCGCCTCCTTGGTAGTCAGTTTCCTGCTGTATCCCGTGATCAGCAGTATGGGAATCAGAGGCTTTATGGCTTTAATCTTTGCCGCCAGTTCGGCGCCTGTGGCTCCTCGCATGGTCTGATCTGTCACTACCAGATGGAATCTTTCCGGATCTCGCATGAAGGTTTCCAGCGCCTCCTTGTGGCTGTTGAACGCGTCAACATGATAACCGATCTCCTCCAGGAATATCTTGGCCATGGTCGTGATCATTTCCTCGTCATCGACGAACAGGATCCTCTCGCCGCGTCCAAGAGGCTGAATTTCCATATGTGCAGGGGCTCGCGCCGGGGTGTCCCCCATGGTGGGAAATGAGACGTAGAATACCGTTCCTTTCTCTTTTTCGGAGCGGAAGAAGATATGGCCAGCGTTTTCACGTACTATCCCCCGGGCCACGGAGAGACCCAGCCCTGTTCCCACCCCCTTTTTCTTGGTGGTAAAAAAAGGCTCGAACACCATCTCCTGGATGGCCTGATCCATACCGTGGCCCGTATCCCCCACGGATATGCAGGAGCGGCGGTTTTTTCTTTGAATAAAAGGGCAGCCGCCGCATCCGGCTTCTCCATCGCCGTGGGGATCGCGCGCGCCTGGGTGGCAGTCAACGGCGTTGAGAGTCAGGGTTCCCGCGTCATCCATCGCATGGGAGGCGTTGATCGACAGGTTGAGCAGCACCTGAGCCACCTGGGTGTGGTCGGCCTTGATAAAGCCTGTATTCTCCTGGCAATGATGGATCAGTTTAACCGTGGCGGGAAGGGTTCCTGCTAGCAAATTGGTCACTTCCACGAACACCTTGGGTATGCTCACCGGGTTTTTCTCCAGTTCCATCTTGTGGCTGAAGGCCAGGATCCTCCGGACCAGGTCCGCCCCACGCTTGGTTCCTTGTGTGATACGCTCCAGATATTCCGCCTCGGTGGAGTCGGTTTTCACCATGGGTTCCAGCAGCGTGGAAAAGCCGAGAATGCCCTGAAGCACATTGTTAAACTCATGCGCCATCCCCCCTGCCAAATGGCCCACAGCTTCCAGTTTCTGGGTATGCTGGAACATCCTGCGCTCCGTGATATCGCGTACCAGGCCTATGAAAAAGCCTCCCTCTATCATTTCGTGGCTGGCGCTGACCTCCATATCGATGGTTTTGCCATCCTTTTTTCTGTGCCGGGTCTCGAACCGGGCGGAACCATCGCGCTTGACCGCTTTCATATACTCGCCTATCTCCATGGGTGATTGTGCGGCGTCCACCTCGGAGATCTTCCTCCCCACCAGGTCGTCCCGCTCATAGCCCGTCATTTTCAGATAGGTTTCGTTTACATCCAGTATCAGCCCGCCATCATCGAGCAGCATGAATCCGTCCATGACAGCGTCTATGAGCGCACGATACCTGGCGGCGCCCATTCGGACCAGATCCTCCGATTTTTTCCGCGCCACCATTTCGGCTTTCAGCGCCGCCACCGCTTCTTCCAGGCTGGAGGTTCTCTCTGCCACCCGCCTCTCCAAAGCGTTGTGGGCTTCCCGCAGCTTATCTTCCGCCAGTTTGCGCTCAGTGATATCCTCCGCCGCCGCGTACAGCAGTCCTGTTTCAAAATCCTGGATGGCTCTCCACGAAAACCAGCGAAGATCTCCGGCTTTTGTGATGTACCTGTTGGCGAAGCTCAGGGTGGCGCCACCTTTTAGTTGCTTTTCCACCTCCAGCATGGTCGGACCCCTATCATCCGGATGGATAAACTCCCAAAAGGACTGGCCCAAAAGCTCTTCCCGGGTGTAGCCCAGAATTTTACCGAATGCCAGATTCACTTTTTTGAAGTAACCGGTGGACAAAGCGATGCACATAGGTTCCGGAGTCAGGTCGAAGAACCTATGCATCTCCTCCTTGCCGGCCTTCAGCTCCGTGACATCCTGCATGAAAAAGACAGCGCAAAGTTGGCTCCCCTCCAGCTTGACCGGAGCAATCCTTCCGGAGTACCAGGCTTTCCCCTCTTCCGGCCCAATGGAAATAATCGATTCATAGCTTGCGGTCCGTCCTGTTTCCATTACATCCAGGAACGCCGCCCGCACCACTTCGCGTTGTTCCGGATCCACGTAATCATCTATGACGTTCTTGCCGATTGTTTCGGAGGGATCGATTCCGGCGGGGAGATGGTTTGCGTAAAGGATTTTCTCGTCCCGGTCAACAAGGAGAATGATATCCGTGACGTTTTTCACGAGAGAGCGCCAAAGCTCATCATCTATATTTGTGATTTCGAGAGGATCAGTGCTGTCATCCATACTTGTGGTTATCCACCCCTCGCCTTTATACCGGTCATTGAATTCAATAACTGACCCGATTATTCCAGTCTGAGTTTGTAAAGTAAAGCTTAAAAGCATATAACCAATCTAAGAAAGGATGAATGTCTTCAATCCCCAATCCCGGAACTCTTATCTGCTCTGTAATGCTCCATTCGGCGCCGTTTCGTGGCAGAATGGGATAATGAGCCGAAAAACAGAGATTAAAGTTGCCCACACCGCAGGATTCTGCTGGGGCGTGAAGAGGGCCATGGATATGACCCTGGAAACCGCCAAGGATTCCGGAGGGGTTGTATATACCCACGGGCCGCTGATCCACAATCCCCAGGTGATCGAAATGCTGGAGGGAAAGAGGGTCAAGGCGATGGCCGACGCCACAAGTCTGGAAAGCGGATCGGTGATTATACGCACCCACGGTGTCACGCCGGATATCCGTAGACGTCTGAAGGAGAAGGGACTTCGTATCAGCGACGCCACATGCCCGCTGGTGGCAAAAGTACAGGGGATCATAAAGAAACACGCTCGCGCCGGGGGCCACACGCTGATCATTGGGGACGCAGGCCACGCGGAAGTCGTGGGACTTTTGGGCTACACCGAGGGACGGGGGACCGTGATCGGATCCGAGGAGGAGGTGGCGGCGCTCCCCCAGATGGAGAAGGTGTGCGTGGTGGCCCAGACCACATGCGACGTGAACAAATACGACCGGATAGTCAAGGCGTTGCTGGTCAGGTATCCGGACGCCGTGGTGGGAGACACGATTTGCGAGGCCACTCACGAGAGGCAGGAGGAAGTGGCAAGGCTGGCCTCCGAAGTGGAACTGATGGTGGTGGTAGGGGGCAAGATGAGCGCAAACACAGCCAGGCTGGCCCAGCTCTCCCGCGAGGCGGGCGCCGAAACAATGCTGATCGAGACGGAGGAGGAATTGGACCCGGACCTTGTGCGGCAGTATCAAAACATCGGTCTCACCGCAGGAGCTTCCACTCCCACCTGGATGATCCAACGAACCCTGGACCGCCTGAGGGTCATAACCTCCGGACAGCCCACGTTGGCGGGCAGGATACGGGATCTTTTTCTGGTGCTGGTGGTGAGCAACGCGTCGATCGCGATGGGCGCCGCGTTCATGACGCTGTGCGCGGCCACGCTGGCCGGTTACACCCCAGGGCCGCTGACGGCCGGGTTCGCCGCTGCGTACGTATTCGCCATGTATGGGCTCAACCAGTTGCACGACACCATGACCTTCAAACACAACGAGCCGGAGAGGTATCGTTTTACATTGAGGAACCGCCGGCTGATGACCTTTTCTGTGGGGATGGCGGCGGCGGCTTCGTTTGTCCTGGCGGCGCTGATGGGTGTATGGCCTTTCGCGGTCTACACGGCGGCGATGGCGCTGGGGCTGGCTTACACAGTGGTATGGTTCCCCAAGACGCAATGGCTGAAGATCCATAGGCTCAAGGATATCCCAGCCTCCAAGGAGCTTTTTGTGGGAGCGGGATGGGCGGTGGTGACGGCGGTAATCCCGGCTCTCTTTGCCGGATCGTCGGCATGGTCCGCGCCGGTGATTGTGGCTGGATTGTTCGTATTTTCCGTGGCGTACATCAGGACGGTGGTCGCCGGCATCCGCGACATGCAGGGGGACAGAGTGATGGGCCGGGAGACCATACCCATCCTAATCGGTAAAGAGAGAACAAAGGTGTTCGTGGGATTGATGTGCATGGGACTGGGGGGGCTTCTCTTCACCGCGGCGTGGGCCGGGTGGACGACCGGTTTCGGATTCCCGCTCCTGCTCGCAGTGGGGTATACGGTGTTCTACCTGACGCTATATCACCTGCGGGTGATCCAGCACGGGGTGGCGTTCGATCTGACTATCGACGGCGTATTCCACTTCTCCGGAATGTTGGCAGTTGGCTGGCTGCTGCTGGCGGCGTAGCGCCACTTTCCGTTTCTCACGCCAGGAATCTTCGCACTCTTGGAATAAACTCATTGGGCGCCAAGGGTTTGGTTGTGAAGTCGTCCGCCCCGGCGCGCAGAGCTCTCTCGCGCACTTCCATGCCGGCGTCGCTGGTGACCACTATCACCGGCAGATGGCTGGTCGACTTCTCCTCCCTGACGGCCTTGATGATATCCAGCCCCCCCACGCCCGGCATGTATATATCCGTTATCACAAGATGGGGCGGATTATTGCGGATATTGAACAAGGCTTCCTCCCCATCCTCACATTCAATCACTTCCACATCGATATCCTCCAGGTACACCCTGGCCAGGGCGCGGATGCCGGGGCTGTCGTCCACCACCACCACTCTGGGCCTGACGAAAGGAATCATGGTATAGAATACGCTTCCTCTCTCCTGCCCCTTGCAATGCCATATCCGGCCTCCGTGGGCTGTCATGATGTCGGCGGAATATGGAAGCCCCAGGCCGGTTCCCTTCTCCCCCTTGGTGCCGACGCTGGTGGTCTTCACCTCGTGTCGAAACAGGTCCGCGATGAAAGCCTCCTTGATCCCCGATCCATAGTCCCGCACCGCAAGCTCGGTCCGGCTGCCATCGGGGCGGAATACCACCACCTCCTGCCCTTCGGAGGAGAACTTGATGGCGTTGGACAAAAGGTTCTGGAGGACTGAGCAGTAGAGCCCCCGGTCGGCGTATATCCGGCTCCCTTCAGGAGCCATGTTGCTGATCCTAACCCCTTTTTCCTGCGCAAGAGCGCTCACTGCGTTGATGGCGATCACCGCCAATTGGCGCAGATCATGGAAACTGGAACGAACCTGGAGCTTGCCGGTCTTGAGTCGGCTTATATCCAGGATATTGTCAATCATCTCCAGCAAGTTCTCTCCGCTATTGATTGCCGAACTGATGGTCGCCAGCTGCCTCTCGTCCAGCTTCCCTTTGGAATCATACTCCAGCATGCGCATAAAACCGAGGATCGAGGTGAAGGGGGAGCGCAGATCGTGGGCTATAAGAGATACAAACTGATCCTTTAGCTTCGTGGCTTCCTCCGCAGCTTCCTTGGCCTTCAGCAGCTCTGCTCTCTCCCGCTTTCTCTGGTGGCGATCCCTGGCCCCTATGATGATATTGGCGCAGGCGCCCAAGGTCGGCTCCAGCCGCCGGATCATTCTTTCATCATAACCGCCGGGTCGGTTGCCCATTCCGATCAGCCCTATGATCTGATCCCCTTGTCTGATCGGCAGGCCCATGTAGTTTTTCAGCTTTATGCAGCAGCCGGGAATGCCACAGTACGACGTATCGTCATTCAGATTGTTTTCGACTACCACCGTATTCCGATGAACCGGGGAGCAGACCAGGTGATCAAACTCGGTGAAACTGGGCCCATCCCCCATATCCTCCCCATCGGCTGGCACTTCCGTGATGGCCAGGCTTTCCAGGCGGGGCTTTCCTTCATCCTCGCTTTTTCGCAGCTCCATAATCACGCCAAATTCACTGGCTGTCACCGAGCGCATCACTTCCAGGAGTTGATAGAGTACATCTTCAGCTTTTTTTCCCGTTATAAAGCCGGTAAGGGTGTTGTTGATAGCCTCGAAAAGAGCCAGGTTGGCCGACAGGTCTTCTTCTGTTGTGACCCTGCCCGAAATGTCGCGGAACACTCCCATCAAGACATCCCGACCGCCCACTTCTATCACTCTGCCCACGATTTCCACCGGGATTATGGACCCGTTGGCATGGACAACCTGGAACTTCATCGCCTCCCCGGTCGCCACCATCTGGGCGTGTTTGAGGAAAAGCCTTCTGCTTTCCTCATCCCGTTGCGGGGGGTGAAGGTGGGCCTGGCTCATCCCGATGATCTGGTCCCGGTCGCGCCCGATCAGCTTTTCGCCGGCCGGGTTTACATCGGTCAATATGCCCGACTCCCGATCCGCCAGATATATGGCGTCCGGGAAAGCTTCGAACATGGTCTGGAGCGTATTATCCCAATTCGTCATTGCCTGCTTTTGCCTGGATGAAAAACCCTGTCATTGCTCGGAGTGGTGGGTTTCTTTGAAAATATCTTCGCTCTGGATTTCATACTGCAATTTCCTTAAACCGGGAAACATGCCAGAACAATCTCTCGATTTTATACTCGCCCCAGGCACAGGAACCCCAACCAACATGCGCATATAAAGCAATGGTTGTCCCGGAAAACGATTCTGCCTTCAAGCTTCCCTTGGCTGATCCTCAGCGGCCACATCTGGCCCGTTGTGGCGCCAGGATTGACTTCCTCTATACCCTCAATTAAATCTCATATCGCTGAAAAAGTGAATAAGAAAAGGATTCCGGGCATGCCGATAGGATTAGAGTGACATTGGCTGACATATTCACTCCTTCCTGTTGAACACCGCCACCGTCTCCATATGCGGCGTGTGGGGGAACATGTCGAACACTTCCGCCCTCTCCAGGACGAATCCCGCCTCCCCGGCCCTGGCCGCGTCTCGGGCCAGTGGGGCTGGGTCGCACGCCACGTACACCACCCGCCGGCGCGCCAGTTCCATCGCCTTTTGAAACACCTCCCCCGCGCCCGCCCTGGGCGGGTTCACTATCACGGCATCAAAACGTATGCCGGACTCCGCCAACCCGGACGCTGAATCCAGGCAATCCTCCCGGGTGAAATGCGCCTTGATTAGCGAGTTGGCGTGGCACGACTTTTCCGCCGAGTCCACCGCCTGGAAAGAACGGTCCACACCGGTCATCGCCACGCCCGCCGAGGCCAGAGCGATGGAGAAGTTGCCCGCTCCAGAATAGAGATCCAGCCCATTATCGTCCGCTCCCAGGCCGGAGAGCCGGACCACCGCTTCCACCAGCTTCGGATTGAGCGCCAGGTTGGCCTGGACGAAGGCCCCTGGGGCAAGCCATATTTGCGGCTCCTTCTCCATTATTATGCGCAGCCATGGATCGCCGCATTGGGCCGCCACCTTTTCCGCCATCATCACCACGGCGGCATCCAGCTTCTCCACTGCGCCCACCATCCCATCAACGGCGCCCTGGTTCATGGCTCCGGCAGGATGGATGATCAGGCGGCATCTTTGCCCGTCGGTCTCAATCACCGCCTCCCCCACCGTGGCCGCCAGGGTAGGGCGCTTGCCAAAAAACTCGGCCAATCCCTCCATAACCTGGTTAATCAGCGGGTGGGCCACGGCGCAGCTTGTCACCGGGGCCAATTGGTTGGAGCCTCGGCGGCGATAAGCAAAGGAGAATCCTTTGGTGGAGGAGACTCCCTTGAGCCGGACCCGGTGGCGGTAACCGGAAGTGGAGGGAGAAGGGACCAGGGTCTCTGCGGAGACACCCATTTTGCCGATCCGGGCTAGCGCCTGCCCTACAATATTTTTCTTCCAGTCCAGCTGAACTTCGTATTTGAGCTCCATCCATGGGCACCCGCCGCAATCATGCACATGGGGGCACTCGGGAGTCCGACGCATGGGGGATGGCTCCTCCAGCTTCACGATCGAAGCGATTACGTGTCTTTTTTTCGCCTTGTCTATTCGGACCAGGGCCGTGTCACCGGGGTAGGCGCCCTCCACAAAGGCCACCACTCCGTTCTCCATCCGGCCCACTCCGGCGCCACCTGCGGCCAGGCCGTGGATTGACACTTTTTCCAGGGTTTTATTCATATCGGTATTCCTTGAGAAGAATTGAAAGGGGGGCGACGTTATGCCTGGCCCAGGTCCAGAATCATGCCGGTCTCGTCGCAATCGGGGAACTTGTGGCAGCGGACACAGTCCCCCCACACCTTGTGGGGCAGAGTGCTCTTGTCTACTTCCCGGAAGCCGAGCTTTTCAAAAAACCGGGGGACGTATGTGAGGGTAAAAGCCTTGGCTATCCCCAGCCGCCGCGCCTCGTCGAGCGCCATGCGCACCAGGGTTTGGCCGATATCCCGGCCGAAATGCGCCTCCTCCACAGCCAGGGAGCGAACCTCCGCCAGGTCTCTCCATATTACTTTCAGGCCGCAAAGACCCAGGATCTTTCCATTCTCCTCGTACACGTTGTACTCCCGGACGGTCTCGTACAGTTCGTTGGCGTGGCGCTTTAACATCAGGTCCCTTTCGGCGAAAACCTGGATCAGCTTCTGCATGGCTTCCACGTCTTTGATCACCGCCTCGCGGAAAACACCCGGCAGCGTGCCCGCTTTCGTTTCGGCTGGTTCCTTCATCTGTAAAGTCTAGCATCAAAAATCCCGCGCCATGAAAAAAGTTGAAGCCGCTACCTGCCCCTGGGGTGAATCTGGGTGAATATTTTCGCCAGCCTGCTTTCGGCGACGTGAGTGTATATCTGTGTTGTGCTGATGTCGGAATGGCCCAGCATGCTCTGCAGGCTGCGCAGGTCCGCGCCCCGCTCCAGAAGGTGGGTGGCAAAGGAATGGCGCAGGCTGTGGGGGCTGATTTTCTTCCATATCCCGGCTTTTTTCGCGGTTTTTTTTACGATTTTCCAAAAGCCTTGCCGGGTCATGGCCCCCCCCAGCCTTGTGATAAACAGATATTCACTGGAACGGCCAGCCAGGAGCATGGGCCGGGCGGAAGCTTTGTATTCCTCTATTCTCTCCCTGGCCTCCTCACCGAAAGGGACAAGCCTGGTCTTGGACCCTTTTCCTGTGGCGGAGAGATATCCGGCGCTCAGGTTCACTTCGGAGAGCGTTAGCCTCACCAGCTCCGAAACTCGCAGTCCCGTGGCGTATATAGTCTCCAACATGGCGGCGTCGCGCAGCCCATCGGGCCTGGTAAGGTCCGGCGTGGAGAGGAGCCGGTCCACCTCCTCCGGGGAAACGCTCCCCGGCAGTTTGCGCCACAGTCTGGGCGCCCGCACAGTCTCCGCCGGGTTTACCTCCACCATCTGCTCCGCCACCATAAATTTATACAGCCCCTTTATCGAAGCCAGCCGCCTGGCCGCTGAAGAGGCCGCCATCCCATCGGCCTTCAGAGCGTTGACATATTCCACGATCCGCATGGGGGTTATCCGTGAAAGGGTATCGGGTCCCCCACAGCCTGTGGCCTTCATGAAGTGGCGAAGATCGCGGCGGTAGGCCTCCACTGTGGCGGGAGATCGGTTGCGATCCACTACCAGATAGGTGACATATTCATTCAGCAAGGCGTCCATGGTCCATTCTACCACTCTCTTGCGTCCAGTCAGCCGTCGGGCGCGAATCCAGGGGCGCTACCTACAATTTCAGGCGACAAATTTGGGTTGCGGCAAAAGGCCCATGGGCATATCTTAGGCTTGGGGAGTTTTGGATACCTGACCGGAAAACTTTTTTTAGCAGGGGGATATCATGGCGACACTGACATTTCTTGGGCATTCATGCTGGACCATCTTTGATGGAGCCCATACCATATTAATCGACCCGTTCCTGACGGGCAATGACCTGGCGGCGGCAAAGCCGGAATCTTTCACCAGGCTTGACGCCATCATCGTCACTCATGGCCATGGCGACCATATCGGCGACACTGCCCAGATCGCGAAGGCCACCGGCGCGCTGATCGTCTCCAATTTCGAGATCGCCAATTACTTCGGCGCCAAGGGGCTTTCCTCCCACCCGATGCATATCGGAGGGGGACGGCAATTCGACTTCGGCCATGTGAAGCTGACCATCGCCCATCACGGCTCCAGTGGGCCGGAGGGCGAGTACCTGGGAAATCCGGCCGGCGTGGTGATCACCATGGGAGGAAAAAAGATATATCACGCAGGGGACACCGGGCTGTTTCTGGACATGAAGCTTATCGGCGAGATGTATGGGCCGTTGGACGCGGCTCTGCTACCCGTGGGCGACAACTTTACCATGGGGATCGACGACGCGGTGAAGGCTGTGGAGTTCTTGAAGCCGAAAGTGGCGGCGCCCATGCATTACAAGACCTTCCCCCCAATAGATGTGGATCCCAACGAGTTCGTGGCTAAGGTGAGAGCCGCCGGCGGCAGGGCGGAACGGGTGGATCCGGGCAAGACTCTGGAGGTGTGACGGCAGTCAGCTCTAAACAAAAAAAAAGCCCACGTCCCCTTTTTGGTAGCGTGGGCTTTGGAGGTACATTATCAGTCGAAAATCGTCACCTTGAAATCGGAGGCCACTGCGTCGTAACTTGGGTAATCGCCAGTGAAGGCTTTAGTCCCCACTCCCAGGAACATCAGCTTTTTCAAACGGCCACCGGTCATGTTCCAGACTGTCACCTTATACTGAGGGTCCGCAGGTTTGGTAATGTTACAGACTATCCGGTTCCTGCTGTTGTTCCATGTGCAATCCCACTGGTAGGTTTCCAGTTCGTCGCGGAACTGCAGCGCCTCGGTGTCATATGGCAGATCCACCCCCAACGGATTGGTGGTGTCCAGATCATATCTGAACATGGCAAGCCTCGATTTTATGTTGCCGTTGCCCAGATTCATTGAGGTCCATCGCCAGCTAGCTTCCTTATCGTCGCCGCCCACGGATTGGAAATATATTCCGAATGTTTCTCTGCGAATGGCCATCTTGCTGTTATGCAGATTGCTGAACCGCACCGAGAGCTTGCCATGGCTGACTTCCAGATTGCCCAGAGGGATTCCTGTAGTGGTGTCCAGAGAGGCGGAGGTCAACCACAAATAGTCAAAAACGCCGCACTGGCTGTAGGACCACAGGGCCTTGTGCCCCGGCATCTCCTGAACCGGGTTGCAGTTATCTTCGGCGACGGCCTTGGACGCGTCAGATACGGAATTGTCTGAGCCTCCGCTTCCGCAAGAGGCCAAAACCAAGCCTCCCATAGCAAACAAGGACAAAACAGCGATTTTAAAGCCAGCGACGTTCATTTCAAACCCTCACAATTAACGATCAAGAATTAACAATTTATTTTGGTATCTATTAGGACTACATTTGGAAAACAAAACCCAATACAGATAATGTACCGGAAGTGGCATTTATAAAGGAAAGAGCCTGTTTTGTCAATGCTTTTTACAATTCTGGATTAAAAAGGTGAATCTGGTCCACCGGATGGTCCTGTAAATATTTGGATATTTTTTCAGTCTGGGCGGAGGCGCAACGAAAATATACGGACATTTGTCTGGTTAAGCAGTGCCAAATCAGCTTGATCCAAGGGTCCTTTTAAGTTAGCCTGCCCAATCATGTTAAGTAAAGTTAGAACGAATGCCTTTTGTCGTGTGTAATATTGGCTGGTCCTGTGTCAGCATGCCGCAATCCAGGCAATGAGGTGCAAACTTAAAAGCCATATACCGGGTAAAATGTAGGCTGACTTTACCTGTCCCCAATTCACCGAGCGTGGGAAGTAAATGAAATTACAAGGAAGACTGCGGGCAACTCTATCTCTTGCGATCTTGCCTCTGTTTCTATTGTTCGCCATGGATTTATTACTTTACGCTTATGTTCCCGGAGTTTATATATGGCTTGCAAACCATGCCCCATCTATCAACGAGGATGACAACTTACGCCAGGAGAGGGGGCTTCTGGCCTACCAGGGAAATAAAAAGATATTTGTTATTGGATTAAGTCACGCCAAATATTCCCTGGATCCTGACATAATAAATCCGTTGATACCCAAAGGCTATCAAGTCTACAACCTTGCCATGGGTAACGCCAACGCCATGGAGTGGAGCATGGCCGCTCAGAAGATAGCATCCGCAAATCCTTATTTAGTAATATGGTACGGAGAGTCATACGTCATTTACTGGACTTGGGGAAATGAACAACTACTCAGAACTTACGACTGGCGAGTAGCTATTCATACATTGGATTCATCAGAAATTGCCCGGAATTTCGAGTGGCACTTCCTTGCCCTGGTGGGCCAGTACAATCATATTATACGTTACAGGAACTCCATTAGGCGTGTTGCCCTCTCCTGGGGAGAGGGCATGATGAATTCTGACGAGGAAGCGTTTGCTCTAACAGGTTTTCATCGCTTTATTTCCAGAGGAAGAAATGAGGATATTTTCGGTGGAGCACCACCGCCCCCATTCCCTCTTAATACTTCTCAAGTTGATGGAAACAAGGCTGCTTTTGCGCGGTTCGCAGAAACATTAAGAGACAGGGGGGTTAAATTTGTCTTCCTTTACGCGCCTACCCATAGTAGTTTCAAAGCCAGCTTCATAGAACCAGGTATTGAAGGGAAATTCTCCCGTTTCCTGGTCAATATGGCTGAAACTTATACTTTCGACATAGCTCGTATAAATGTGGAGGATATCGAGAACCAGGATTTTATTTTCTACGACCAGTTCCATCCTAACGGTAACGCGTACAAGCTATTCTCGCGGAGATTTGCCAATTTCCTGAGCGATTACCTCCAAAGGCTAGAGGAGAGATAACACAAGATGTCTTTCGCCGACATTGGGTATTGGCTTTTCCTTCCTACGGTATTATTACTATACCAGCCTTCCAGTCTTCTCTACAGAAAATTTCTGCTGCTTGCCGCTTCATGGTTCTTTTATTCGATGTGGAGTTTTCCTTTCCTCTTCTTGCTGATTTACTCCTCCTTGGCGGACTACCATTGCGCCCTGGCGGTGGAAAAGAGCAAGTCCGAGCGCAGGAGAAAATTATTTCTGGCGGTTAGTCTGGCTAGCAACCTTGGACCCTTGATATTCTTCAAGTACTTCGTGTTCCTCAATAACACGCTAAACGACGCCTTGGGTCTGATCAACTTTCATATTCCAGCGGCAAGCTTCAACATAATCCTTCCCCTTGGAATTTCGTTTTACACGTTCCAGACCATGACCTATTCACTGGACGTTTATAATCGTAAATTCCCGGCGGAACGAAACAGACTCGACTTTATGCTATATGTCGCGTTTTTCCCCCAGCTTGTGGCCGGCCCCATTGTCAGGGCACAGGAATTTTTACCTCAAATAAAATCCTTGCGCCACACCACCGAGGCCGACTTTTGCGCCGGCGCCGAGCTTATAGTCTCAGGCTTAATTAAAAAGCTGATTTTCGCAAACAATTTCGCCGATTTTCTAGAGCCGGTTTTCAAAAACCCTGGTGAATATAGCGGTATCACCTGCATGCTGGCAGTGGCTGGTTTTGGAATCCAGATATACGGGGATTTTTCCGGATACACGGACATAGGCAGGGGAAGCGCAAGGTTGTTTGGTTTTGACTTGCCGATAAACTTCGACAAGCCATACCTGGCCCGGTCACCCAGGGATTTCTGGCGCAGGTGGCATATAACCTTGAGCGTCATAATAAGGGACTATGTATATATCCCTCTTGGTGGCAATAGATCGGGGAAAACAAGACAATATATCAACGCTTTCGTTTCCATGACCATCTGTGGCCTGTGGCACGGAGCGGCATATCATTTCATCGTATGGGGCATGTATCACGGAGTCGGCCTGGTGTTATACGATTGGCTGTTTTCCGGAGTTAGGAAGCATAGTGGAGAGCGTGAAAACAGCGGTATCTTCAATGCGATCATTGCAGCCGCAGGAGGGTTTATCACATTCATTTTCGTGCAGATGGGATGGATATTCTTTCGGGCCGAGAGCATGACAATAGCGTGTGACCTTCCCCCTAAAAACTGGACAGCTTGCAGA
>JAOUMU010000028.1 GCA_029881335.1 Nitrospinota bacterium | reverse complement strand
GAAGAGGCGTAACAGGAAAAGAAACTGCCTACGATATTGGATAATCCCTGCCCAATAAACTCCTGGTTGCCGTCCAGGGTCTGGCCGCTCTTTGAGGCGACGGATCTGGCTATGGACACCGCCTCTATAAGACCCAGCATGGCCACAGCCAAAGCCGAGGAAGTAAGCCCGAAGACCGCGTCATGGGAATAATTGGGGATCGACAGCGGTGGCAACCCGGAAGGGAGCGCTCCCACCAGTTGTATCCCATGCTCTTTCGCGCCGATTACCGCCGCCATTACACCGCCGCCCAGCATCCCGATTAGCAGACCGGGCGCCTTTGGCCACAGCCGCTTCACCCCCAGGATTATCAGCAGCGTAAAGACCGCCACTATCACGGCGTATATGTTTATATTTGAAGCTTCATTCACCAGTGAAACCCATGTCCCGATGAATGACTGGCCCTTTGGAATGGAGACTCCCAAGGTGTGCTTCAGCTGGCTCGTGGCGATGATAATAGCCGCACCTGCGGTGAAGCCGACAATGACGCTGTGGGAGACGAAGTTTACCAAAGCCCCCATCCGGGCCAATCCTAGACCCAGCTGGAACGCCCCCGCCAGAAAAGTAAGAGTGAGAGCCAGGGCGATGAATTCCGGCGTGGAAGGTTCTGCCAGTGGGCTCACGGCTGTGAAGACCACGATGGATATAGCCGTGGTGGGCCCGGAGATCAGGTGCTTTGAGGAACCGAACAGCCCTGCAATGATGGGGGGAATGATGGCCGTGTATAACCCATACTCAGGGGGCAGCCCGGCGATCATGGCGAACGCCACCCCCTGGGGGAGCACGATGAAAGCGTTGGTCAGTCCGGCGAAGAAATCATCGCGGAGGGAGGTGCGCCGCACAGTCCCGATCCAGCCAAGGAACGGGAAAAGCAAAACCCAGTTGAACCTGGCGCGAGTGGGAACTTCGATCAATAATTTCTCCGAATACAGACGTTAACTAGGTGTCGATGATACTTTGCGCAAAAGGATTCGGCAAGGTCACCCCAGAGCTTTTTTGCTCTCTTGCCGGATTTGATCCGGCATCCAATCTTCACAATCCCGCCGAGAGCGCATGCATTCCCTCATTAAAAAAGGATGGGGGAGAAAGGCGACTTCGAATGCGGTGTCATCCTTTGCGCATCGTCAACTGGTGGGCCGACCGTTAAGGCCCCGGCGAAGTCAGCTTTTTCGGATCGAACACCTTCGCCAATTCCTCTTTAGTCAAAAGCCCCTCTTCCAGAACGACTTCCGGCACGGTCTTTCCCTCACGAACAGCTTTCTTCGCCACTTCAGAGGCGCGGACGTAGCCGATGTATGGATTCAGGAAGGTGGCCAGGCTAGGGCTTTGCAAGGCGTATCGCTCGCACACCTCCTTGTTCACCGTCACTCCCGCCACGCACTTTTCGTCCAGGACCATGATCCCGTTGGCCAGAATCGTCAATGACTCCAGTAGCGCGTACCCCGTCACAGGCATGGTCACGTTCAGCTCCAGCTGGGCGGACTGCGCCGCCATGAAGATCGTCTGGTGATTCCCGAATACCTTCAGGCACACCATGTTCACCGCCTCGCAGATGCTGGGATTCACCTTGCCAGGCATGATGGAGGATCCCGGCTCCACAGGTGGCAGGTTCACCTCGTTAAATCCGGTCATCGGGCCAGAGGCCATCAGCCGCAAATCGTTGCATATCCGCTGGACATCCACCGCCAGCGAGCTGACCGCGGCGGAAAGCGCCGCCATGTCGTTTGTGCCGTGTACCGCCTCGATATCGTGGCCAGCTACCTTATATGCGCTGACGCCCTTGCGCTTTGTGATAGCGTTCAGATGCTTTATCACCATCTTGCGGAACCTGTGGTGATTGTTGATTCCTGTCCCCACCGCGTTCCCCCCCACGGCCAGCTCCATGAACCGGGGCATGGCGGCGCGGAGGCGCTCCTCTCCTTTCGATATAGAATACGCCCACGCGCCGAACACCTGGCCCATCCGCACCGGCACCGCGTCTTGCAGATGGGTCCTGCCCGACTTTATGATCATGTCGAACTGGCGGCTTTTTCTATTCAGCGTTTTGACAAATCCCCTGGTCCGGCTGACAAGCTGATCCACGCATGGGACCGCCGCCACACGGATGGATGAAGGGAAGACATCGTTGGTGGACTGGCCCATGTTCACATGGTCGTTGGGGTGGACCAGTTTCTTCTCCCCTCGCCTGCCCCCCAGCGCTTCCTCCGCCAGGTTTGCGATGACTTCGTTCACGTTCATGTTGTGCGAAGTGCCGGAGCCGGAGGCGAAGATGTCCACCGGGAACTCTTCACTGTATCCGCCATCGGCCACTTTTGCCGCCGCATTGACAATGGCGGTTCCCTTGTTTCTGTCCAAAAGCCCCAACTCCATGTTTGCCATGGCGCAGGCCTGCTTGATCATTGCGATAGCCGCCACCTGCCGTGGGGGAGCCTTCTGTCCACTGATGGGGAAATTACCCACGGATCTGCTGGTATTGATCCCGTACAGGGCGTCGGCGGGGACGTCGAACTCACCCAGCGAATCCTTTTCGGTTCTCTGTGTCATCTCTCCTCCTCGGACAGAGTTTCAGCGTATACCTGGGCGCAAATCATAATTCTGTCTTTCTATTATCTGATATTGTAGACTTTATCATGTCGGCGTGTTTATATCGCCATCAAGTATCGCCAGGCCTGAATATTTTGATTTGAATTCAAAAAGAAGTATGTACTTTCGAATGAATTACTATTGTGGAGATCCTCGTACCTCATGAATTCCGTGGAAGCCGCCTCGGGAGCGGAGATATACCGCAAGATAATTTCCAATGTGGAAACTGTCATGCGTGGGCAATCCGCCGCCATTCGCAAGCTGTTACTGGCCATGACCACCGGCGGCCATGTGCTGCTGGAGGACGCTCCAGGAACAGGCAAGACCACTCTGGCCAAGGCCCTGGCCCTTTCCATCGATACCAAATTCAAGCGTATCCAATTCACGCCGGACCTTTTGCCATCCGACATCACGGGTGTATCGATCTACAGCCAAAAGGACCAGCAGTTTCACTTTCACCAGGGGCCGATCTTCGCCAACATCGTGCTGGTGGATGAGATAAACCGCGCCTCCCCCAGGACCCAGTCCGCGCTGTTGGAGTCTATGGCGGAGGGGCAGGTTAGCGTGGATGGCAAGCTCCACAAGCTGGAGGATCTGTTCTTCGTAATAGCCACCCAGAACCCGGTGGAATCCACGGGGACATATCCTTTGCCGGAAGCGCAGATGGACAGATTCTCCCTTCACTTCGGCCTTGGCTATGTGGACGCGGAGAGCGAGGTGGATATCCTCTCCGACCAATCCCGGGGTCACCCTCTGGAAAATATAACAAAATGCGTGGACGTTGAGGAAGTGATGATCCTGCGTCGGCTGGCCTACGACATCCGATTAAGCAATGAGATGAAGAAATATATTGTGGATCTGGTGACCGCCACCCGCAAGGCCCCCGGCATTCGTCTAGGCGCCAGCCCCCGGGCCTCGCTGGCCATGATGAAGACCGCGCGAGCCCTGGCTCTGATGGAGGGGGTGGAGTTTGTCACGCCGGACCATGTGAGACAGATCGCCGTCCCGGTCATCGCCCATAGGTTATTGCTCGATTCCCAGGCGCGCTTCTCCGGTGTCACCGCCGCCTCTGTGGTAGAAGAGATATTGCGCCAGATCCCCGTCCCAGCATAGCCGACCATGTCACGGCGATCCCCATGAACCCGCAAAGAATGATCCATCGGTCCTACATGACCGGCAGATCGATTCAATATTGGTTCCTGAAAAAATTCACGGCGCCGGGAATTTTGGTGGTGGTGTGCATCGCGCTCGCCGCCGCTATGGGAATCGACACAAATCGCACCATGGCCTTTCAGGCCTTCACTTTCCTGGTGTTCCTTTTAATGGTTTCTCTCATCTCCAGCTGGATTTATCAACCAATTTTTTCAGCCATGGTTAATCTTCCACCCACGGTCACGGTGGGCGCCCCCTTCCGCTATGTGGTGGAGATCACCAACCTCGGCTCCAAAGCCGTGGACGGGGCATTGTTCAAGGTAAACCTGAAAGATCCCAGACCAGACTTCCAGGAATTCGCCACCATGAAGGTGGCTAGCGAGCAGAATATAAACTCTTGGGACAGATATGTAGGCCCCATACGCTGGAGGGAAATCATTTTCAGCAGGCTACCAATAGAACAAAAGGAGAAGCCCTTGCCGATGATTCCGGCCCATGGCACAATTCGCGTGGAACTGGAGGCCATACCCCTGAGCCGGGGGTATCTGCGCTTGGAAAGCGTCACCGTGGGTGCGCGGGACCCATTCGGCCTGGTCAAGTCCCTTTGCGATATCCCGGCCGCAGTTTCCGTGCCGGTGTTCCCCCGTAGATACAGGACCAGGCCATTTTCACTGCCCGGCAAAAGGAAATACAACCAAGGGGGGGTAGCGCTTGCCTCGGCAGTGGGTGATTCGGAAGAGTTCGTGGGGTTGCGGGAGTACCGGCCAGGAGACCCGATGCGGAATATCCATTGGAGAAGTTGGGCCAGGACCGGCTCTCCCGTGGTGAGAGAGCATCAGGAGGAATTCTACTCCCGCCATGCGTTGCTGCTGGATACCTTCATCGATCTGGACATCAGCGGGCACTTTGAGGAGGCGGTGAGTCTGGCGGCCTCTTTTGTATCCAATATGGAGACCCAGGACGCGCTTTTGGACCTGATGTTCATCGGAACCCGGACCTATATATTCACCTCCGGCCGCGGCCTGGGGGCCACCAGGAACATGCTGGAGGTAATGGCATCTGTCCAGCCAAGCGTTGGAAAAAGTTTCTCCGAGCTGGCTTGCGCTGCGGGGGAGCGGCTTCCTTTGCTAAGCGGCGTTGTGTGTGTGCTCCTGGCCTGGGACAAGGCCCGCCAGGATTTTGTAAAAGGACTTATATCTTCCGGCATGCCGACAGAAGTGTTCCTGCTGGTGGAGTCGATCCCTCCGGAGGGGATTGATCCTGGTCCCATGCGCCGGGCGCCGCATATGTTCCATCTCCTGGAAACGGGAAAAGTCGAAGAGGGGCTGGCCCAAATATGAAACCTCCTCCTCTTCTCCTGGGCGCCACGGCCCTTTTTTGGGGTTGGCAGACGGGGCTCATCATTCCCGGTATCCTGGTGGCGATTGCCATGGAGGGGCGTTTCCTTTCCACATCCCGATTGGCGTTCTCTTTGCGTGAATACAGGATGATATGGAACCTTTCTGCGCTGATCGCTCTGGCGTCTTTCGCCTTTTCGTTGTCCGAGGGAATCCATACCGGCATGTTCCTGAGTTTATTCCAATGGGTCCCATTGATGTTTCTGCCGATTGCCGCGGCCCAGGTTTACGGTGACCGGGAAAAAATAGATGTGGCGATTTTCTCTTTCTTTATGCGAAACGCCAAAAGCCGAGGCCCCGGAGACGACCCACCTGCTGTCAACATCGAATACCCATATCTTGTCTTGATGATCGCCTCCACCAGCGCGGCCAACGTCAGGTCCATTTGGTTCTATGCCTTCGTGGGCATATGCGCTTTCTGGATACTCTGGAGCATCCGGCCGAAAAGCTTCCCGGCTCACGTCTGGATCCCTCTTTTTGTGTTCATCCTGGCCTCTGGATACTCGGGGAGCGTGGGACTTCAAAGGCTGCAGGAAAAGGTGGAGGAAAACCTTATAGACCTGTACACGAAGATGTTTTTAAACCAGCCGGACCCCTTTACCACCAGCACGTCAATAGGCGAAATCGGCAGGTTGAAAGACTCTGGCACTATCGTGTACCGCGTGGAAAATGACAAAGGATATCAGACGCCGACATACCTGCCCATCTCCAGCTACAATATTTTCAGGCTGGGCTCCTGGTATGCGATGAAGGCTCCCCTGATGGGCATGTTCTCCGAATCCAGCGGGCTGGACTGGAAGTTCGCCGAACCCACGGGGAACCCATCCCGGCTTGCCGTGCACACATACCTGCCCAGTGGCGAGGGTCTTTTGGCAATACCCCTGCAGACCCACCGGCTGGAGCGCCTGCCTGCCAATAAGATGTTCGCCAACCGACTTGGCACGGTGAAGGTGGGTGGCGCGCCTGGATATGTGAAGTACATATTACGTATGGGAGATAGCGTTAGCCGCATCTCCCCTCCCGATGAGAATGACCTGGTGACGCCTAAAGTGGAGGAGAGAGGTATCTCTCTGATGGTGAACCAGTTGGAACTGAAGGGAAAGGCGCCTGGGGAGGTTTTAAGGATAGTCGACAACCATTTCCAGGATAATTTCACATACTCGCTGGATCTGAAAAGCGCTGCGGGAACCAAGTTACCCGGCGGCCCGGCTATGGCCGATTTCTTCAGAAAAGGCGACACGACAGCCATAGAGGATTTTCTCTTTAACACCCGGTCCGGTCATTGCGAGTATTTCGCCACCGCCACAACCCTTATCCTTCGCCAGGCAGGAATACCCACCAGATATTTTGTGGGATATCTGGCGCATGAGCACAGCTTTCTGGAAAACGCATACATCGTTCGATCCAGGGACGCCCATGCGTGGCCCATGGTATATGTAGATGGGAAATGGTCCATTTTCGACACCACACCGGGCTCATGGACCGACGAGGACATGGAAGACGGCTCATTTTTCGAGAGGCCTTTTGACCTGTTATCTTTTCTATATCTGCAGTTCTCCAAATGGAGATGGGGCGAGGAATCGGCTTTGAATGCAAAAAACCTGGCGCCGATCCTAATGCTCCTCATTTTGTTCCTTGTGTACCGGATAATATCCAGTACAAAGGTGCGTAGGGAAGATGAGCAAGTCGTCGTCCCTGAACAGGCCGGAACAATACCGGGCGATTCCTCCGCCTACTACCTGGTGGAGAAAAGGCTAAACGAGCTTGGATTCAACCGGGGAGAGTGGGAAACCCAGGCTGAATTTATCAGCCGGTTGAAGAGCGAACAACCTCTCTTCCCCAAGGAAGATACATTGGCGCTGCTGGATATGCACTACCGCCTCCGCTTCGATCCCAAGGGACTTACCGACCTGGAGCTTGACGCCATGATGGATAAGACCATGAAGTGGATACTGAAATCGGAGAGCATGATCCTTGAGGGTAGCGGCAAGGGAGAAATGGAATGAACAATTCTATGCTGGCCCCCTGCCCATGGGCAGCGCAGACTCCTCTCTATAAACGCTACCATGACGAGGAGTGGGGAGTCCCGGTCCATGACGACAGGAGGCTGTTCGAATTCATCCTGCTGGAAGGCGCCCAGGCGGGCCTTAGCTGGAGTACTATACTCAACAAGAGGGAGAACTATCGGGACGCATTTGACGATTTTGATTTCATCCAGGTAGCCCGGTATGGCGACAAGAGGAAGAAAACGTTGATGGTCGATGAAGGGATAGTGCGCAACAGGCTGAAGATCGAATCCGCTGTTATCAACGCCGTGGCGTTTATCACCATTCGTGAGGAGTTCGGCTCCTTCGACGAGTGGCTGTGGCGATATGTAGAAGGAAAACCGATTACCAACCGCTTCGGGACGATGGAACAGGTCCCCGCCACCACCGCTGTATCCAACGCGCTGAGCCGTGACCTGAAAAAAAGAGGATTCAAGTTTGTCGGCTCCACTATAACATACGCCTTCATGCAGGCGGTGGGGATGGTGAATGACCACCTGGTGACCTGCCCCCGCCATGAACAAATCGCCCGCTTGACCAAATGAACGGCAAAAAAAAGATCGGCGCTCTGGATCATGCCATGCTGTTCCTGGTCTCCCGGCCCCATTCGGAAAAGGAGCTGCGCGACAAACTGGCCAGCCGCGGCCACCTTGCGGCAGATATCGACACCGCTATCGCCAGGCTGATCGAGCTTCGCTATGTTAATGACGAGGAATTGTGCCCCCGCCATGCGGAAAGCCGCCTGCAAAAGGCTATCGTGGGCCCGGCCAGGATGCGGGTGGAGCTTGCCCGAAAGGGATTTGATGAAGCGCTGATTGAAAAAACGGTGGACGAACTTTATTCCGGCGATCAAACTGTGCATGCGGCGGCTGTGCGCGCGGCGCGAAAAAAGATAAGATCATTCAAGCCGGGGCTGGACGGGCAGGTGGCCAGACGAAAGCTCTTCGACCATCTGACAAGAAAGGGGTTTGACATGGAGACCGCCCGCATGGTGGCCCTGGACGAATACGATTCATTAACGGAGAGCGGCCATGAGCCAGGATGAGATAGGGATTGTGGAGGCGCTGTCGTATTCCATCGCACCGGTGGCTTTTTTGCTGGGGGCCTGTGTGGGGAGCTTTTTGAACGTGGTTATCCACCGTCTGCCCCATGGGCAATCCGTGGTGAGCCCAGGATCCCATTGTCCGGAATGCGGCTCACCCATCCGGGCCTATGATAATATCCCACTGATCAGCTGGCTGGCGCTTTTCGGGTTGTGCAGAGACTGCGGCGCCGTTATTTCTTCCCGGTACTTTTTCATCGAGCTTGGCACGGCGGTTCTGACAATGGCCATTGCCTCCAAATACGGCCTTACGCTACAGTCGGCGGTTTACCTTGGCCTGGCCTGGGGCTTATTGGCGGCCACCTTGATCGATATTAATCACCAGATCATACCGGATGAGATCAGCGTAGGCGCGTTGCTGATCGGGCTTTCGCTCTCCTCATTTCTCCCCCTCGGATTCATGGGGGCTATCTTCGGAGCGCTGCTTGGGGGCGGTGTGTTCTTCGCGCTGGCGATTGTTTACCCTGGAGGCATGGGTGGAGGAGATATTAAACTGATGGCCGCTATCGGGGCCATACTCGGATGGAAGATGGCGTTTCTCACAATCCTGCTAGGATCGTCGCTGGGAGCTGTGGTGGGCCTTGCCATGATGGCCGTCACTGGCAAGTCTCGAAAGACGCGCATCCCGTTCGGTCCCTTCCTGGCAATAGGAGCGATAATCTCTATTCTGTGGGGAAACGATATCGCCATGGCGTATCTCCGATACATCTCCGGTTGACCGGCGCCTCCGGGCGCGGAAAGGCTCGGCCCGGCTAGGAGAGGTTGGATCGCCGGGAGAATTCCTCTAATCGAAATGAGGTGGCCCGAAGCTTGGATGAGAGTATCTTCGACAGGTTTCGATAGAGCTTGTTTGCGGTGCTGTCGTCGCATCGCAGCAGGGAGACCTGGTGGAGCGCCAGAACCCTGCAGTTGGTCTCCGCATAGGCCGAAGCGGACCTGGGGGCGCCGTCGATGATTCCCATTTCCCCGAAGATATCCCCTCTTCGCAACAGCAGCATAACGATGGAGTCGGACATCTTGTCCATCTTTCGGGAGATTCTGACATTGCCGGAAATGAGCAGGAACATATCCCTGGCCACGCTCCCCTCCTCGAAAATCAACTCCCCTTTTTTATAGTCCCTGGTCTGGCACACTTGCAGAAGCTTGTACAACTGGGAGTTGTCCAGATCGAAGAAAAAGGCGAAGTTCTCGCGATATTGCTGGAGTATCTTCATCGTTTCCTGGGTGATCATATCGCCGGAGGAAGTGAGAAAGCCCTCGTGTATAGTTTCGTCTATCTGGTCGGCGAAGGATTGGGCGGTCTGCAGGCGCAACCTGGGATCCTTGTTAAGGCACAAAGTAATGGAGGCCGCCACTTTGTCCGGAATGGCGGGATTGAGCTCCTTTATCGCCGTCGGCTCGCTTCGCAGGATTTTTTCATAGAGCGAAAACCTGTTTTTGCCATGGAAGGGCCTTTGGCCCGTGAGAAGCTCATAGGCCACAACCGCTATGGAGAAAATGTCGCTTCGAGAGTCGAGCTTTCCCTTGTTAATCTGCTCCGGAGACATATAAAACGGAGTCCCTCCGATAATCTCCAGCTGTGTGTCCTTCAGGTTGACATCGGATTTTTCCACGGCGTATGCCACGCCGAAATCCATAACCTTCACCTGGCCATTTGAGAGCACCATTATATTTGAGGGCTTGATATCCCTGTGGACGATGCCCCGCTGGTGGGCATAGTGGAGAGCATGCCCCAGCTGGGTGAGTATCTCCAGCTTTTGCCGCATGTCGATTTCGCTGGTGGGGGTGGATATGATCTTGTCCAGCGTGAGGCCGTCCAATAGCTCCATCACCAGGTAGTATATCGATCCCTGGTTGCCACCGTCGTATATGGTGATCATGGAATGGTTGGAGAGCTGACCGGAAATGCGAAGCTCCTGGTCGAACTGTTTTTTCACGATTTCAGGATCAGCGGCGGGCTGGGATTTGTCGGAAGTGTCCACCACCTTGATGGCCACCGGACGGCCTATAAGGTCGTCCCATCCGGCGAAGATCTTCCCCATGCCGCCTTTGGCTATCATTTCCTTTATATGATAACGCCCTATATACTCAGGTATCTCGGTCATATTCTCGATTTACAATCCCAATTAAAACACGATGTAATCTACGATTTTAGTACAAAAAGAGGTGTTTGTACCAATATTCGGATCGGAAAAGTAAATTAAATATGCGGAGCCCCGGCCCCGCATTCATGGCCGCCTATCAGCAATCAGAGGTATCCCCCAGTCAGATGGAAGCAAATCGTTCATGCGGGCGCTGTATTGGGAGCCTTATTTACATGGAAGCCGTGACAGAATCCAGCGCGCACGCTCAGATTTCAATGGATCCTGACGTTATCTTCAGGAATATGCTTCATAGCCACAATTATCCCTCTCCCCTCCTCGCTTTCGGTGAACTCGATGAACTCTTTCACTTGAGTGGATGGATTCGCCCCCGTTATGATATTGTAATCCTCATAGTACCCATAACTGCCAGTCAGGTTTTCTGCGTCTGGAAGAACTCCATCCACTTGCAGAACCTTGACGCTATCGTCATCATAGCCATATAGTTGCATCCCTATGGCGCCTTCATTTTCTGCCACCAGTAGATTGGTGTTCGTCATTGGGTTCCCAGTGAGAGCCATTTTGCTCAGGTTGGCGCCCCCGCCGTGGGTGTCGGTCTGATGGGTCATGGTCTCCACCACGCATGGTGGAAGCATGACGTTTTTTACATGTATATCCTTCCCCCCAAGCTGGCTCCAGTTCCTTATTTTCCCCAAAAGTATGTCGCGCAACTGGCTTTTTGTCAGGTTGTCTACCGGATTGGATATGTTCACCACCATCACGATGGGCGCTTTTCCTATAATTCTTCTCAGGAGGCTATTATGCAGCTGTCCCTGGGAGAAGTTAAACGTAGAAACTCCAATATCCGCATGACCATCTATCACACTGGAGACACCGCTTCTGCATGATCCCTGCTCGTATACGACTTTCACTCCCGTTTTTTTTTCGAACGCCTCACCCAGCTTCATTGCCAGAGGGATTGTACATGGGTCCCCGGCAATTCTTATTTGCTCTTCCGCTCTGGCGCCCAGGGGAAGCAGCGCAGAGGAGATAGCCATCAGGCAAAGAAGGTGTCTAATATTGGTCATTCACGCCTCCATACACAACAGACATTTGTTTACATATTTCTGGTCCAGGGCAGAACGCCATGGCTGGTTATTACGGTATACAAGCTACCACCATGTCCGTGTAATTGCAATATATTCAAGGCAATACGCAATTGCTCAATTGATTGCTTGAGCAGGAGTCCCAGCAGGCTCCCAAGTTCGCATCGCATGAATAATGCGGCTCGTGAGCATTGGATGGAGCAGGAGGGCCATAGCCCACCATAGTGAATCCGCTGAAGAGCTGCCGCCATTGTGAACAGAGAGAATTTGGTCGCGCGCGTACCTACACCACGATATTCACAAGTTTGCCGGGAACCACGATCACTTTTCGGGCTGGTTTGCCCCCCATGTGCGCCGTCACCTTTTCGTTGGCCAGCGCCAGCTTCTCCAGCTCTTCCTTTGATGCGCCTGGCGGCACGGAGAATTTACCGCGCAGCTTGCCGTTTATCTGCACCACGATCTCCATGCTATCCTCCACCATGCAGGCTGGATCGGCGACGGGGAATGAGTGGTCCATTATGGCGCCCGGCTTTTCCATCCTTTCCCACATCTCCGAGCAGAAATGGGGGGTGAAAGGCGCCAGCATCAGCATTATACATTCGGCCGCCTCTGCGATAACCGCTGTAGACACGGGATCATCATCCACCTTTATGGCGCCAATGGTGTTCGTCAGCTCCATCACGGCGGCGATGGCGGTGTTGAATCCGAACCTGTCCATATCCCATGTGACCTTGGCGATGGTCTTGTGGACGGCCCTGCGGACGGCGGCGGCCTGTCTCGGCAAGCCTTCCAATCCCACCGGGACCTCCCCTCCACTTTTTATCGCCTCTATGTGGCTCTCCATCCACCTGCTCACCCGGCCCAGAAACCGGAAAGAGCCTTCGATTCCCGCATCGCTCCACTCCAGATCCCTCTCCGGCGGGGCGGCAAACAGGATGAACAGCCGGGTGGCGTCCGCGCCGTAGCGGTCCGACATCACATCCAGAGACACAACGTTTCCCTTGGATTTGCTCATCTTCGCCCCGTCCTTTATCACCATTCCCTGGGTCAGCAGCCGCTTGAAGGGCTCCTGGAATCCGGTGACGCCGATATCATGCAAAAACCTGGTGAAGAACCGGGAATATAACAGGTGCAGGATCGCATGTTCTATCCCGCCCACGTATTGGTCCACCGGCATCCAGTAGTCCAGGTCCTCTTTGGCGGCCAGGGCTGCGTCGTTGCGGGCGGATGTATATCTGTTGAAGTACCAGGAGGAGCACATGAAGGTGTCCATGGTGTCTGTTTCGCGCCGGGCGGGAGCGCCGCATCGGGGGCACTCAGTCTTTATGAACGCCTCATCTTTGGCGATGGGTGATCCGCCGCTTGCGCTAAACTCTATATCCGTGGGCAGGATCACTGGCAACTGGTCATCCGGCACACGGACCACTCCACACTTGTCGCAGAAGACTATCGGGATCGGCGCTCCCCAATATCGCTGGCGGCTCACTCCCCAATCGCGGAGGCGATAGTTCACCGTCCTTTGCCCGAGGCCTTTTTCCTTCAGGTACCCGGCCACTTTTTCTATTCCCTCTCGCCGGTTGTGGAGACCGGAAAATTGACCGGCGCTCACCATGATCCCGTCACCGGAATAGGCTTCGGTCAGGTTCGTGGAATCGGTGATAAGGTCCGATGTATTCGCTCCTTCCATCAGGTTTTCCGGCACGATCACCACGCGGATGTCGATTCCATACTTTTTGGCGAATTCGAAGTCGCGCTGATCATGGGCGGGGACGCTCATGATGGCGCCGGATCCGTATTCGATAAGCACGAAATTGGCGATCCAGATCGGTATTTTCTCTCCGTTCATCGGGTTTATGGCGAACCTGCCGGTGAACACGCCATTCTTCTCCGCCCCTTCGCAGGAGCGTTCCGTGGAATCCTGATTCATGGTTTCATCAATGAACGCGGTGGCCTCTGCTTCCTGTACCGTTCCGCTGATCAGTTGGCGAGCCATGGGATGCTCTGGAGCCAGGGCCATGAAGGTGGCGCCGAACAGGGTGTCTGGCCGGGTGGTGAAGACCGTCAGTTTCTCGCCGGAGCCATCGACAGTGAACTCCACCTCGGCGCCGAAGGATTTCCCGATCCAGTTCTCCTGCATGGTCAGCACTCGCTCCGGCCATCCATCGGCCAATTCTTTCAGCCCCTCCAGCAGGTCATCGGCGTATTTTGTGATGGCAAGGAACCATCCTTCCCTCTCCTGCTGGACCACCTGGCTGTCGCATCGCCAGCAATTGCCATCTATCACCTGCTCATTGGCCAGCACGGTGCCGCATGGATCGCACCAGTTTACAAACGACTTCTTTCGATAGGCCACTTTTTCGTCAAACATTCTTGCGAATATCCACTGGGTCCATTTGTAGTACCCAGGGTGGCTGGTAGCCACTTCCCTGTCCCAGTCGTAGGAGATACCCATTTTCACAAACTGGCTTCGCATCTCGTCTATGTTGCCCATGGTCCATTTGTGAGGGTGGCTTTTATGCTGAATGGCGGCGTTCTCTGCCGGCATGCCGAAGGAGTCCCAGCCGATGGGGTGCAGGACGTTATATCCTTCCATCCTTTTTCTACGGGCGATGGCGTCGCCGATGGCGTAGTTGCGCAGATGGCCCACATGCAGCTTTCCCGATGGATAGGGAAACATCTCCAGCAGATAGAACTTTTTTTTGCCGGGATGGGTGGAGACGGTGAAGGTTTTATCTTCACGCCATTTATCGCGCCATTTGGCTTCTACGGCCTTGAAATCATAATGCGAGGACATCTTCTGTTTTCCCTGTTATATTTCTCTACTATTCGCTATATTTCTGACATAGCGTTGAGGGGCTAATTTTAACCCGGCGCCACACGGGACATAAAGAGATTCTTGAGGGCTATGGCAGAATCAATCGACGGGACTAGTCGGGACAACAGAAATACAGCCATTCAGATTACCGGGTTGATCGGCGGTCCGGCGCTGGCGCTCTTGCTCCTGGCCCTCTTCGATCTGGACCCTGGCCGCCCGGAGGTGGGGCGGATGGCCGCAGTCACTTTTGTCATGGCGGTATGGTGGGTCACGGAGGCGGTTCCACTATCGACAACGGCTCTTCTGCCGGTGTTCCTCTTCCCCATGCTGGGGATAATGGATGGAAAGTCAGTCTCATCCCAATACTTCAACCATGTAATATTCCTCTTTCTGGGCGGGTTTTTAATGGCCATAGCCATGGAGCGATGGAACCTGCACCGGCGTATCGCAGTGAACATCCTGATAGTTATGGGGACGAACCTATGGGGCATATTGCTGGGATTCATGGTAGCCACCGGTTTTCTATCCATGTGGATATCGAACACAGCCAGCGCAATGATTATGGTTCCCATAGTTTTGGCGGTGGTGATGAAACTGGAGGAGTCCTTCGGCAAAGAGGGCATGGATGACTACGCAAAGGGCCTTTTGCTGGGGGTGGCCTACAGCGCGTCGATTGGTGGCGCCGCCACCATCGTGGGCACACCACCCAACGCGGCGTTCATAAAGATATTCGAAATCACTTTCCCCAAGGCGCCGGAAATATCCTTCGCCCAGTGGATGGCTTTCGGACTACCCATCTCCCTCATGTTCCTCGCCGCCGCCTGGCTCTATCTTTATTTGGTTTTCAGGCCAAGGGGATCCTTTGTTTTCGATACCGATGAATTCAGAAAACAGAAGTCCATGCTGGGGCCGATGAAATATGAGGAAAAGGTGGTAGCGGTGGCTTTTTGCGCGCTGGTGGTCTTGTGGCTTACGCGCAAACCGATAGAAGCGGGAATAGTGTCGATTCCCGGCTGGGGGGAGTTGTTCGCCAATCCCGTCTACCTAAACGATGGTGTGGCCGCCATCACCCTGGCTACGATTCTATTCGCCATCCCCTCCAGGAACGAACCGGGGGCCAGAGTGCTGGACTGGACGGCGGTGAGCCGGCTGCCCTGGGACATCGTGCTGTTATTCGGGGGGGGATTCGCCCTGGCCAAGGGATTCGAGGTGTCTGGCCTGTCGGTGTGGGTTGGATCGAAACTGGGGTTTGTAAGCTCGTTCCACCCGGTTATGGTGCTGGTGACCATTTGCCTGATTTCCACGTTCATGACAGAGTTCACCTCCAACACCGCCACGGCCCAGATAATGCTGCCGATCCTGGCGTCCCTGGCGGTGGCGGCGGGCTTCAATCCGTTGTTCATCATGATTCCCGCCACATTCAGCTTTTCATTCGCGTTCATGTTACCGGTGGCCACCCCGCCGAACGCCATCGTGTTCGGGGCGGGGAGGCTGCGTATAATGGACATGGCCAAGGCGGGGCTGGCGATGAACCTGATAGGCGTATTGGTAGTGGTGCTGGCCGCCGTGTTTATAATGCCATTGGCGCTGGACATGGGGTCCAGTGTCATACCGGAATGGGTGGAAAAATGATCTGCCACCGCCACATATTCCATTTATAGAGGGGTATCATGCGTATCGGATTACAGACCTGGGGAAGCGATGGGGACATCAGGCCGTTTTGCGCGCTGGCTGGGGGGCTGGCCGCCAATGGCCATCAGGTTACCCTGGCGGTGGCCAGCGTGGACAACAAGGATTACACCACCCTGGGCGATTCCATGGGCTTCAAAGTGATCCCCGCATGCAAGAAAATGGAGCATACACAAGCGGAGGCGGATGATCTGGTCAGGCGGATTATTGGGACCAGGAACCTGGCTTCCCAGTTCATCATCCTTTTCAGGGAGATGTTGGAGCCGACCCTGGATGACCTGCTGGAGTCGGCAAACTCATTATGCGGGCAAAACGATCTTGTGATCGGCCACGCGGCGGTGTATCCGCTTTTCATCGCGGCAGAGATGCGGGGGATCCCCACCGTGGCTGTGTCTCCCATCCCCTCGCTATACAGGTCCGCGCACACTCCACCGGACGGCGTCCCCAACCTTGGAAAATGGCTCAACTCCCTGGCGTGGAAAATCGCGGAAGTTGGGGGAACCTGGATTATGGGCCCCTCCATCAACAAGCTACGGGAGCAAAGCGGCCTTGGTCCGCAGTCCAGCCCGATGAGGAATTTCTGGGAGCATGACCGTCTGAACCTTATCTGCGCCAGCCCATCCATTTGCCGAAAATATCCCGACTGGAATGACAACCTCCAGATCCCCGGTTTTTTCAATATCCCTGACGAGGCGGAGCGATGGGAGATACCGGGCGACCTTTTGTCGTTTCTTGACTATGGCGAGCCGCCGGTCTATATCACTTTTGGTTCCTTCACCCAGTTCGATATAGACAACAATATAGAGCTGATGGCGGCCACCGCAAAGCTTTTGAAGCAAAGGGCGATCATCCAGGCACACTGGGAGAACAGTACCATATTGCCCGACCTGGATGACGTGTATCTGGTGCGCAAGGCGCCTCACCACCAGATATTCCCCCGCTGCGCCGCAGTAGTCCACCATGGAGGGGCCGGCACCACCCAGTCATCGTTGTTTTGCGGATGCCCTTCCATCGTGGTGTCCCACGCCTTTGACCAATTCTTCTGGGCAAAGCGGCTTTATGATATCGGCGTCGGGGGCAAACCTCTGCTTAAACGGGATATCACCCCGAAAAAACTGGCGGCGGCGATCATGAACGTGGTGGAGGACAAGGCGATGAAGGAGCGGGCGGAGAAATTTGGCGCCAACATGATGGAGGAAAACGGGGTGGCCACGGCGGTGGAGCTTATTGAAAAACGTTACTCTTCTCTATAGACCGATATCCGGGGGGCCTGAATTCATCCCTGTCAAAGAGAAACATCAACCTAAGTTGGGCGCTTCTGATTTCCCTCTCCCCAAGTCTTGTTTGTTTCAGATCAAAATTAATTCCCATGCTCCTGCCTACATCGATTTGCCCGGACAGTGTCAGCGCCATTTCCTGATCATTCTCACCCAGCAAGAAATTTGTATATTGCCCGTCAATCCCAATACCCAACCAGGAAAAGATATCCACCATCAGCCCTATGGAGACCGCCGGGCCAATTGCATACCCCTTGTCAAAATTCTCGTTGGCTTCCAAATCCGCCATCACCATCAGGTAGGCCAAGCCAAAGCCCTATAGGTCCACACTTTGGCCTTCTCCAAAATTCAATGTCATGGTTTCGCTCACCGCGCCGTTGCTGAAGTCCCGCCGGATTATTCCCAGGTATGCTGTGACTGAATTCTGATAGTATCCAAATCTTGATTCTGGAAGATAAATTACTATATTGAACAGATCAATCCTCTCCAGCCAAAGACTGTTTTCATCCCGCTGATACGACAATTTTAGCGAGAGAAAATCAAGAAAGCCTCTAGGTTTTTTATTTGTTTCATGAACTTCCGGGTGAAATAATTTCTCAAAGTAAACCGGATGGAGGGATAAAACATACCGATTGTCCTTCGGGCCATTTCTCTCCTCATACCCAAGGACAAAAGACTTGTAGGCGTTCGATAGAATAATGCTGTGGGCGGAAACGCCGGAGGGGAGCGCCAGCGGAGCAAAGAATGAGAAAAGAAACAGTAAAATAGTTAATACTTTCGCTCTTTTCATTTCCGCAGTATATACATTCCAGAAACAAAGGGCATTCTCTGACAAGCTTTTTAAGTCACATAAAAAGCACCAGCTTCAATAGAACGCTTTTAATATCCTTCTCCCCTATCCTTGTTCCCTTCAGGTCCAGGTGGATTCCCATGTTGCGGTGTGGGGAGTAGCGCTCCGAGAGGATCAGTTCGAACTCGGTGTCCTCGTGGCCCAGGAGAAACCTTGTGGCGCGGGCCTTGATTCCCGTCTTCCATCCTGGCAATGGATCTAGGATCATCCCCAGCGATAATCCGGGACCGATGGCGTATCCCATATCGAAGTTATGGTTGGCCTGTATGTCCGCCTCCAGGAAGGCGTATACCAACCCCATATCCCCCACTTTGGCGGTATATCCACCGCCGACATTCAGAAAGTGAGCCTCGCTGACATCGTTATTGGCAAATGCGCGGCGGTTGAGCCCGAAGTTGGCCTTCCATGATATCGGAGAGAAGAGTCTGTTGATTGGGCTCAGGGAGACGATATTGACGAGATCGGCCCGTTCGAACCAAAGCTTGCTCGCCTGTGGCTGGACCGAAAAGGATAATGAGAAAAACTCAATCTGTGATCCTTCCACATAGCCTTCCTGCGGATCCATGATATCGTGCAGGGCCGGCCGCATGGAAAATGTGGTCCGGTTCCCCTTTGGTCCATCGTTGGATTCATAACCCAGGGTAAACCCGCCGGAAAGGTGCCCCTGGTCTGGACGGACCGGTGTAATGATGGGGCTGATGGGAGGTGGATCCCCCCCCAAGGCGCCCCTCAGTTTTAGAGTGGAGAGAAACAGGTTTTGATAATCCTTCTTCTCCATCTTTTTTTCTGCGTACCGCTGTTGCAGCAGTTCGGCCGCCAGGTCCAGTGTTCGCTTGCGAGAGTCATCATTCTCCAGGCCTTGAATGGCATCTTCAGGGTGGCTCTCTCCACCAGCAATTTCCCCGGATTTCCGGATCGCTTTGTCACTCATTGAATTGGCTATGGACATCATCTTCGCCATTTTGGAGGGGCGGTAGGTGACACCCGTCACGATGCCCGCTTCCAACACCCTTCGGAACGTATCTACCGGAATAACATAATTATTCCATCCACTGGTAAGGTCCAGGGATGGACGGATAGCTTCCAACAGGAACAGGACTATATAAGCGCAGTTTTCATCGAAGAAGTAATAATAAGAGAACTTGTCGCTTAGTTCCCAGAGATGACGAATCATCATACGAGCTTCCTGCGCATTTATATCCAGTTGGTATTCCCACAGGCTCCTCATGTCAAAATAGTTGTATTCGGCCACCTTTTCGTAATAGGGGAGAATTGAATATAAACCGTTGTAGTAGCCAAAAATACCATAAAAAGCGAACAGGACTCCCCTCTTCTCCTCTGTCTGGGCAGAGTAATTGACCGCCTGGGCCAAAAGCGCGCTCTTTTTGTCAGAGTCTATGCGAAGCAGAGGGTGGCCAAACATGGACGCGGGAGAGTTGATGTGCGCGGAGGCGAAAATCATCGATACCGCGGACGGATCGATATCCTTCAAGGCCTTTTCAAGCTTTTGGCATTGCACTTTTGGCGTGGCGCCCACCAGGCCCAGCTCCTGATCCAGCCAATGGAACCTGGCGGGGAAACGGCATTGGGGGTGATTTTCGTCATCAGGAGCGGTATCGAAAAATCCCCTGATGGTGGCGTCCAACTCCGCCTTTGGGTTTGATTTACCATCCTGAGCCATAAAGAACAGCGGATCATCGATCAGACTTTCGGATCCTATGAGCGCTGGCTTGTAATGCAGTAATGCCCTCCAGGGTCTCGAGCGGTGCAGGGATTTTTCGAAAGCTTGCGCGAGGAATATATCAGCATCGGGGGAAAAGGTTTTCTCCCCATTCGCGAACGAATGATTGGCCAACAAACCGAGAAAAAAGAAAAGGGATGCGAAAACCGAAGATCTTCGCATCCCTTTGCGATAACAGATTCAGCGCCGACGTCTAGATAATGTGATGATTCTGGGCCACGGAAGCGATGTTTTCTATCAGTTCGCCAGCCTCGATCCCCTCGTGAGAGAAAACGGAGGAGAAGTTGGTCTGCAGGGCTGAGTTAAACATGAGGCGGTTATTGGACGGAACATCCATCATTTCCGCCAGGGTTTCGAGAGATTCGCCATTGCCCTGTGCCATGTCCTTTGCGATGTTGTCCATGTTAGAGGCCACGTATTTGGTCAGGTCATCGTTGAAAACGAAAGAGCGCGGTGGTACACAGCCGGAAGTGCCGGAGGTGATACCAAAGGTCTGGTTTGCAAAAGTACCGTTGGTGGTTATGGCGAAAAGCTGCGTTAACACCGTGTCAGCCCCCGGGAAAACCTGGTCGCCAAGGCCACAACCCTGATTATGGGCCGATGCGCCGGAAGCGAAAAGAAGCACAGCCGCAAAAGAAACAATGGAAACAATAAGTTTTTTCATAAATCCACCCCAATAATGATGATGTTAATTACCTAGAAGTCCCTAATAAATGAAACGCCATTAACAATATGACATTCCTATATACGCCAAAACCTTATGTCGAAAACTCGCTACGGGGAGGCTGCGCCGACACTACCTCCTCATACTGAATTGGACCTAATATAGCGGCGAGTCCACAAAAATGCAACCATTTTTATGCGCTTAAAACGGTAGAATTCCGCTTTCCACCCTCTATAGACTTCATAGCTCAATGTATGCTCGCCCCGATGCTCTTGCGCAGGCGTCTGTCCCCATATGTGCAAATTTAACGCCCGCTCACCTTCACGCAATATTTTGCGAATATCCCCAATACGCTGGTGGAATGATAATCGACAAACGCGATTTCGGTGATTCCCCCAGCTTTCTTGGCGGTCGCAATGCTCGCGTCACCCGTGGCCACCCATCCCATGATGCTTGTAGCGCAAGCCTCTCCGAATTTCATGGCTTCTCCACCAGACCCGACAGCTTCGGGCCCTTCGACATCGGTGAACAAAACTCCGCTCACCGGGGACTTGGCGGTGGCGACGCAACCGGCGAAGAATTGGGCTGCCACAACGACAAAGGCCAACAATATGATTTTTTTCATTATCCCTCTTTTAATGTTAGGTCCCGCTATAAATTCATGGTCTATAGCCGATGTCGTAAGTCTCTAACATTTGCCATGGGATTGTCAATATATGTAATCGTGCTACGTTTGTTGACAAGTCTTGATCAACAGTGGCATTTTCCGGTTTTCATAAAACAATGCGTCCAGCGGAAACAACTGATCCCCAGAAACAAAATAGTTATTGCTTTTGCGCTGATTATCGGTAATATATTGACTCTTTCGCTAATAAATCTCAGTATAACTGAATATAAATCACGGTTTTCGCTATTTCGCTATCATGAAAGAATCTTTCAAAGGGACACGTATCGCAAGTACACCGATTCCCAAAGGAATTTCGGTGGACGAACTGATCGAGAAATACTTTGGCGCTTACAACGCGGCAAGGATCGCCGAGACGTGCAAGCTACTGGAGCGCAAAATTATCAAAAAGGACGTTATCCTGGGCGTGTCACTCTCCGGCGCCCTCACTCCCACGGGGCTGGGCTCCACGGCGCTTGTCACCTGGATCGAAAACGGATGGATCGACTATATCGTCTCAACCGGAGCCAACCTGTACCACGACCTGCATTTCGGCCTGGACCTGCCCCTGCACCGCTCCACTCCTTTTGTCGACGATGTGGAACTGCGAAAACAGAACCTTATCCGCATATATGACATCGTTTTCGACTTCGATGTCCTTTACAAATCGGACAAGTACCTCTATCGTATTCTTCAGGAGGAGGAGTTCGACCGCCAGATGGGCACGGCTGAGCTGCATTACCTGATTGGCAAATACGTGGACGCCACCGAAAAAGAACTTGGATGCTCCGGCAAGACCGTGTTGGCCGCCGCCTACCGCAACGGTGTCCCATGTTATTGTCCATCCCCGGGAGACTCTACCATCGGTCTGAACATCGCGGCGCTCTCATACAACCAGTCGTATCCGAAAATTGAACCGAGCATCGACGTGAAAGACAGCGCGGCTATCGCCTATCACGCCAAAACAAAGGGGGAGAGCGCGGTCATGATCCTTGGCGGAGGAAGCCCCAAAAACTTCCTGTTGCAAACCATCCCATTGCTGGACGAAATCATGGAGATCCATGTGAAGGGGCATGACTACTTCATCCAGATAACAGACGCCAGGCCGGATACGGGAGGCCTTTCAGGCGCCACCCCGTGGGAGGCGGTGAGCTGGGGGAAAGTGGACCCGGAGATGGTCCCGGACTCCATCGTCTGCTACACAGACACCACAATTGCCCTACCCCTTATAACAGCCTATCTTTTGAATCGCGTGGAGCCCAGGGAGCATAAAAGGCTGTATGACAAGAGGGATGATATGCACAAAACATTATCGGATGAATACAAGAACCTGATCAGGAGTAAAAATGCCACGTAGTCTCAAGTCGGCTTTCATTTCACTTTCCATCTCATTTTTGTTTATGTCGGCCTGTCAGGATCACCACTGGGAGCCCTACGATAAAATGGGTCCCCTTCCCGAACCTGAAAAACCATTCCAGGGTGAGCTGGCTTCAGGTCAGGTGGATCTGGCCGAATCTCTGAAATCAACCGACTATAAGGGGTGGTCCCTGTTCATAGTTGTCAGGCCTGTAGAAGGCGCGTCCATGTTCGCGGCCACCAAAGAAATTGTAACTCAATTCCCCGTGCCATTCAGCGTCACCGCCAAACACATAATGGTCGGAAAACCAAACCCAAAAGAGAAATTCGTGGTGGAAGCGGTGCTGGACAAGGACGGAAATATCGACACCCAGGATGATATAATCATCAGCGGTAGCGCTAAGGATCCAGTTGAAGTGGGCACCGATAACATACTGATTGTTATCGATAAAGGTAAAAAGTAGCCGATTCTAAGTCAGGCGGTTGGTTATATCCGCCACCGCGTCATCCACAGAGTCGATGGACACCGCGCAACTTCCCGCCCCCGCGTGGCCTCCTCCGCCATATTCCGCCAGCAGGTTCCCCAGGTCCACCTTGCAGGTGCGGTTTAATATGCTGTGCCCGGCGGCTATCACCACTGCCTTTTTGTCTGGTGTGTCAAACAGGCGGAGAGCCACATTGGCCGAGGGGAAGAGGGAATAGATCAAATACCTGCTCCCCAGCGGCTCGGTGATCTTGCGGCGAAAATCGGTCACCACCACCTTGCCGTACAGCGTGGAGTTATCCAGAAGCTCCTTTTTAAATTCCTCCTGGTGGCGGAAATACTCGCGCACCCTATCCCGCACGTCGTCGCTTTGCAGGATATCCTCCAGCGATTTTTCCCTTATCCCATCCAGCAGGTTCAGGAAGTAATCATAAGATGGAGTGAATCCGGATCTTGGGTCCACCGTCGCCGCCAGCTTCACCCATCCATCCGGGCGGAGTATGTCGTTCAAGTTCAGACACGCCGAATCAATTTTATCCACCGCTTCCAACAGATCGGCGTACTTCACCTTCCACTCCGGTTTGTTGTAATATTCATGCACCAGCCTTGCGCAGGAGGGAGCCTGACCATATTTCCCCTTAAACATCTCCGGCTTGGGGCCTCTTTCCGACTCCGATATATGATGGTCGAACCACATGGCGCAATTCGGATGATACGGCAAGTTGACGATGATATCCTGGTTGGTCACCTCGATCGCCCGCTCCTGTACCTCCCTGGGGTGGGCAAACTTGATCTTGGCTATTTGCTCTACCTCAGTCAGCAGAACGGAGCACACCAAACCGTCGAAATCGCCTCTGGTGATGATATTATACATAGTCTTCTCCGCAATCAGCCTTTGTCCCAAAATCCTCTACTTCATGATAATCAATCCGCGCCCTTTTTCCCATCACTTTACCGCATGGCCCACACAAGATTTACCGGGCGGAAATCATCCCCCCCTTGGCAGCCGAAACCGGACCACGGTCCCCTCTCCAGGCTCAGAATCGATCGTCAGATCCCCACCACATAAAATGGCTGTCCTTCTTGCGATACACAATCCCATGCCGGAGCCCCTTTCGTCACAGGTTCCGAGGGTATGGTTTTTCTCGTCAATATCAAATATCTTCTCCAGGCGTCCCCTCTCTATACCCACCCCGTTGTCTTGAACCTCCAGGATCATTTGGCGCCCATCCGCCCTGCAATCCACCTCCACCCGGCCCCCTTCCCCGGTAAACATTATGGCGTTATCCAGAAGACGTGCAAAAGTCCTTTCCGCCGCATTATGGTCCACGAAAACCTCCTCCCCGCCCTTATATTTCGTTATCAGGTCTATCCCCTTCCCTACAGCCTTCTCCCCCAGCTTGGGCATGACGTTTCCAATCAATTCCTGGCAGCTTATATTCCCGGGATGGAGGTCCGATTTGCCCCTTAACAGCCGGGACAACTCCATGATGTTCGCCAACGTTTCCATATACCTGTCCAGCGCCCGATCCATGGTTTGAATAATATTCATCTGGCGATCCGTCAGGTTGGATACGGAATCGGGTTTCAGCAGATACTTGGTCAATCCAGAGATGGAGGTGACCGGAGAGAGAAGATCATGAGCCACGATCCTCAGAAATCTGTTCTTCGCTTCCGCATCATTCCGAAGCGATTCCAGCATGCTTCTCAGGCGATCCGGGTCATCATTCAAATCCCCGGACCAATCATTCTCCTCTTCTACCATGGCTCTATTTGAAGCTCCAGAAAATAAACAGAAACGGAAGCCGCCACTCGTTCAGCCAGAAGGAAATCACCATTGTCATTCCAGTGCGCGCAAACAAGGGCCACGGACCAACTGTAATATTGATCCGTGACCTCCCTTTTATCTTTGATAATCCAGGCTAAACCTTCAACGACGCCATCGAATGCTTCACAGCCTCGGCAGACTTGTGCAGGGCCTCTTTCTCCTCATCTGTCAGATGCAGTTCCACTACCTGCTCCACACCCCTGGCACCCAGCTTCACCGGCACTCCCATGAACAGCCCATCAATGCCATACTCCCCCTCCAGATACGCCGCGGCAGCCACCAGCCTGTTCTTCTCCAGCAGGACAGATTCCACCATGTTGACCACCGACGCTCCAGGCGCATAGTACGCCGATCCGGTCTTGAGCAGTTTCACTATCTCGGCGCCGCCGAACTTGGTCCGCTCCACCATCTCGTCAATCTTCTCCTTTGGCAAAAGCTCCGTGATCGGAATCCCCGCCACAGAGGAAAGCCTGGGCATCGGCACCATATCCTCGCCATGCAGCCCCAGCACCGTGGCGGAGACATCCTCCATGGACACGTCAAGCTCCGCTGCGATGAACGAGCGGAATCTGGTGGAGTCCAGCACCCCGGCCATCCCCACGATACGGCTCTTGTCCAGCCCTGTGTATTTTTTGGCCACGTATGTCATGGTGTCCAGCGGATTTGTCACCACGATCATGAAGCAGTTCGGGGAATGTTTTATTACCTCTTCGCAGACTCCTTTGACGATTCCAGCGTTCTTGTCGCGAAGATCCTCACGAGTCATGCCAGGTTTCCTGGCCAGCCCAGCTGTGATCACCACAATATCGGACCCGGCGGTATCCAAGTAATCGTTGGTGCCTACCAGCCGGGAATCGAAATTTTCCAGCGGCGCCGATTCCAGAAGGTCGAGCGCTTTTCCCTGTGGCAATCCGTCCACCACATCGATCAGGCAAACGTCGCCTAACTGTTTGTATGCCACAAGCTGGGCCACTGTGGCGCCCACATGTCCCGCGCCGATAACCGTTATCTTCTTTCTTGCCATCTCGAAGTCCCTTTTCGTTAGAGTTTGTAGAAAAAAAAGCGGCGAGCCCCTCTACCCGCCGCTTCTTAATTCAACCAGCCACCCGAATATAATCCGGAAGGCAGGTTCAAGTTCAACGCATTATACCCTTCCGCCCTCTGGCGCCTCAGCCTGCGGTCTGTGTGGCATAGCCCAGTGTCCCGCCGGCTTTCATCACATCGATATCCCTTGCGCCCATGGAGTGGGTGACCGGGATTGTCACTCCCTTGGTCTTGTTCACCAGATTCATCTCCCCGCCAAGGTTGGAGGTGGCGATCTCCAGATCATCCCCCTGGTCCACTTTGGCGTAATCCGCCTCATTGGCGAAGGTAAGCGGCAGAATGCCGAAGTTAATCAGGTTGGCCATATGGATCCTGGCGAATGATTTCACGATCACAGCCTTCACGCCCAGGTATTTTGGAGCTATGGCGGCATGCTCCCGAGAGGAGCCCTGGCCATAGTTGGAGCCTCCAATGATGAATCCGCCTCCGGTTTCCTTAGCCCTTTTCGGGAAGGTTTTGTCCACTGTGGCGAACACATACTCCGATATAGCCGGCACGTTGGAGCGTAGCGGCAATATCTTGGCCCCCGCCGGCATGATGTCGTCGGTGGTGATATTGTCCCCGGTCTTCAGCAGCACCTTGCCGGAAAGGCTGGCGGGAAGCTTCGGGAAGTTTGGCAGCGGGGCGATGTTCGGCCCCCTGATGATCTCCACTCCCTTGGACTTGGCCGGAGACTTGGGAAAAATGATCATGTTGTCGTTGACCGCGAATTTCTTCGGCATGGCGATCTTCGGCGCGGCGATCTTCAGCTTCTTGGCTACCTGTCTCGGATCGGAGATCTCCCCGGACAGCGCAGCGGCGGCGGCCGTTTCCGGGCTCACCAGGTAGGATCCAGCGTCCGCGGTGCCGGAGCGGCCCTTGAAGTTTCGGTTGAATGTTCTCACCGTCACCCCCGCGCTGTTGGGCGCGGCGCCCATGCCGATGCACGGCCCGCAAGCGGATTCCAGAATCCTGGCGCCGGCATTTATCAGGGTCGCCAAGGCGCCGTTTTCTGAAATCATCTGGTACACCTGCTTGCTGCCGGGGGAGACGAAAAGCGACAGCCCTTCCTTTACGGTCTTCCCTTTTAGCATTTTGGCCACCACCATCAGGTCGCGAAACGATGAGTTGGTGCATGAACCTATGGCCACCTGGGTGACCTTGGTGCCTTTCAGCTTCTTGACCTCTATGACGTTGTCCGGCATATGAGGCTGGGCGACCAGCGGCTCCAGCTTGTCCAGGTTGATTTTCAGTGTCTCCTGATATGTGGCGTCGGCGTCGGCTTTCAATTCGACCCAGCTTTTCTCTCTTCCCTGGGCCTTCAGGAACTCCTGGGTTTTCTTGTCACTTGGGAACACGGAGGTGGTGGCGCCCAGTTCGGCGCCCATATTGGTAATAGTGGCGCGGTCCGTAACGGATAGAGAGTTCACGCCGGGGCCGGAGTACTCTATAACCTTCCCCACGCCCCCCTTCACCGTCAGTTTGCGCAGGACTTCCAGGATCACGTCCTTGGCCGAGACCCATGGCTGCAGCTTGCCGGTGAGGACCACGTTGACCACCTTTGGGCAATTGAGGTTGAACGGCTGCCCGGCCATGGCCATGGTGACATCCAGTCCACCGGCGCCAATGGCCAGCATCCCCAGCCCCCCCTGAGTGGGAGTGTGGCTGTCTGATCCGAGCAGGGTCTGGCCGGGGGCGCCGAATCTTTCCAGGTGCACCTGGTGGCATATGCCGTTGCCCGGGCGGGAGTAATGGATGCCGTATTTTTCCGCCACCGACTGCAGATAAAGATGGTCGTCGGCATTCATAAAATCTGTCTGCAAGGTGTTATGATCCACATAGGAGACAGAAAGCTTTGTCCTGACCCTATCTATGCCGAGGGTCTCGAACTCCAGGTATGCCATAGTGCCCGTGGCGTCCTGGGTCAGGGTCTGGTCGATAGTAATGGCGATCTTTTCGCCTGGAATCAGTTCCCCTTCCACAAGGTGGTTCTTGAGGATTTTCTGCGTAATGTTCAGTCCCATTTTTACTGTCCTTAAATTATCTTTTTAAAGGCGCTTGTTCTACAATTCCCAGCTCCCGATTGATGCCATGATCCACTCCATTTCCGGGCAAATCCGTGGCCTTGAACCAGGACCGCAATGACCACCGATTCTGGTATTAATCCATCAGAAAGTCAAGAAAAACCGGTTCGACGGGATATGAGGTATTAAGATCCGCAGATGTACTCACAGATGTATGTGAAGGCGCCCGATTTGAAGCAAATTCGGCGCCCGACTTCCGCCTACTCGAATGGTATTCCGTTGCAACCACATGGAATGGAGGCGAAAGCTGTAAACATCCGGCCTGTAACATCGATTCTGTTCAAGTTCGTTCGTACCATGGGTATTCTACCGTGAGGGAATATTGGATCGTGGTCTCCATCACTGAGCCATATATGTCTGCTCATTTCGGCTGTTTACTCTTGCAGTGGATGATTATCATTGGACCGCAAGAGCAATTCCGCGCGACCGGTCTCCGGGTAAATAGATAGCCTGACCATAATTGGCTCGGGAGTCTCAAGAATCTACCGCAACACTTCCTGGAACGCCTCACACGGAGTTCCATGGTCTGATGTTTTTCCCGGCAGACCGTTCCTCGATTCTATCTTTGCGGATTCATGCTATACTTGCCCTTATTGATGATCTAAATATCGATAATTGAGAGGCTTTATTATCCATGCCCACGAAAGACGTCGCCCCGGAACTTGAAACCCTAAAGAGAGTAGAGTTCTTCGCTGTCCTGACCGATAGCGTTTTGGCGGAGCTTGCGCGTCAAATGGTGTGGAAAAAGTACAAGAAGGGTGAAAGGCTGTTTGATGAGGGGGAACATGCCCACAGCGTGTTCATCATCGCCGACGGAAAGGTGAAAGTGGTCAAGGAGTTTCCTAGCGGCAAAAACGCTATTTTAGGAATTTTCGGGATAGGAGGGCTGGTGGCGGAGATCGCCGTGATAGACAAGCTGCCATATCCGGCCACGGCCATTGCCATGGACGATTGTGTGGTGGGCGCCCTCCCGGCTGATCTTTTCATCATTTTTCTGCGTAATAATCCGGACGCTCTGTTGGAAATGGTGGCTGGTCTGGGCGCCAAGCTCAGAGACCTTGCGGACAATATGGGCTCTATGGCTGTGGAGAGTGTAGAGAAAAGGCTGGCCAGATTCCTGTTAAAGTTTGGCGACGAGATAGGCAAGCGAACCAAAGAGGGGCTTTCCTATACTCTTCCGGTGACCAGGCAGGACATAGCCGAGCTTATCGGAACCTCCTTTGAAGTGGTCGAGCGGGGGCTGAAAAAAATGAAAGTCAACGGGCTGATCAAGGTGGATGGGAAAAAGATTGTAATCCTGGACTCGGACGGTCTATTCCAGGTGATTGAGGGTAGTCGCTGACAGCTGGTCAGCCCAGGGAGTTACCGCTTATCCCGACCGCCACCCCGATCATTTTTTCCCCATAGCAATGAGGCGATCATCCTGGCTCGATCCGGTTGCCCCCTCAATATTCTCCTGAAAAGATCTGACAGAAGGACCAGGCACACAACCGGTGTGAATAAAGGATAATACTTGCGCGTGAACAGCAGTCTGTTGCGCGTGAAATAGTAATCGCATACATAGCTTCTATTTTTAATATCGCTGCTTGTGCCTATAGATTCGCCACTTTTATGATACACAACGCTGGATTCAGCGTAGGCTATCATAAACTTGCCCTTTGCCATCCTGATCCAGTCCAGTTCCTCGAAATAGAGAAAATAATCTTCCGACATCAACCCCGCATTCTCTATCCAACTCCTGGTGACCAGCATCGAGGCGCCATGCACATAATCTATCCTCCGCTCCACATCCTCCGGGGCCAATGTCTCTCCGGCGGCCAGGGCCGGAGCGAATAGTTGCGGTCTTGCGAGCAGCCTGCTGTATGTGGCGCCGCCGAGAGCTTGTATCTGCCCAGGGTCATGATAATGCATCAATGTGGAGCCGCAAATGCCATACTCCATTTTTTCAGCGACACGGCGAACCATGGCCCCCAGCGCGCCTGGATCCACCAGAGTGTCGTTGTTCAACAAC
>JAOUMU010000127.1 GCA_029881335.1 Nitrospinota bacterium | reverse complement strand
ATCCTCCCCCACGGCATGGAGAAGGATCGCGGCGATCTTCACGACTTCCTTGCGGGTCATTCCGGATCCCACCGCCTCATTGAGATAGCCGACATGGGACTCTTCTTCAAGGATGCCGTCAAGAATTCGACAGGTTTCCAGGGTGTTTTCCACGGCGCCCTCCCTATCCAGTTCTGCCATGGGGAAAACTGCGGGGAGGATCCCGGTACTGGCCATTGCCTCCACTGCTTTGTGGCTTTGCGGGTGGGCCATGATTTTCACCAACTCCATCAGAATTCTTTCCGGAGCCACGGTGTGCAGCGCCCCGGTGGCCAGGGCCATCAGCTTTTCCAGCCCCGGCGCCCAGGTCAGCCCCAGAACCAAGGTCAGCCGGTGTGCTCTCAAAACCCGTAGAGGATCCTCCTTTAATGAATTATCCGACACCTGGCGCAATATCCTGTTTCCCATATCCACCACACCGCCGAAGGGATCGATGATCGCAGCCTTGGCCGCGGCTTCCCCTTCCATCCTCTTTCCCAGCGGGACCGCCAGGGCGTTAATGGTAAAGTCGCGCCGGGCCAGGTCCTCCTCAATGGAACGCCCGCGCATACGACAAATATCCACGGTGAAGGGGCTGGGCTTTTTGCGCGTCAGCCGATAGAATCCGCGTTTTAGGTCGAGAGGGAAGATGGAAAAGCCCAAGCCCGGCCCTATTCGATCCAGGATGGGGCCGGGATCCGCGTCGATGACCATATCCATGTCGGATATCTGCCGCCCACACAAGGCGTCTCTGGCGGCGCCTCCCACCAGCCATAGGGAAATATCCATGGTGCGCAACGCCTCTATGACCTGGAGAGCGGGTGGGGCGGAATCCAGAGCCCGCTCCACACGGCTTCTTATCCGGCTGTCGGAGATCATGGCCTGGTTCCTCGGCGCCGCGCATGGGCGCATGGGGAGATTAAATGTTGGGTATGGTCGCCAGGAATTCCGCGTTAGTTTCGAACTGGAGCATTTTGTCGAGCATCAGCTTATATTTCTGGTAACCCCTATCCTTTGAAAGCGCCCGGACAAGGACCCATATCTTGGCCAGGTCAGCAGGTTTTTGCAGTTTCTCTTCCTTCCTGGTGCCGGACATGGAGAGATTCACGGCGGGAAAAACCCGTTCCTCGGCCAGGCTCCTGTCCAGGACCAATTCGGTGTTGCCGGTCCCCTTGAACTCCTGGAAGATTACCTCGTCCATTCTGCTTCCGGTGTCTATGAGGCAGGTGGCAACAATGGTAAGGCTTCCCCCTCCCTCTATATTGCGCGCGGCGCCGAAGAACTTTCGTGGAAATTGAAGGGCGCTGGAGCCCACGCCGCCGGATAGGGTTTTTCCTTTGGTATCGGTGATTTTGTTGAATGCCCTGCCCATGCGGGTCAGAGAGTCCACGATCAACAGCACATCCTGACCCGCCTCCATCAGGCGCGTGACCCTTTCAAAGGCCAGCTCGGACAGGCGGATCTGGTCGTTTAAGGGGGCGTCGAAACTGGTGGCTAATATCTCCCCGCCGACGATGCGCTTGAATTGTGTCACTTCCTCCGGGCGCTCGTCGATGAGGAAAGTGATGACGTGGACTTCCGGATGATTCTGCCGGACCCCCCTTGCGATATCCTCCAGGAAGGTGGTCTTCCCCGCTTTGGGTGGGGAGACGATCAGCGCCCTTTGCCCCTTGCCAATGGGCGTGAACAAATCCATGACTCTGGTGGTCAATATGTTCTTCTCGGTTGAAAGGATCAGCTTCTCCACCGGGTCGATAACAGGCAGTTTGTTGAAGGGCAGTCGTCTGGACAGTTCTGCCAGCGGCATGCCATCGACAGTGATGATTTTTTCCAGGGCTATGTTTGGCTGTTTGGCGCTTTTTCTGGCGCCGGTCCCCTCTATGAACATCCCTTTCTTGAAGGAATGCTTGCGGATGAGGTTTTGTCCCACGTAAGGGTCGGACGGGGCCACCGCGAATCCGTTGTCCATGGACCGCAGGAACCCGTATCCCTTGTCGGTTATGTCCAGAACACCGGATACTGTTTTGATACTCATGGGATAAGGCACTCCTCAAAAGCCGTGAAACGGCGAATTTTCCGCCCGGTAGCGGAGATACGAGATTACAAAATTCCGGGAAAGTCCGATCAAATCGAAATTAGTTTCCGATATTGCTAAAGGCACTCAAACGTGCAATCAGGCGCGATTTTATAAAGCGTAATACGCAACGTCACCCCAAAATGACGTCGGATAAAAAACTACTAATCCAACACGAGTATAGCACAACCCGGATTGAGGGGAAGAGAAAAAACGCTCCATGAAATTATTATTTCTCTAGGACTTTCAGCGCCGTTTTAGCCCCTCCCACCGGGGCCATTATATACGCTCCCGCCACCGCCTCCCGGGTCTGGGCCAGAGCTTCGCGGGCGATTTCCACCCCCACATCCCGCGCTGAGTCGCCCGCTTCGGCCATTCTCCGGCGGATGTCGTCCGGAATCCTCATACCAGGCACTTCGTTGTGCAGAAATTCAGCCGATCGGCTGGAAGCGAGCGGCAGAATCCCTACCAGCGCCGGGATGCTGAATTGGCGAATCCTCTCCAGGAACCGGAAGAGAGTATCCGGGTCGAACACGGGCTGGGTCATGCAAAACTCCGCGCCAGCCTCCACCTTCTGTTCAAACCGGCGGAGCTCTTCTTCGAGATTCGCCGCTCCAGGGTTGCATCCCACGCCTATATGGATGGCTGTATGGCCGTCGATGGGATTGCCGACGATATCCTGGCCCCGGTTAAGATTGCGAATCATTTTCACCAGCCCTATGGCGTCCACGTCATACACGGCGGTGGCGTTTGGGTATGCGCCCAGTTTTGGCGGGTCGCCGGTGATGGCCAGCATATTACGAACGCCTATGGCGTGGGCCCCCAGGATATCGGACTGCATCCCCAGCAGGTTGCGGTCCCGGCAAGTGTAATGCAATATCGGCTCTATGCCGATTTCGTTTCTGAAAAGAAGGGCGAGCGGCATGGGGCTCATCCTGGCCATGGCTCTGGGTCCATCAGGGATATTGATACAGTCCACTCCCGCGTCTTTCAGGCTCATGGCCTGGATCATGACCTTTTCCGGGTTGGCGCCTTTTGGCGGCAGAAGCTCCACCGAGCAGACCCACTCACCGGCGGCCAATTTGGCGGCGAAAGGGGTTTTTTCCGCGGTGGGAGTTTCCACCACGGCGGCTGCGCCATCCGGGCTGGCGGAAACAATCTCCACTCTGGAAGGGGACAAGGCCAGGGCGGCGCCTTTCAGCGCGGCGATGTGAGCCGGTGTAGTGCCGCAGCATCCTCCCACGATTCTGGCGCCAGCCCGGATGAACCTTTTTCCATAGGTCATCAGGTAATCCGGCGTGGTGAGGTATATGAGCCTGTCCTCCACTTCCTTTGGCATCCCCGCATTGGGTTGGGCGATTACCGGCAGGGCCGTGGCGGCGGTCATTTCCATTATCACATCCAGCATCCCCGCAGGCCCCACAGAGCAGTTGGCCCCCACGGCGTCCACCCCCATCTCCTCCATGGCTTTGACCACCTGGGCAGGAGTGGCCCCATGGATTGTTTTACCATCTTCTTCAAAGGCCATCTGGGCCACGATGGGCAGATGGGGCGCCACTTCTTTGGCGCTCTTTATGGCGGTGATCAGTTCGGTAAGGTCGTGAAAGGTTTCGAACATAAGCAAGTCCACGCCGGATTCCGCCAGAATGGATGTGATGCGGCGATACTCTCCGGCGGCCTCTTCCAATGGGAGCTTTCCATAGGGGGCCACGCTGACTCCCAGGGGACCAATAGAGCCTGCCACATGGACGGCGCCTCGTCCCTCCCCCAGGGCCAGGGCCGCGCCCGCCTTGAGAATGGACTCCAGCTTTTCCTCCAGGCCATATTGTCGCAGTTTAAAGGTGTTGGCGCCGAAGGTGTTGGTCTCTATGATATCGGCGCCGGCCTTGATGTATTCCCGGTGTACTTCGCGCACCAGATCCGGCTGGGTGAGGTTGAGCTCCTCGTAGCAGCGGTTTATGGTCACTCCTTTGGAATAGAACATCGTGCCACCCGCGCCGTCACACACCAGCAGCCCACCCGCCAGCGCTTCCTTGAATGATTGAGTCATGTCTGCCCGATAAGGTAAAACCTAATTATAATGGCGCGGCCAGTAAAATCCATAACCGATTGGTTGTCCCGTGTAGCCGCCCGGTTTATTTTCAAAAAGAACCGACCAGATATTATAATAGCGTCGATGAGAATAGAGAATGTGTGTGTTTTTTGCGCGTCCAGCCGCAATACGCCGGAAAAATGGCTTTCGGTGGGCAGGCAGGTAGGCATCGGGCTGGCCCGGATGGGTATTGGTGTGGTGTATGGTGGCGCGTCCATCGGCATGATGGGAGCGCTGGCGGACGCGGCCCTGGCTGAAGGGGGGCGTGTGACGGGAGTGATCCCCAAATGGTTGAGAATCAAGGAAGTGGCCCATGAGGATTTGACCCGGTTGGTGGTGACGGAAGACATGCACCTGCGCAAGACGGCCATGTATGAAATGTCGGACGCTTTCGTGGTGGCGCCCGGTGGGTTGGGGACGTTAGAGGAGGCGCTGGAAATAATCACCTGGAAGCAACTAGGGATCCATACCAAGCCGGTTTTCCTGCTCAACCCGGAAGGTTACTTCGATAATTTGCTGGCGCAGTTTGAAAAGTGCTCGGAGCAAATGCTGATGGACCGGCGATCTTTTGTATTGTGGAAGACGACCTCGAGTCCTGATGAGTTGTTAGAACTTATCAAACCCCTGAATATTCAGGCTTGACTCTTTGCCGGAATTTAATAAACTAGGTTATCTTGATAACAGGTCCACACCCTGACAAATCCCAAAACGGGTCTAGGAGTTATTTGCGTTTAAAGGAGGGGTACATATGAATATAGACCATAACGGCGATGCATGGATCGGGCTGGATATAGGCTCGGTGGCGGTGAAGGGAGCTTTGCTTGACGCTTCCAACAATATACTTCGTCACGTGTACATGCGTTCCCATGGTCAGCCGGTTTCCACCACAGTGAAAGTGATAAAGGACCTCTTGCAGGCCGCCGAACACATGAAGATCGCCAATATCGGGGTTACCGGCAGCGCAGGAGAGCTTGTCGCATCGCTTCTTCAAGGGACTTTCACTAACGAAATAGTGGCTCATTCCCGCGCCGTGTGCGAGCTTTATCCGCACATCCGCACCGTGGTGGAGATGGGAGGAGAAGACTCCAAGATGCTCATGTTCCGGGAAAAGGATGGCCGGGTGGAACTGGAGGACTTTTCCATGAACAACCTTTGCGCCGCAGGCACCGGCAGCTTTCTGGACCAGCAGGCCAACCGGGTGGGCGTGAAGATCGACGGAGAGTTCGGGGCGATGGCGATGACTTCCAAGCACCCGCCCAGGATCGCCGGGCGTTGCTCCGTGTTCGCTAAAAGCGACATGATCCATCTGCAGCAGATCGGGACTTCGGTGAGCGACATCGTCGCCGGTCTATGTTACGCCGTGGCCCGCACGTTCAAAAGCAATGTTGGCCGGGGCAAGGAATTTTTGAAGCCGGTGGCTTTTTTCGGTGGTGTGGCCTCCAACGCCGGCGTGGTGAAGGCCATGGCGGATGAGCTGGAAATGGCGCCGGAGGACCTTTTCATCCCGAAGGAGAGCGCGGTGATCGGCGCCGTCGGCGCGGCGCTGGCCGCCAGGGTCCAGGCAAACGAGTTCAGGTTTGCCGGGCTTTCCGGATTGGAGAACTACAGCGCGGTGAAAAGCGCCGCCTCTCGCAGCTCCATGGCTGCGCTGGCCGGCGAGAAGAACGATGACGCATATTCCATCCAGACACGAAAACTGAATGAAAAGGAGGGCCTGACACCCTGTTTTATCGGGGTGGACATAGGCTCGCTTTCCACCAACGTGGTGGCTATAGACGAGGATATGAACGTGCTTGCCCGCCGATATATCAGGACCGCCAGCCGCCCCATACAGGCGGTGACCCGGGGTCTTCTGGAAATAGGCCATGAGATCGAAGGCAAAGCGCATGTGCAGGGAGTGGGTACCACCGGTTCCGGCCGATATATGGTGGCGGATTTCATAGGCGCCGATGTGGTGCGCAACGAGATCACCTCCCAGGCCACTGCGGCCATTCATTTCCACCCGGACGTGGACACCATTTTCGAGATCGGCGGACAGGACAGCAAATATATCTCCGTGGAAAACGGCGCGGTGGTGGACTTTGAGATGAACAAGGTGTGCGCCGCCGGCACCGGCTCCTTTATAGAGGAACAGGCGGAGAAGATCGACCTGAACATAGAAAAGGAATTCGCCAACACAGCGTTCGCCGCCCAGTCCCCCGGCAAGTTCGGCGACAGATGCACGGTGTTCATTGAATCGGACCTGGTTTCGAATCAGCAGAAAGGAATGAGCAAGGAGGACCTCGCCGCCGGGCTGGCTTATTCGATCGTCTCCAACTACCTGAACCGGGTGGTGGGTGACAGGAAGATCGGCAAAAAAGTGCTGTTCCAGGGTGGCGTGGCCTGGAACAAAGCCGTGGTGGCCGCCTTCGAGGGAATCACAGGCAGGGAGATATCGGTGCCGCCCCATCATGACGTGACGGGCGCCATTGGATCTGCCATTATCGCCCTTAAGAACCACCAAAGAGCGGGCAACGGGGCGCCTTCCCGATTCCTGGGATTCGACCTGACGGAGCGCAAATACAAGATAAGCACTTTCGAGTGCAAGGCTTGCGACAACGTGTGCGACGTCTCCCGGGTGAAATTCACCGACCAGTCGGCGCACTACTATGGCGCCCGGTGCGAGCTTTTTGAAAAGGACAAGAAAAAGAAGAATGAGAATAAAAGGCCGGATCTTTTCGCCGAGCGCGATGAGATGGTTTTCGGTGAGCACCTCAAATACAAGAAGGAGATCGACCGATCCAAGCCTGTGGTGGGAGTTCCCCGGAGCCTGGTGTTCTACGAACTGTTTCCTTTCTGGAAGACTTTTTTGGAGGGGATCGGCGCCGAGGTTGTCCTCTCCAGCAAGACGAACCAGAACATCATCTCCCAATCGCTGGAAAGAGTGAAGGGGGAGACCTGCTTTCCGATAAAGATAATGCATGGGCATGTGGCCGACCTCTTGGAGAAAAGGGTGGAGTATGTGTTGCTTCCGTCCATAATCACCATGAACAAAAAAGAGAGCAAACTGAAAAACAGCCAGATGTGCCCCCTGGTGCAGGCCACTCCATACGTTATAAAGAGCGCCATAGACCTCAAGGAGGCGAATGTGACGCTGCTGGAGCCTTCAATTTACTTCCAGAGGGGAGACAAGGCCGTCACCAAGGAGCTGGAAAAAGAATTCAAAGAGAAGATGGGTATCCCGGCGGGAGTGGTCCGCAAGGCCGCCGCCGCCGCCAGACTCGCCCAGGAGGCGTTTTACGCCGCCATAAAGAAAAGGGGCGCCGAGGTGATCAAAGAGACCCAGGAGCGCGGCGAGAAGCCGGTGGTCCTGATAAGCCGCCCCTACAACGGGTGCGACTCCGGCATCAACATGGATCTGCCGCGCAAACTGCGGGAGATGGGCAAGGTGGCGGTGCCGATGGACTTCCTGGACTTAACGGAAGACTTCGTGCTGGAGAAATATAAGGATATGTATTGGCGCTCCGGACAGAGGATGCTGGCGGCTGCGGATGTGGTGCGGCGCGACCCGAAGATGGATTCCATATTCATATCCAACTTCAAGTGTGGGCCCGACTCCTTTATAGAGCATATGCTCCGCGAGGCCCTGGGCGGGAAGCCCTGCCTGCAGTTGGAAGTTGACGAACACTCCGCCGATGCCGGCGCGGTCACCCGTCTGGAAGCCTTCTTCGACAGCCTGGAGAACGTGGATTCCGTCAAGTTCGTCCTGAAAACGGTGTCTGGGCATGTGAATGGCTCCAATGGCTCCAACGGGACCAATGGCTCAAACGGCTCAAATGGAACCATTGGGATCCTCTCCGACGGGGTGGGAAGCAGCAGAGCCCTGGTTTCGGACAAGAAGGTCCAAAGAAAGATGTACGTGCCATACATGTGCGACCACGTTTATGTCCTGGCGGCAGCCATCCGGGCTTCCGGGCTGGAGGCGGAGGTGATGCCGGTGTCGGACCAGGAGTCTCTTGATATCGGGCAGCGTTTCTCCTCTGGAAAGGAATGTGTCCCCTTCACCCTTACGGCTGGAGATATGGTGAAGAAGATAAGGTCGAAAGATTTCGACCCGGAGAAGTC
>JAOUMU010000126.1 GCA_029881335.1 Nitrospinota bacterium | reverse complement strand
GCAGATCCATATCGCCAGCTTTCTTGATCCATTCCACCGCTTTTTGGCAGGAGGCGTCTCGGTCAAAGAGCACCGGCGCCGCCTGGATCGCCCCGATTCTGATTTTTCCTCTCATGCTCGGTTCCTTTCAGGCTCCATCCTTTATCCGCTCATATATTCTGCGTAGCAGATTCGCCGCCTCGCGATTAAAGGCCCGCTGCTTGCCTTCCATGATATCCAGATAGTTTACCCTCAGGTGCCGCGTCACGGCGCCGCGGAATTTACTCCACACCCCCCCCACCGCCTTTCGATGGGAGAATTCAGTATAGTTTACGGAAAAGTTGGAGAAATCCTCCACCTTTGCCAATATTTCCTGGATCGACTCCTCCGACAGCGGGGAGGTGAGGGTCACTTTATCCCAAACCTCCGCCATGAAGCGCTCTATCGCCTTTTTTCTGGAAGCGTCCTGGTGGGCGCCAGCGGCGTTCATGGCCCGGCCCATCCGGGAGGTCAACGGCTCGCGGCTCATCCCCTCCAGAGCTTTCACGAAATTTTCCACGATGGTGGGAGACTGGAAATTGGCCCGGACATATTCCAGACCCAGCCTCCCCATCTCGGTGGCGGCGGATTTGTCGTTTACAATCCTTTCCACACAATTGCCCAACTCGGCGGCATCGTCATACAACAGTCCCCCCCGGCAGGCGTATATATGCTCCCGGGCGGCGTCACACCGGCCCGCGGCGATCACGGGCCTCCCCTGGGCCCACGCCTCCATCATCACAATGGAGAAACTTTCTCTGATTGACGGCAAAGCCAGGGCGGAACAGGCGGCGGCGGCGTCCAGCTTGTCCTGTTCCTTCAGGAAACCAAGCACACGGATGTTGTGGGCCGGATCGTCGGCCACTTTCATGTCCCCCCGACCCACCAGAGCCAGTGTCACTTTAGAGCCGGTCTCGTCCACATATTGCTTGAACTGGTTCACCAGGTCCCCCAAACCCTTCTCCCGCTGGAACCGGCCCACATACAGGATAAAGTCACCCTCCATCTGAAACTTGGCGCGGAACCTAGCCGCATCGCCAGCATCTGCCGTCTCCACTCCCACCCCCACCACCATCATGTTCGGATTGTGGATTTTCAGCTCTTCCCGGGCCAGCTTCAGTTCCGCTGCGGTGTTGAACATCAGCCCCGCCATCCACTGGGCGTTCTGGTTGAGCGCTTTGACCGTAGCTTCCGGTTCCCGGTGGTAGCATGGGATAAGCAGGCTTTTCTCCGGCGCCCGGTGGGAGGCCCAGTATGCCGTGCCATACAGGTATGGCACAAAGAAGAAGTAGTCGTAATCATCGGCGTGGGCGGCTATATATTCATCCAGCGCGGTGGAGCGGATGCCGAGGCGCATAAATTCTGTCTGCTCGCTCCAGTCCAGTTCCCGCCGGGAGTTTATCATGTGGCCCAGGCGGTGATACTCGGTAGCCTCCAGGTTGTCCATGGTGAACCGGCGTACCATTACGCCATCCACCATCTCCTCCCCTTCCGGCAGGTTGTTGTTCCAGTCCAGCATGCTGGTAGTGCGGGTGGTCAGGATATCGGCTTTGTGCCCGGCGGCGGTGAAACTTTCAGCCAATCGTGCGGCATGATTCTCCGCTCCGCCGGCGGTCTGTTTTTCATGTCTGGGGGTGACCATGGCCAGGCGTAGCGCCGGGCCTGTGGGTTTCACCGGAGCGGGACGGTCCATGACACCTATCTTGGCGTTAAAATCCTCCTCAGAGGCCGGATCGAACAAAAGCGCGCCGAAAAAACAGGTTCTCTGAAAAGACTCGGTCCCCGGCAGGACAGCCGGAAGGCCTGTGGCCATGGCCCAGTGGACAAGTCTCCAGGCTTCCGGCAGATACTCCGGAACCACTATAAAAGATCCCGCAGGAACCTTTCCCGGTATCGATTCGAGGAATTGCGCATCCATCCTGGCAAGCCAGGGATGACCGGCGGCGGCGGTGGGAGCGAATATTTTTCGCGGACCAGCGTTCTCTATAATAGAAGGAGACTCATCCGGATATGGAATCATCACCAGCCTGCAGTTGACAGGTCGAACCACGTTCTTTATGAACTCCTTGGTCTCGTGATCGTGAATTATGGCCACTGAGTTGTCCAGAAGATGGAAAGGGTGGTCCATAGGGTGGCGAAGATACTCCGCCCTATAATGGATATCGAGGGCCAGCATGGCGCATGGCGCCGCCAGGAAGGAGGCCGGATCCTGGGCCGCCAAGGCAAAATCGGCGATAATCAATCCCTCCCTTGCGGAGGACCCATTATAAGATGAGGCGGATTCAACCATCCATCCTTTACTGGAAAAAGCGGCTGCGTAAGCCTGCCCAAGACCAAGTCCCTCTTTCGGCATGACAATAGTCACCACCGGTTTTTGCTCGCCGTCCATACCACCCATTGGTGTTTTCTTTGTTACATGATATTGATGAATGTTTACAACCCGGCTCCCGTTCGGCCGGGAGCAATAGAATATCACACGAGACCGGCCCGGCGAGCCCCCTAAAAAAGGCAAACCTTTATTTGTATCAGTAGCGATAGTGCGCATATAATAATGGGCGATCTAAACATAACGGATATTTGGTAATGTTCGGAAAAAGTTATCTGGAAAAACATGGCCTGACCCGCGAGGAGTTCGACGTAATCCTTGAGGTTCTGCGCAGGCCCCCGACGGAAGTGGAGCTTGGCATCTTCTCGGTTATGTGGAGTGAGCACTGCTCGTATAAAAGCTCCAAATTGCATCTTGCCAACCTGCACACCACCGGTCCCCAAGTGGTCTTGGGTCCCGGTGAAAACGCCGGCGCTGTGGACATCGGCGATGGTCTGGCGGCGGTTTTCAAGATGGAATCCCACAATCATCCCTCTTTTATTGAACCATACCAGGGCGCGGCCACGGGAGTGGGGGGCATCTTGCGCGATATATTCACCATGGGCGCCCGCCCTGTGGCTTTGCTCAATTCCATCCGGTTTGGGGATATGGGCCACGACAGGACCCGATATCTTCTAAATGGCGTGGTGGGGGGGATAGCCGGATATGGAAACTGCATAGGTGTGCCCACCGTGGGTGGGGAGACCACTTTCCACCACAGTTATAACAATAACATCCTGGTGAACGTGTTCAACATCGGGGTCGTCCGAAAGGACAAGATTTTCCTGGGTCGCGCCACCGGCGATGGGAATCCCGTGGTCTACGTGGGCGCCAGGACTGGCCGTGACGGCATCCATGGCGCCACCATGGCCAGCGCCGGACTGAGCGATGAGTCGGAGAAAAAACGCCCTCATGTGCAGGTGGGCGACCCTTTCATGGAGAAAAAGCTGCTGGAAGCATGCCTGGAGCTGTTTAAAACCGACAGCGTGGTGGGCATCCAGGACATGGGAGCGGCGGGGCTCACCAGCTCTTCTGTAGAGATGGCCACCCGTGCCGGCAACGGCATGGAACTGGACCTGGACAAGGTGCCGCGACGCGAGGAGGGAATGACGCCATACGAAGTCATGCTCTCCGAATCGCAGGAGCGGATGCTGATGGTGGTGAAAAAGGGGACGCTGGATCAGGTGAAAAAGCTGTTCAATCGCTGGGGTCTTTCGGTCGAGGTGGTGGGCCGCGTCACCGACGACAACACTATCCGTGTGCGTGACAAGGGGAAGATGGTGGCGGAGATCGACTTGAAAAAGATGCACGACACCACCCCCAAATTCTCCCGGCTGGACTCACCACCCTTCGACCTTCTGAAGAGACGCAAGCTGGACATGAAGTCCATTGTAGAGCCGAAGGATCTTAACGAAACCATGAGATCCCTGCTCTCCTCGCCGAACCTCTGTTCCAAGAAATGGATATGGAGGCAGTACGACCACCAGGTGATGACCAACACCGTTCTAAAACCAGGCTCCGACGCCTCCGTGGTGCGAGTCAAGGGAACCAAAAAGGCCCTGGCCATGAGCCTGGATTGCAACAGCCGATACTGCTGGCTCAATCCCAGGCTGGGAGCGGCCCAGGCGGTGGCGGAAGCAACGCGCAACGTTGCCTGTTCCGGGGCCAGACCACTGGCCATCACGGATTGCTTGAATTTTGGCAGCCCGGAAAACCACGAAGTCATGTGGGAGTTTACTCAGGCCATTATCGGCATCACGGAAGCTTGCGAGGCGCTGAACACACCGGTGGTCTCCGGCAACGTCTCTTTTTATAATCAAACCGCCGAGGCGCCGATCTGGCCCACGCCCCAGATTGGCGCCGTGGGGCTTTTGGAAGACTCATCGCTGGTAGTGGACCAGTTCTTCAAAACCGAAGGTGATCTGGTGATACTGCTGGGAGAGACATACCTGGAACTGGGAGGCTCCGAATACCTTGCCACTATCCACGGCATGGAAAAAGGCTCGCCACCCAGTCTGAACCTGCAGCGGGAAGCCTCGTTGCAAAAGCTTCTGGTGCATCTGGCCCACAACGGATTGGTCAGCTCCATGCACGACGTATCCAACGGCGGCCTGGCCGTGGCCCTGGCTGAGGGGCTGTTCGGCCCCCATAAAAACGGCGAGCCCCACCTTGGGCTGGAAATATACCTCAACGCTGACATCCGTGCGGACTTTCCCCTCTTTTCCGAATCCCAATCCCGGGTGCTGATTTCATGCCACCAGTCAAAGATGGACGATATCCTGCAAACCGCGAGAGAATTTAAGACACCAGCCAAGCTTATCGGCATGGTGAAGAAGGACCGGATGGTGGTGAAGCTCAACAGGGCGCCTGTTATCGACCTGGAAACCAAAGAGCTGGAGGAGATATGGGCCTCATCGCTCTCTTCCTCGCTCACCGCAACCAGAGTGTAGAGGCCAGGCCCTATTAAAATCCGCTACCAGACGCCATGAATCCATCCACAATCAAGGCGACCCTGGACCAGAGCGAATATGGCTACCGCTATAATCAGGACTCTTTTTTGCTCGCCAGCTTTTTCCGGCAGGATCGCCCCGGCCTCATGGCCGATTTTTGCGCCGGGGCTGGCGTGGTCTCCATCCTCATCGGCTCCCATCGGCCGTCCCAACCGATCCTTGCCCTGGAGCTGAACCGCTCCATGGCGACCATGGCCGCCAAAAACGCAGCAGCTTACGGCCTGAAAAACTATCGTATTATCGAGGCTGATGTGATGACCGCGCCCCGGTTGTTCAAGGGAAGGCCGTTTTCCGCCATAGTCGCCAACCCTCCATACCGCAAACGGGGCCATGGTCGGCTGAACCATGATCTGGAAAAAGCGATGGCCCGACATGAAGTGGCGATGACTCTTTCCGGGCTGGTGGTCGCCGCTTCCCAGCTGCTTGCTCCGGGGGGGACCCTGACCCTGGTCATGCTGGTTTCGCGACGGGAAGAGTACCTTTCGCTGCTATCTGGCGCTGGATTTTGCGAAAGCAGAGTTCGCCTGATCCGCTACCGCTCTTTTTCACCCGCCAAGGTGTTTTTGAGCGAGGCGGTATATGGAGAAAAAGCGCTCTTGACCGAAGAGCCTCCCCTGATTGTGGAGGAAGAGAACGGATGGTCCCCGGAATACAAAAGCATAGTTGAAAAATATGGTGGATGAAACCCCGCCCCTGTTCATCCTTACAGGCCCCACCGCCTGTGGTAAGACAGGGGCCGGGGTGGAACTGGCCTTGCGGCTGGGAACCGAGATCATTTCCGCAGATTCGGTACAGGTATACAAGTATTTTGACATAGGCTCCGCCAAACCATCCCCTGAGCAACTGGCCATGGTCAGTCATCACCTGGTGGGAGTGGCCCAGCCGGAGGAGGAATTCAACGCCGCCAGATTCCGAGATGAGGCTTTGGCCATCGCCTCATCGTTATGGGCCGAGGGCAAGTTGCCCCTGGTGGTGGGGGGGACAGGATTGTATATCAAGGCGATAACGCAGGGCCTTAACCTGGCGGGGCAGATCGGGGAAGAGGCGGAAGCGGAGCTGGAAAGGCTCTGGAACCTGGGGGGCCAAAAGCTTTTGTATGAGAAGTTGCAGAAAGATGATCCGGAATGGGCCGCCAGGATACATCCCAACGACACGTTCCGTACCAGACGCGGTGTGGGGGTGTTGCTCACCACAGGACGGCGCATGAGCCAGATCTTCTCCGCCAACCCGGACAAGCCCGCACGCCATGTCCTCACCCTGGTTATGGACATTCCCAAGGATATCCTGAGAAAGAGAATAACCGCCCGCGTGGAAGAGATGATGTCCAAGGGTTGGACAGAAGAGCTTAACATGTTGAAAGAAATGGGTTATAATATGGCGCATAAGCCGATGCGAGCCATCGGGTATAAGGAGATGTTCGCCGTCCACCAGGGAACCATGGATCCGCTTGACGTGAAAGAGGCCATCGTGAGAGGAACCTGGGCTTTGGCCCGCCGCCAGTTGACCTGGTGGCGGTCGGTAAAGGATTCGGTGATCGTCTCCCTGGACGGAGAAGAAACCGCGGCCATGACCGCAGAGGTAATATTATCACGCGATGAGGTCAGAAAATATTTTTCACTTCACGGCGTTAAAGCATAGTTTCGCCGCCATAGTCACGCTGTCGATGGCGCCCCTCCTTCTGTCCCCCGCTCAAGCTGTGGGGCAGATGCTGGTGGCCGATAGCATGACCGACCCCTCCATCAGGTACGTAAGGGCCCAGGAGTATCTGCGCAAAGGGAAAAAGATCGAGGCCCGCGCTGAGCTGGAGATGATCAATTTCCAAAGGGACTTTATCCTAGCCGACTACGTGGCCTATGATCTGGCTTCACTTTCTCTGGAAGAAAACGACCCGGCGGCCGCTGCCAGTTATCTGAGAAACGCCGCCCGGGAGTTGGTGAAAAGCCCCCTTCGCAAGGACGCCAACAAGCTGTATGTGCTGGCCAACTGCCAGGATCCGGCGGCTCCCGAATGCGAAGAGGCCATGACCGTTATCAACAAGAGGATGACTCCATCTGGTTTCATGCCAGGTCGTTTGATAATCGCAGCCAAGCGCGAGGAAAAGTCGGGCCGACTCTCCGAAGCGTATGACTATTACTCGCGAATCCTGTATAAGCATCCTGCCTCCCCAGAAGTGAGCCTGGCCACCGACGGAATAAAAAGGTTGCGGGCACACGCGGGAAAGGCCGCATCCAGCCTGTTTCTCAAGCCCTCGTATAAGGACAAGCTGGACAGAGCCATGAAATTGATGAAGGCCTATAGATATAACGAAGCGGCCACCGCCCTTCAATTGATGATCGCCGAGGGCCAGGATAAAGAAAAAGAAGCGTCGCTGCTTTACAAACTGGGGGACGCCCTGTTCAAGGCCAGGCGCCGGGAAGAGGCCCGCGAGGTTTTCGTGAAGTTTTCCTCGGACTTCCCCAAGCATGACAAGCGCCAGAAGAGCGAATATTACATCGCCATTATCGATTGGAACAAAGACCTGAACGTCGAGGCGGAAAACAGGCTCAAGAAGCTGGCGGCCGGGGGGAAGAGAGACGTAACAGGGCTGGCTCTTTATACGCTGGGAAGAATAGCCGAGTCCAGGGGCGATTGGGGGGCCGCTGGCGCTCATTACACAAAAGCGGCCAGGCATCGCTTGCCATCCAGACTTAAAAACGACATGCGCTGGAGGCTGGGATGGGTGGAGTATAAAAAGGGGAGCTATACGAAGGCCGCGAAGTTTTTCAACCATGGAGCTTCCAAAAAAGCGAAGTATCAGCAGAGCGGACGATTCCTGTATTGGCAGGCCAAGTCCTACCATAGCGTCGGCGCCACGGCACAGGCGGGCAAGGCGGAGGCCAAGCTGGACAAAATGTTCCCCTATACATACTACGGCCTGGCGGACACCGCTAACGGACTGAAAGCGAGACCTGCGCCGAATTCTATTGTGGATATCGATTCCATACCGATGGAGGAGGCCAAGCCCCCCAAGAGACTTTCCCAAAAGGGCCAGCTGATCCTTCAAAGATTCGAATTGCTGATCCAGGCGGGTTTAAATGAGGGGGCAAAAAGAGAGCTGAACCGTCTGCTTCATGAAATAAGAAAAGTACAAAGCTCACTGGCTTGGCTGGGAACCCTATATGTCCGGGCCGGAGCCGCCCATAAGGCCATGACCCTCTTCGGCCCCACTCCCAACGACGGTCAGAAGTCCGACGATTTCGGTGATGTGGCGTGGCGGCTGGTTTACCCGGTGAACCATTGGGACGAAATAGCCAGGGAAGCTATGAAAGCCAATATAGACCCGCTGCTCCCCCTAGCCGTGATCAGGCAGGAGTCCGCCTTCAACCACAAGGCCCTCTCTTCGGCCAATGCCATTGGGCTGATGCCAGTCGTGCAGCA
>JAOUMU010000125.1 GCA_029881335.1 Nitrospinota bacterium | reverse complement strand
CTCTCCGCCGAAAATCTGGGCCGCCACGGGCCCAGGCTCATTCATGAAAGGAAGCATTCTTTTCGTCTTGCCGGAGTCGAGGATCAGCGCCTTGGCGGAGAGCAATTCCGTGGTGGTCATGCCGGCGCCGCATTCCATGACTATCCGGCGGAAAGGCTCGTCAGTCATCCCGGCGATAGGCGCCATCACCACGGGGAACTTAATTTCGATATTACCTATAAGCATGGATAGATTGTGAGGCAAGAGGGGCGATTGACGCAAGAGATGCTATTTGAAACTGGACAGGCTGATAAAGCCTCTTCGCCAAGCCGCTCGTGTATTGCAAGATTGCTGGACTAATCCGCTCCATTAGTGAACCTGGCGCTTCCGCCGGGAGCGTCGCCGCCCATGTCCTGCCACCTCATCGGCCACACTGGTTCCCTCTGATATACTGTATCGACAAGGCTCCATGGCGCATATTATTAATGTAGAGGGAGAGCCTTTCCGCGAGCAGGAGTGACAGGATTGGAAAACACCGACAGCAAGATAGTAGTCGTCACTGGCGCATCCGGGTTCCTGGGCCGCGCATTTATCCAGGCGCTCAACACGGCGGGATATCGGGTCCGCGCCCTGACGCGGGAGGCGGGCAACGGGCAGGTGGAGGGGGCTTTCCAGACAGTGGTGGGCGACATCCTGGAGCCGGGGATCGCCGAGAGAATATTGGAAGGCGCCCATGGGGTGGCTCACTTGGCGGGGATCGTGGGCAAAGTGGGAGTGGCCCACAGCGAATATTGGCAGGTCCATGTCACCTCCACGCGCCGGTTGCTGGAAGCGGCCCGCGCCAACGGGCTGAAGAAGTTTTTGTACTGCTCCAGCGCAGGAATCACGGGGAATGTCAAAAAGCCCCCCGCCGACGAAACCGCCCAACTGGCCCTGAGCGATGTATACGACATTACCAAGGCTCATGGTGAGATCACTGCCCTGGCGGGAGGAGGCCGCGGAAATCTGGAAGTCACCGTTGTGCGCCCGGCAGTGGCCTATGGTCCCGGCGATGTGAGGCGCCTATGGTACTTCCGGGCCATCGCCTCCGGGCGGTTCACCCTGATGGGGAACGGGGAGAACCTGGTTCACCCGGTTTATATAGACGACCTGTCCGATGGCATGCTGAAAGCCTTCGAGGCGCCGGAGGCCGCTGGCAAAATATACATTCTGGGGGGAGATAAGTACCTCAAGCTCAAGGAGTGGATTCTTTTGATCGCCGCCCAGGCAGGGGTGGAGCCATCTTTTCTGAAAATCCCCTATTACCCCGCCAGGGCCGCAGCGTATCTGTGCGAGAAGGCGTTCGGTCTGGCCGGCGTGTCGCCCCCCTTATATCGGAGATATACAGACTTTTTTATGAAGAACAGGGCATACAACATCGCGCTGGCGAAAGCCGAACTTGGGTACTCTCCAAAAGTAAGCCTGGAGAGGGGCGCGGCGGAAACCCTGCGTTGGTACAGGAACAATGGAATGATCTGACACCCATCGACCCGGAGCGTTCTTTTGGTATAACCATAATTGCGCCCATGGACTACGGAAAACTATATTAGTCTTGGATAGGTTTTTACTCCCTTTTTTGAGTGAGCCAAAATGGAAAGAGGCGAACCGGACAAGCAAGCCTTGGAGGCGATCAGGAAGACCGAGCAGGCCTTGGCCCTCCGCCATGCCGCAGCGCAGAAAAAAGCTGCCGTAATCCTGGCTAGGGCAAGGATACAGGCGGAGGATATCCTGCGCCGGAAGGAGGAGGACCTGGCCCAGACCCTTCGGCTGGCGGAAACCATGTCCCTCGGTTCGGGTTCCGCTGACCATGAAGAGATTCCCCTGCCAGAGCTGGACCTGGCCGCCCGGAAAACGGCGGAGAAGATAGCGGATTCACTTTTTAAAGCGTTGACCGCAAAGGCGCCGGAGGAGGGCATATGATAGTGCCCATGAAGCGGGTCCGGATTGCCGCTCTCCACCATGAGGCGGAGCAAGTGATATCCATCCTCAGCGGGCTGGGTGTGTTCCACGTATCAAGTCCGGAAAAGGATCCGGTATTCATGTTTGAACCGACAGATGTAGGCTTTATTTCAAAGGATACAGCCGATACCCTGGCTCAGGCGGAATCCCTGATCGCATCCATATCCACCGCGTTGAACTCGCTGCCATCCCCAATGCGGGGCCAGCCCACCCATGCCACGCCGAAGGGGGGATGGATAGCGGCGGAGCAAAGAGAGCGCATTCAGCAGATGGTGGACGAAATATCGGAAACAGCGAGGAACCTGGAAAGGGGCATGGTGGAGCTTAAAGAGGTGCGGGTATATCGAGACGTGTTTATGGAGTTCTCCGGGCTTATCGAGGTGGTGGCCTCCTCCACGGATGTGGATCTGGTGGGGGTGGCTTTTCCCAAGGAGGGCGCCAGGGGATTGGAGGAACTGGAGGTTGTCCTGGAAAAGGCCACCGGCGGAGTATATTCCATGTTCCGGTCAAAAAACGAGGGGCAGATCCAGGTGGCCCTGATGGTGATCCCCATCACTATGTGGGACACCGTCTCCCAAAAAGTCTTCGCTGGGAAAATTCACCCGATCCATCTGCCGCAACGGTACTCCAAATCCACCTTCGCCTCCACCCTGGCCGCCCTGCTGGAAAGAGACAGGGAACTTTCACTGACGGTTAACAGGCTGGAGGCCTCGCTGGCGCAGATGTCCGGTGAGCGCCGTCTCATCCTGGAAGCGGCCAGAAAGGGATTGATCGGGGAAACGGCGCCGTTGCATGCCCAGGAAAAACTGATCCATTCAGATCGGGTCTTCTGGATCAGCGGGTGGGCGCCGGAGAGGGACGCGGAAAAGATCGCCATCGAACTGGAGTCGGTCATCGGCCCCTCGGCGCTGATCTACGCCTCCCGGCCGGAGGTGGAGCAATGGGAGCATGCGCCGGTCAAACTGTCGAATCCTCGCTGGGCGCGCCCGTTTGAAAGAATTGTGGATCTGTACGCCCCCCCGGTATACGGTTCGGTGGATCCCACGGTTTTTCTCGCCATCACATTTCCACTTTTCTTTGGGCTGATCATGGGGGATGTGGGGCACGCGGCTTTGTTGGCGCTGGTGGGTTGGGGTGTATCCAGGATTCCGGACGGAGGCTCCTTGGCCAGGGACGCAGCCGCCATCATATACAGGCTGGCCGGTACCGCGGCCCTCTTCGGGCTGGTCTTCGGGGAGTTCTGGGGTGAGTTCGCAAAGCATACGGAGCTGTACACCCCCCTGTTCGACAGGAAGCATGGAGCGGGGAGCATGTTGGCGGTGGTGTTGTTCATAGGATTCTTCCATGTGGCCATGGGCGCCTTCCTGGGGTTGGTGAACGCCGCCAGAAGAAAAAACTGGCGCGAAGGGCTGGAGAAAATGGCGGACATCATGATGCTGGTCTGTCTGTTTTGGCTAGGCTGGCAGGTCTCCGAAGGTTTGGTGACATCAGCTGCAATATGGGCCATGGTGATAGTCTTCGCCGTGAAGGTGGCCGCTGGCTGGTCAGTCAAATCCGCCCTGGAAGCGCCCAGGCTCGTCTCCAACATCCTCTCATACACCAGGCTGATGGCCCTGGGGCTGGCTGCGATAGCGATGGGGGATTTGGCCAACGACTTTTTAAGAAGCGGCATGGCGTCTGGAGTGGCGGCGGGAGTGGCGTTCCACGCGCTAAACTTTGTAATCGGTGTGGTGGGCCCGGTCATTCAGTCGGTCAGGCTGCATTACGTGGAGTTTTTCTCACAGTTTTTCGAGCCTGCCATGGTGCGTTATCGCCCCTTGGCGGATCCGGCCAAAACATAAAATCGGGAGATATGAAATGGAAATTGACGTAACAGTCATAGGGGCCGCGTTGGCGGTGGGAATCGGCGCCCTGGCCACAGGATACGCCCAGGCCCATATCGGCTCGGCCGCTGTGGCGGCCTTGGTAGAGAAAAAAGAATTGCTGGTGGCAATGATAGTGCTGGTGGCGATTCCGGAGACCATGGTGATCCTCGGCTTCGTCATAGCCTACCTGATCCTGCAATAGGCGCCCCATGAGTGTGGAAAAGCTTTTGGCCGCCCTGGAGAAGGAGACGGAAATGAGGGAAGAGGCCATTATGAAAAAGGCGGAGGAGGAGGCGGAGGATATCCTGGCCAATGCCAGAAAAAGGGCCAATCAGATCGACTCCATGATCGACGACCTGAAGAGGGAGTATGCCATGAAACAGGAAAACGCCCGCGTGGCGGCGGAAATAATACGAGCCCGCGCCGCAGTTCTGGGCCGGGGATGGAGGATTGTCAACCTGGCTTTCCACCTGGCCGAGGAGCGCTTTGCCAATTTCATGCAAAGCCCGGAGTATGCCCCTTTCATCGGGGCCATGCTGGCCGAGGCCATGAATGAAGTGGGCGCGGTGGATCGGGTGGCGGCGGACCCGGTGACGGTGAATGCTCTGCGGGGAAACGGATTCTCCGTTGTGGAGGATGCCGGGGTGGAGAAAGGCTTTATCGCCCATGCCAGGGAGGGGCGGACGCAAGCCAGGTTCCTCTTCGCCGAGGGAATGGCTAACTTGTGGAAAAAGCATGCGCATCTGTATCATGACGACTTGATCGTGGAGGCCTCCGATGCTGGTTGAATACGCCAATACAAGGCTGGGTGGATTGAGATCCCAATTTCCCGCCTTTGCCCTCATGGAGCGGATGGCCGCGGGTAGGGATGGTCAATTCATGGCCAGGGCCCTGGCCGGGACGGTGTTCGAGCCGGAGATCGCCGCATTGACCGCCCGCAAGGACATCACCGTGTCCATCCCCCTGGTGCTACGCCTGGTGAACGAAGGGAGCCTGCGGATCAAGCGGCTCTTCGCGGCCCGGGCGGCGGAAGCGTGGCCGCAGGATTGGGACATCTTTGTGGCCAGGTGGGAACTGGAGGAGATCAAGGCGGCGGTCCGGTATCTTACATTCGGCGGGGCGGATCTGGAAAAGCGATTCTTTTTTCTCTCATATATCCTGCCATTAAAGAGAGCCAGCCTGTGGAACGCCCACATGAAGCCGGTAGAGTTCCAGACGGCGCTGGCCAGGGCCGGCCATCCCCTGGCGCGGGCGTTGGACGTGGTCAAATTCGCCGAGGATCCGGTGATGGGCGAGTTTTTCATGGAGCGCCACTTTTTTAACGAATTCTTGAACAAGCACAAACCGAAGCTTGGCCCCAGGCGCGTAGAATACTTCCGGGACCAACTGGACACGATCAACGCCAAAAACGGATGGCTGTTGCGCCAGACCGCGCAGGATGGCCCTTCCCGCTCCGAGCTTTTTATCAAGGGAGGGGGGCGGATCGGCCTGGATGATTTTCTTTCCATTGCCGCGACCCCGTCGGAAAAAGACGCCCTGTCTCTGATCCAGAGCAAGATGAAATTGAGGCTGGATCCGGAAAAGCTCGACTCCCCCTATGGCCTTTCAACAGCGCTGAAAACAGCCCTGTTGAACCGGTACAGGAGAATGCATATAGCCAATCCAGGTGGAGCGTGGGGCTTCTTCCTGTTTATCGAGGAGCTGGACGCCATGATCGCAGATGTGAAAAACGCCATCTACTGCGGCGCCACCTGCTCCACTGTGGATGTGGTTTCGCGCCGATTCATAGGGGCCCGCATGTCATGAGCCAGGCCAGGATGATGAAGGTAGTGTGCCGGTGGGGCCAGGAGGCGGGATTCCGGCTGGGTGGAGCCCAAGCCTCTCCCGTGAACACCCCGGACCAGCTAAACCAGATCCTGGAGCGGGCCATCCGGGAAAAGGATGTAGGTATACTTGCCATGCCGGAGGAGATGGAGCCATGGATAAGCCGCCGCAACCAGGCCGCCCTGAAACGCTCCGTACTTCCCATCCTGGCGCGCTATCGCTATCCGGAGATGTGGAACGTCAGCCCAGAGGCGGATAAATACACAGAGGAGATGGCTTTCAGGGCCCTTGGATTCCACTTCAGGATAAAATTCTGATGAGTCAGAGAATAACCAGGGTGGCGGGGCCTGCGGTGCAGGCCTCTGATATGGCCGGCTCGTTCATGGGCGAGGTGGTGAAGCTGGGCGCCATGGGGCTCATCGGCGAGGTTATCAGGATCGAGGGAGAGATTGCAACTATCCAGGTGTATGAGGACACCACCGGCCTTATACCCGGCGACAGGGTGGAGCGTAGCGGGGAGGAGTTTTCCGTGGAACTGGGACCTGGACTGCTGGGAAGCATATTCGATGGTGTACAGCGCCCTCTGCAGGCGCTGGCCTCCGGGTGGGGGGATTTCATCAGCAAGGGCGCCCAAATCCCCAGGCTGGACCGCTCCGCCAAGTGGGAATTCCGCCCGAAAGTGGCGCCGGGCCAAATGGTGGCTGGGGGGGCCGAACTGGGTCATGTTCCGGAGACGGAGCTCGTAAACCACAAGATCATGGTTCCCCACGGCGTATCCGGCGAGGTGGCCAAAGTATTCGCTGGGCCAAAAACCATCACCGACCCGGTGGCGGAACTGGCGGACGGGACATTGCTATATATGCGACAGAAATGGAACATTCGAAAGCCCAGACCCGTCGGCAAAAGGCTCCCCTCCACACGACCCCTGGTCACCGGCCAGAGGGTGATAGATTCATTGTTCCCCATCGCCCTTGGGGGAGTGGGAATCATCCCGGGAGGCTTTGGCTCCGGCAAGACCGTGCTGGAGCAGACCATCGCCAAGCATTCTGAAGCCAGGATCATCATCTACATCGGCTGCGGCGAGCGGGGCAACGAAATGGCCGATACCGTGGAGCAGTTGCTGGAGCTTTCAGACCCGGCCACAGGAAGGCCCCTTATGGAGCGGACCATCCTGATCGCCAACACCTCCAACATGCCGGTGGCGGCCAGGGAGGCTTCCATCTATACGGGAGTAACCATCGCCGAGTATTATCGGGACATGGGTTATGACGTAGTGGCGCTGGCGGATAGCAGCAGCCGATGGGCGGAAGCTCTGCGCGAGATATCCTCCCGCATGGAGGAGATCCCCGGAGAAGAGGGCTATCCCCCATACCTGTCCGGCAGACTGGGCGCCTTTTATGAACGGGCCGGGAAGGTGGCCGCGGCGGGCCGGCCAGAAGAGACCGGATCGTTGACCATCATCGGGGCGGTTTCCCCACCGGGGGGCGACTTCAGCGAGCCGGTGACACAGGCTTCCCTCAGGATGGCCTCCACATTCTGGGGGCTGGATACGCAACTTGCCTACCAGCGCCATTTCCCCGCCATCAACTGGAGGACAAGCTATAGCCTCACACACCGGGCCATGACCCGCTGGTTTACTGAAAATGTGGGAGACAGGTGGCCGGAGATGATCGCAAAAACCCAGGCTATCCTGCAGCGGGAGGAAGAGCTGGAGGAGATAGCGCGGATCGTGGGAGCGGACTCCATGGAGGAGAGGGAGCGGACCGCTCTGGAGGCGGGGAGGATCATCCGCGAGGGATACCTGCGCCAGAGCGCTGTCCATCCAGTGGATGTCAGTTGTCCGTTGTCCCGGCAACTGAAAACCCTGGAGACCATCCTCGGCTTTATCGCCGCCATGAACGCCGCCGTGGGGCGCGGCGCAATGTTGGAGGATATTATAACCTCGCCCCTGGTGGAGAGGCTGCTGCGCCTGAAAGAAGCGCCCCCGGAAGGGCTGGACGCCCTTATAGAATCGCTGAGGGAAGAATACAAAACCTTTTTCGATAGTCTGGAGGATAAATGAGCCGGAGTATCGTTACCGAATATATGACCGTGGACGCGGTGAAGGGGCCGCTGATATTCGTCCGGGGTATCAAGGGAGTCGCCTATGGCGAAATGGCCACTATCGACATAGGCAAGGGTACCAGCATGCTGGGTCAGGTGATTGAAATCAGCGACAAGTTCGCGGCTCTACAGGTGTTCGGCCCCACCAGGGGGATAAGCCCCGCCACGGCCGTGGTCCGCTTCCAGGGGGAGCCAATAGAGATGAATCTCTCCCCGCTTATCCTGGGCCGGATGTTCAAGGGGGATGGCGTCCCGATGGATGGCGCGCCGCCACTGATCCCCGCCCACCGCCGTGATGTCTCCAGCTCGGCTATCAATCCCGTCCGGCGGGAGCTGCCCCGCGACTTCATGATGACAGGAGTGAGCGCCATTGATGGATTAAACACCCTTGCCCGCGGACAGAAGCTGCCCATATTCTCCGGCGCCGGGCTGCCTGCCAACGAGCTGGCAAACCTTATCATCAACAACGCCGGACTGGCAGGCCAGCTTGGCAAGTTCGCTCTGGTATTCGCAGGGATGGGGATCACCGGCCGGGAGGCGGATTACTTTTACAACTCGTTCCACCATAGCGGCGCCATAGAGCGCTCCGTGGTGTTTATGAATCTGGCGGGGGACCCGGTGATAGAGCGGTTCATCACACCCCGGCTGGCGCTAACGGCGGCGGAGTATCTGGCCTTCGATCTGGC